>NZ_JBBPHP010000051.1:0-43057 GCF_038039535.1 Catalinimonas locisalis | reverse complement strand
GCATAAACTTTTGAGTTTTGGTTGACCCAAAGTTTACGTCCTGACCTGCTCTTTTCAAAATTTAAACATGCTCTAAGTATTAAACAATTTGTGTATGTATTGTTTTTTCTTTCTGAAAAAAGGAAAGGATTAAAGCCCCTATAGCGGCTCCCACCATCAAGCCTACCAGCATGAACCCTAAGAAGGGAATCATAGAAAGTAATCTGAGTAATATGAATATGACAAATGATACTGCTATCATCAAACCTTTTCCCCAATCGTAGTGGTAATGCTTTTTGACTAAATAAGTAATCACAACTGAGCTGAAGGTTAGACCAAAAAGTACACTAAAGATGTAAAGAAACAAAGAAAAAAGGCCTAAAGGAATACCTATGACAGTCATTAGCATCAATACAATGATTAATGGAGCGCCTACATAATACAGCACCCCATACCCAAAGCTTCTTGCTGTATCTTCATAAAGAATGGTGCTTCCCTTTTCCATAATTTTGGGAAGAAATGTATGGATTAGAAAAATGAGCAGCAGTACAGAGCCAAGGTAAATGAGTACAAGGGGTATCCAACTCCAAGGTTGATCTGTCCAAAAAGATTCTTCTCCCGGCTTAAGCCCTACATCGTACTGAGCCTGTACACCATCCATAAGGCTTTCTCCAAAATTCACATCATCATCATCTGTCCAGTAGTGTACGGTACTGTAAAATTGAGCATTATTGCCAATGCTGATAGTTTCGGCAGCTAGTTTTGTCTCTCCTCTTACTGTTCCATTGATATCCACCTTTCCGCCCTGCACATCCAGCATTTTTTCACAGCTGCCACCGAAATACAAAGTCCCACCACGAGCAAGCACTTCTCCTTCTACCAAAGCTTGACTATGAACCTGACCACCCATCAATACCAAATCCTGCCCGATACTCACATTTTCATCAATCGTAATATCTCCTCCCATCACGATCAGGTCACCTCTCACTGACTGCATTACTTTTATTTCACCACCCATGACTAACAAATCCTCTCCTATCACCCCGTCAATACTTATCTCACCACCCGCCAATACCAGGTCATCAGCAATACTGTCCCGGATCAAAATTATTCCACCTCCAGCCATTACGTCTCCATCCACCGGTGCATTGATGGTAATTTGATTTCCAGCCAGATACAGGTCATGGGATACTCTGCTATTGATGAGTACTTCTTCGTTTGCCTGAAACTTTTCCATCAAGGGGTTGTCTGCCCAGGGAAGGACCAGCATCAAACTTGTCAGAAATAAAGCTTTCATGCTTGGAGATTTTAGTAATGGTATAAATTTCCAATATTGGCTACTCAGAACCAATGATATAGATCATCGTGAGAGATGACATTTATGGGTAATTTACTAAACTGCTTTTTCTCTATTTTGCACTTTAAGTGAAGATATAAAGTATCAATATCTGTTTGCTTAGGATGAAAGTATGTACTGCTGTGCTTTACATCATATCATATAAATTAACAGCCTTATGGACAAAATTCCTTCTCAGATGCAGGCTATGGTGCTTGAAAAAGCCGGAGAAGCACTTAGGCTCCAGACACTTCCAACTCCACATCCGCAAGCAGGCCAGCTGCTGATCAAAGTACATTCCTGTGGTGTGTGTCGTACTGACCTGCATATCCTGGACGGGGAACTAGACCAACCTAAACTACCTCTTATTCCGGGTCATGAAATTATAGGAACAGTAGTGGCAGTAGGTAAAGAAGTTGAACACTTTGCAATCGGAGATAGGGTAGGTATTCCCTGGCTGGGGTTTAGCTGTGGACATTGTCGCTATTGCCTTAGGGATAAAGAAAACCTGTGCGAAAACGCGCTGTTTACCGGTTACACTATCAACGGTGGATATGCAGAATATACGGTGGCAAACGAACAGTACTGTTTCCATATATCGGAGGTGTATGACGATTTACATGCCGCACCATTGATGTGTGCCGGCCTGATTGGTTACCGTTCCTATCGTATGTGTGGTGATCATTTTATTAGGCTTGGCATTTATGGCTTTGGTGCTGCCGCCCACCTGATCACTCAACTTGCAGTTTCACAAGGCAAAGAGGTATATGCTTTTACCCGAGCCGGTGATACTGAAGGACAGGCTTTTGCCAGAAAGCTAGGAGCAGTATGGGCAGGCTCTTCGGAGTTGCTTCCTCCCGAGCCCCTTGATGCAGCTATACTTTTTGCCCCGGTCGGTACCCTGCTGGTAGAAGCCTTGAAAGCCAGTGATAAAGGTGGAATCGTAGTGAGCGGTGGTATTCATATGAGTGATATACCATCTTTTCCTTATAAGCTGTTATGGGAAGAGCGACAAATACGTTCGGTAGCCAACTTGAGCAGAAAAGACGGGCAGGAGTATCTCCGATTAGCACCCCAGGTACCTATCCGTACAGAAATTCAAATCTATACATTGGCCCAGGCGAATGAAGCGCTCAGTGATTTACGCACCGGCAATGTACAGGGAGCGGCTGTTCTGAAAATATAGAGGATGGTGATTAACTTATTTCGCTCTGCCGTACTTCGGGAGAATAATGTATCAGGTATATTTTTCTTATGATAAAAATCATTGTATACTAAGCGCACAAATCCCATATTGAAATGCTTAAGCTTAACTTTCAATTTTGCTAAATACTTTTGCCATGACTGGACAATTAACGAACAATCAGATTGACACACTACTGATCAGCAATCTTTCCGGCAGGCTTGGCTGTTGTGCTGACGGCATACCTTATGTAGTTCCCATCGCTTATGCCTACCATCAATCTTACATTTACAGTCATACCCGGGAGGGCACCAAAGTAGAGATGATGCGCCGCAATCCTAACGTCTGCTTTGAGGTGGATCAGATTGATAACCTGGCCAACTGGCGGAGCGTAATCGTACAGGGTACTTTTGAAGAATTGCAAGGTGAAGAAGCAGAGGAAGCTATGCAGATATTAAAAAACCGCCTCACTCCTTTCCAGATAAGTGTATACAGCCTTTTTCTTTGGGATATACAGACCAAACGACTCTCTACCAAACCACAGAGCGCGGAGGTGATATTCAGGATCAAAATTACTGAGAAAAGCGGGAGATTTGAAAAAAGCGAATAGACATAAAAACATAAACGAAACCAATTGATTTAACAGTAGTACCGAGACTTTTTGTCAGCTTGAAATTTATTCTTTTGTGTGGAAAATATGCAGCTTTGGAAGCTGTAAGTAGCCCATTAAGCTTCTATTTTATCAAAATTGTCAATGATATAAGTCATCACCCAGTCTAATCTAGATCATTGAAAAGTAAAATTCAGCGAATTACTTTCGATACATATTTTTTGTTACACACAAAATCTAAAAAAGTCATGAACCTGATCACAAAACCCAAAAGAATCCTGAGCGATTTCCCTGCTTTGTTTTCCAGTTTTTTTGATGATGACTGGTTTGATGCTGATAGCCAGTGGCTTTCTCGTGTACCCGCCACCAACATTAAAGAAGAGCAGGATGCATTCTCCATTGAAATGGCTGTACCGGGAATGAGCAAAAAAGATTTTCATATCAAGGTGGAAAACGGTATGCTCACTGTAAGTTCAGAAAAAGAAGATGAAAGCAAGGAAGATAAAAAGCATTATCGCAGAAGAGAATATAACTACCGATCATTCTCTCGTTCATTTTCTTTGCCCGAAACTGTAAAAGCTGAGGATATAAAAGCGAAATACGAAGATGGGCTGCTCAAGCTTAGCATCCCTAAAAAGGAAGAAGTCAAAAAGGCACCCAAAAAGGAAATTAGCATACAGTAATCTAAAAATAAATAGCAGGTAAATTATCCTGAAGTTCATTATCTTCAGGGTGTACCTGCTTTTTATTTACTATCAACCCTTATCAGAAAAGATGAATTTGTAATGCTCACCAAATTACTTTCATCTTTTCTCTTATAAAACCGACCAACCAATCATGAAAAATCACATCTACCCCGCTTTCATTACACTCAGTCTTTTCTTGAGTTTATGCACCTTTTCAGTCTATGCCCAACTTATTCTGCAATGGGATAAAACGCTTGGTGGAGGAAGTTCCGATGAACTCAGTAGTGTAGTATCTACCGCTAATGGAGGTTATCTTCTTGCGGGCACATCTTATTCCAGTCCTAGTGGTGACAAAGATGCTGAAAGCCTGGGAGGGCCTGACTACTGGATTATCAGAGTGGATGCATCTGGCAACAAGCTTTGGGATCAGTCATATGGTCATATTCCTGCTGACTACAGGGACAGTGACTGGGATTTTTTACATACAGCAATAGCCCTGGATGATGGAGGCTTCTTATTTGGAGGCTTTAGCCAATTTAGTTTAAAGATTATTAGAACTGATGAAGCTGGCAATACCTTATGGCAGACAGGTTTTGTTTCTCAAGCTGAAGTTTTGAATAAGTTGATAGCATTATCGGATGGTAGCTTCATAGCGTTTGCAGAAACTCCTGAATACGGTAGAGTAATATTTAAATTAGATAGCGGAGGTCATATTGTATGGTATAAAACATTTGCTTCAACTAATAACGAAATGGGTAGTGCTGTGCAAACCGAGGATGGTGAATTTATGGTCGCTTTATACTCTAATGCTGATGCCTCAATATATAAAAGTGAAGACAGTAAAGGAGGCTATGACTACTGGCTCATCAAACTAGACGCTGAAGGCAATGTCCTCTGGGACAAGACCATCGGTGGTAATGGGGATGATGAACTACACAGCATCCTGCCTACTCCTGACGGTGGTTACCTCCTGGGGGGGTACTCCAACTCTGATGCCTCCAGCGATAAATCTGAGAACAGCAAAGGGGATACTGACTTCTGGATCGTCAAAACAGATGATGAGGGAAATGTGCTCTGGGACAAGACCATTGGTGGGAGTGCTAGTGATCAGCTCTACGATATGATGCCTTTCAATAGTGATAGCTACCTGCTGGGTGGTTCTTCTGATTCTGATGCTTCAGGGGATAAAAGTGAGGACAGCAAAGGAGAGATGGATTACTGGGCAGTCATTGTGGATAGTGAAGGCAATCCTACCTGGGATAAGACCATCGGCAGTGAAGGTGCTGACCTCTTTGAGAGCATGACCCAAAGTCCGGATGGTAGCTTTGTCCTGGCAGGCACCTCTAACGCCAATGCTTCAGGAGATAAAAGTGAGGATAGCCGGGGCGGTAATGACTTCTGGGCCGTCAAAGCCATTGCTGAGGATAATACTTTCATTGAACAACTGAGCTGGGTAGATGCCCAGTCAGATACTGAAGTTCAAGCCTTCAAAGAGGGTGATGTCATCAACCTGGCGGAACTTAGCACTAATGCATTCAGCATAGAAGCGCATACCCAACCTGAAACTGTGGACAGTGTGGTATTTGAACTCACTGGCCCTATCAACCATCAGCAGACCGAACGCAGATTACCTTATGCCCTCTTCGGGGATGACAATGGGAATCTCAATGGGAGGGAATGGCCAGTGGGAGAATATACCATTACTGCTACGCCCTACCTCTTGGGTAAAGCTAGTATTGCTACCACGCTTTCTTTCCAACTCATACAGAACACTGCTATCGCCCGGCCTGATGTGGAATGGGACAAAACCCTGGGTGGTATGATGGAGGATATCCCTGCCAATGCCATCCCTACCCCTGATGGAGGCTATCTGATCGCGGGGACTTCAGACTCCAACAGCTCAGCAGAGAAAAGTGAGGACAGTAAGGGAGACTCTGACTACTGGGTAGTCAAAACCGATGCCCGGGGTAATAAACTGTGGGATAAAACCTTTGGAGGGACTGAGGGAGAAACACTCATTGAAGCTTTCCTTACTGAGGATGGAGGCTTCTTACTTGCCGGTCATTCTGCTTCCGGCGCTTCAGGAAATAAAACCGCTACCCAAACCGGCAACTGGCTGGTCAAATTAGACTCCCAGGGTAATAAAATCTGGGATAAAATCATTGAAGGTGACCCCTTCCTGGTCATTAGCCCCGCTGATGATGGTGAGTTTTTACTGCTGGAAGGATATTTTACATATATACTTACCAAAATTGACAAGGATGGTGATGTGCTCTGGACTAAAGCATTAGAATTTACTGAATTCAACTCATTTATCCATATGGGGCTGGAAAGTATCATACTTACTGCTGATAGAGGTTTTGCTCTGGGAGGGTTTGTTACTAATTTTCCTGACGACTTATGGCTGGCAAAAATTGATGCCGAGGGAAATAAACTATGGAGTAATGTATATAGTGTCGGAAACTGGGATTATGGCAAGATCAATATTAGTGTCTCTTTAGATGGTAAGTACTTACTGGGAGCTGAAGAGTGGTTTTATGGCTATGATGTTCCCGTAAAGCCCTCCGCTGAATATTTTGTCATTAAGGCAGATGAGCTTGGCAATGAACTCTGGAGAAAAGAGTATGGAGGAAGAGGGCCTGATAATTTAAGCAGTACTATTGCTACTGATGATGGTGGGTTTATTTTGGCAGGACATTCCGGCTCCGCGGATGGCGATAAAACTGAGCCTAGTGTAGGTGCAAATGATTACTGGCTGATCAAGATTGATGCGGAGGGTAACATCCTGTGGGACAAAACCATAGGAGGAACTGACCATGATGAACCTCATCATATCACCATGACCCAGGATGGGGGCTTGATTATCTCAGGTTCCTCTAATTCTGATGCCTCCGGTGATAAGTCCGAAGACAGCCGTGGTGGCTCTGACTTCTGGATAGTGAAGCTGGAAGGTAACCGATCTCCTCTCTCTGTCAGTAATATTACCCTTATCAATGCTGATGCCAATCAGGAAATTCAGGTCATCAACCATGGGGATATCATCAACCTCAATGATTTGTCTACTACTCTCTTCAATTTTGAAGCCCATACCTACCCTCCCACTGTCGGTAGTGTCCAATTGGCTTTATCTGGTCCACTTTTTCATCAACAAACTGAGAACTTCGCGCCCTATGCTCTCTTCGGTGATGACCCCAGGGGAGACTATAATGGACAGGAACTGCTGCCCGGTCAGTACCAGATCACCGCTACGCCCTATTCCGATAAATTACTTAAAGGTGTTGCCGGTACACCCAAAACTGTCAGCTTTACTCTTATTGACAGTGAGCAGCCGCTCTATGCTATCAGCCTGGACCTTTATGACGCCGTCACCGATACCTGGCTGTTTACCCTGGAGAATGGCGCTACAGTTGAGCTCAACAGCATCGCCAATCACCAGCTCACTGTGCTGATGAATACCATGCCTGAAGTGGTGGGCAGTGTCAAAGTGGTTCTCAGTGGACCTATCAATTACTCCTATATTGAGAATACTGCTCCTTATGCCCTTTTCAGAAACAGTGGAGAGGACTACTTTGGCAGAAGTTTCCCTCCCGGAGCGTATATGCTTTCGGCTACTGCTTATGCTGAACCCAATGCCCAGGGAGAGGCATGGGTAACCAAAACCGTAGGTTTCTATGTCACCGATGTGGGGACTAATACGGCAAGCAGCTTAAGGGTCTTTCCTGTGCCTGCTACCTCAACACTCAACATCAGGATAGAATCTTTGCAGGGCAGGTCGGAAATCAAACTCCTTGATAAACTGGGAAATACCTTGCTTCAACAAGTGTCTGATCAGCCACTCCAACAGTTGGACCTAAGCAGCTTACCCAAAGGAATTTACTTTATTAAGATTAGTGACCACAAGGATACCCAGACCTTCAGAATCGTCAAAGAATAAATGATGTATTCACTTATGACTAATCTATAGCTTCATAACTGCTATAGATTAGTCAAATCTTAAACCATTTAAGAGATGAAAAATTTATTTCCCATATTTTTGATAAGCACCTTGCCAGCATTTGTATGCTCCATTACATCTTTTGCGCAAGAGGCACCCTTATTCCATTCAGCAGACAAAAGCGGCAATCCAACCTCAAACATTAACGCAACGCTGAATGAAGTAAGTGATAGTGAATTTACATACCCAATTGTTTGAGTCACTTATCTGATTCCATCCAAACGCAGTCCACATGGAAAGGGGGTAAAGCACTTCACAACACCCTAAGAACAGGACAGCAGTACTATAAAGATCAGTTGCAAAATTAAATGGTTTCGGTTCTAAAACATTTAAAATGGAGACCCAAGCCGATGGAGTAACGCCACTAATACATGTAGTTTCACTGGACGTAACTGATGATTAGCTTAGATCACTCTTCCGCTTCAGGAGTGTCCAGGTTAGCAATGGGCCAGATACCTGGTCTGGGGAAACTTATTCCTTTGTTTTCCCCTCTTTCTGCATCCTGACCAAAATAATACAATGGCCATCCTCTGTAGGTAAGCTGATCACGTCCAAAAACAGTGATTACACCGAAGTCAGCCTCATTCAAGCTACTGGGAAGTGCTTCAATACCCACATAGAAAATGGGCCATACAGCATCATTACTAAAGTCTTCATTGGTGAAATTATTGGTATTACGTGTATCGTTTACAAAAATGTAAAGCGTACGCCCATCGGCATCAGTTAAATATTGAGTCACTTCATCTCCTTCTGTATACTCACTGGTGTAGTTTATGCCGTCATGACCCACCAATTGTGCATTGGCCAACATCAGAGAGTAATCAGGCTTGACCACAAACCACACGTTATTGCGTCCTTCACCACTGGTTTCCCCGGCAGCTTCTATGTTTCCGTCGGAGGTAGGAGAATAGTAATATAGCGGCCATCCGTTGTAAGTGGTTTGCATACTACCATCTGTCCTGCTTAGGGTACCAAAATCAGCCTGCTCTAGGCCTGAGCCTGCTTCCAGATTTTCTGAATAATAGATAGGCCATGCGTCAAGACAACCTCCAGTGCAGGCACTTTCTCCACCGACATCCCTGGTAAAGTAATATAGTGTGTTTCCGTTTCCATCTACCAAAAATTCTCCCAGAGAAGCATTGGAACCCAGATTAATTTCTCCGGACGCATCGGGGCTAGGATCTTCCCCATCGTCATCGTCACAGACTGTCAAAAGGAATAAGGAAGACAGTAAAATAAAGAGGTTGAGTAGTTTCATTTGAGTTTTCATGGTGGTATTAGTTTAGTAAAAAATCATCTCTCTGATATTTTTGAATTGGAAACTGTTTGAATGATTTATTGAGCAACAGTATGATCAATACAGGGATACCAGCCGGAAGGGTTGCTTGAAGAACATTTCAAAAGCAAATATTTATTAGACTGCAATTAATTATGCTACAGGTATTGGAAAAATGGTCTGCATTCAGTAAAGGCTCAGCCCCTGCTTTGGAAAAAAGGTCATTTTCAGATACTTTTCCGAGGAAATATTTTTAACAACAACCTATACCATGACTTTCAAAACCGCTTGTTCACCACTATTCAAGTTATCAGAAATACGTATCACTGCTTTTTTGTTATTGATTATCAGCCTGAATGCCTACGCTCAAACTCCCAACATACTTTTTATCATTTCCGATGACTTAAACACTCGTATTGGTCCCTACCTGGATATCAATCAGCATACGCCTAATCTGGATCGTCTGGCCAGAGAGGGTGTGCGCTTTGAAAGGGCTTACTGCCAATACCCTATCTGTGGACCTTCCCGAGCATCATTAATGAGTGGTCTGTATCCAGAAACCAATGGTGTATTAGGAAATAATGACCAGCTCGGTAGCTATAGTGCGGAAACTCCTGCGCTGGCAGACCATCCTTCTATGGCAGGCTTTTTTCGTGAAAATGGTTATTATACCGCCAGGGTATCCAAAATATTTCATATGGGTGTGCCAGGTGGGATAGAGCGTGGCGACGCAGGAGGAGACGACCCGGAATCATGGGATTATGCTTACAATGTAATGGGCCCTGAAACCTTAAGCTCCGGCACACTTGAATTGCTCTCTCCTAAAAACCTTCATTACGGCTCTAACTTTGCCAGGATGATCCTGCCGGATGAACTCGCACCTACACAAACTGATTATCTCGCTACCAGCCAGGCGATAGCCATTCTGGAAAACCGTGCGACCAAACCGGCTGAAAATGGTACCAACAAACAGAAATTAAAACCAGAGTCTCCCCTTTTCCTGGCAGTGGGATTGGTACGGCCTCATGTTCCTTTAATTGCACCGGAACGCTGCTTTGAACATTACCCTGAGGGCGATGTAAAACTCCCCCCTGGCATAGTGGCTGATAATGTGCCACCTTCAGCCCTCAGAAGGCAAAATGATAAAATATGGGGAATGAATGAGACTCAACAGAAACAAACCATCAGTGCTTATATGGCGAGCGTACGTTTTATGGACGAACAGGTCGGCAGGCTACTAAATACCCTTGATCGCTTAGGAATTCGTGATGAAACTATCGTTGTCTTCATATCTGACCACGGTTATAATCTGGGCGAACATGAATGCTGGTCAAAAATAAGCCTTTGGGAAGGAAGTGTACGTGTGCCCATGATTATTTCAGCTCCGGGCTACGAAGACTATTATGGCAATACTTCTCAGTCTATTGTGGAGTTGATAGACCTGTATCCCACTCTGGCTGATCTTTGTGATTTATCTGATCAAAAACCTGATATACTCCAGGGTAAGAGTCTCTTGCCTGTACTTAGGGGTAGTGATACCCAGACTCAAGATACAACTGCTTATACGGTGAGCTACGGTGGTACTGCTGGAGCAATCACGACTGAAAGATGGAAATACACACGATGGGATAAGCAAATCAATACAGGAAATGAAGAATTGTATGATCATCAAAATGATCCTGAAGAATACCACAACCTGGCAGGTGAACCTGCATACCAAAAGATACTTGAAGCGCTAAGGATGGAGTTTGACGAACTTAGTAATTTGGCAAATACAGCCTTAGAAAATAATTGATTGCACTTTAACTTAGATTAGAAAAAACATAAGTTGATAAAAATCCATAATGGTTTTAAATCAGTAGTATCAAGCTAAATCTATAATCAAAAATTTTGTCCTTAAACGTTATCTATACTCCAACCAGGCAGTAGCTGTCACATTTTTATCACTTCTGAATCTTATCCAGCGGGATTGAAAATTATCTGGAAAAGTATGTTCAAAAGTCTCTCCCGGAGCAACACTTACCTCTTGGTAAATCATCCAAGGTCCGTGTCCAATAGGCTCTACCTCAATGGTAAAAGTCACAGCTTTATCCCCATCATGAGAAAGGGACAAAGTACGCTCATCATAAAAACCAATGAGATAGGGATCTGAAGGCTGATCGGTTTTGACAACAGTATCTTTCCAGGGACCACCTTTTCCAACAGGCTTGCCCATTTTCCACAAGTCGTCAATCACGCCTGCCCATATAGCAGCGTTACCATCAGCTGAAACTATCATATGTGGGTTGTCTTTCCCTTTATCAGGATCAATTCCACTCATGATCAGCATACCTCTGTAACTTGCATAGTCGTGAATTCTGAAATTGTGTGAGCTTACCGGACGAATCTTGGCAAATCCATCAGCATTCTCAGCAGGTAATTCATAAAAAGTACCGTGGCAGTTGAAAAGGTCACGTTCAGTAGCCACTTCCCGGGCAATCCGAAGTACTCCTGCATCAGTCAATTGTGTAAATGACTCATCTCTTTTAGGCAATCGCCATCTTCTCCCCTGATCATCTACAATCAATACTGAAGATTCTTCAACGGTGATTACATTTTGCGGAATGGCAAATTTCTCTTTGATAAAATCTTGGGTCTCAGCATCATCCTTTGCCTGCAACTCCATATTAGCATTGAGCTCATAATAGCCTGATTCAGTAGCCTTATTTCCTTCTATCCCAAATGCGCTGACACCTAATGCCCGACGATTATCCCCAAGTCCATATAGTAAACCTCCTATAGAGTTTGCCTGGTTTACTTCAGATAAGCCATCAAACATAGCATTGGCCCTAGTAGATCTATTTTCCTGATCGGCATAATAAAAGTGAACTGTGGCTGTAGTAGGTTTATCGGTTACTATACGTATCCATTCTCCAGCCTCATTAGAATCAAAATCCAGGTGGACCGTTGCTCCTGCCTCAATATTGATATTCTCTAAAGTAGACCAATCGTTATTTCCTTGCTTGTCCACTTCCAAAGTAAATTTTACACTTTGCTCTCCATCATTCTTGATCCAGGCGGAGCGATGAGGCCATCCGGCAAAAAGAAATGGCTCAGAGGGTGTATCGGCTGGTACTTCTTCACTCAGCCACACTGCTCCTTCTGCAGTAGTTGGTCCCAGTTGATCAGGAAGCTCTGCAGAGGTAAACCATAAGTTGGAATTGGACTGGCCGGGACCTTCAATATTACCTTTTACTTTGCGTTTGTTCAAAAACTCTTTCTGGGCGGAATCGTCACAACCAAAGACTAACTGATTATTCCAACGCGTAAAGTCTCCTATAACCTTCAGGTAAGCAGAGCGGGGGCGAATACCTGCGGCATTCTCTGAAGAAAAGGTTTTAGGAAAACGCCAGAACATGCCATGCATGGTCATTAAATAATCTGGGTTTTCAGAAGTACCAATATCACGAATCCGTGGCCATTCGGTATTCCAGCCATGTGCGCCATCATAAGAATGACTGGCTTTGGGTAGACGATAAAAACTCCACTTGTTATTATCTCTCACTCCCAAGATGACTGACTTATGATCCCAACCCGTAGCCCAGATAGGATCGGTCTCAGGATT
Organism: Catalinimonas locisalis; assembly: GCF_038039535.1. Lineage (NCBI taxonomy): Bacteria > Pseudomonadati > Bacteroidota > Cytophagia > Cytophagales > Catalimonadaceae > Catalinimonas > Catalinimonas locisalis. The sequence continues at coordinate 30,389 of NZ_JBBPHP010000051.1, read as the reverse complement.
AGGATTACCATAAATTCCTCCCGGACCACTTACTTCAACAAACTGATTGCGGCGCACGATTTTCCATTCCTCCCCATCCCACTCTGCCAGCGAACCTGCTTTGATGTCAAACTCTCTGAGGGCTTCCGGTACATCTTCACCATTATTAGAATACACCAAAACGCCCTGACCTGAATAGAGGCCTTTCCCGTGAGCACCCGGCAAGAGTGGACCGTACTGGGCAGCGTTTGCTTCCTTTCTTACTACATTTCCATCCACAAAAAGCGTATGGGTTGCCAGAGTATTGACATCTACTTCATAAAAACCTTCTTCCATAGTTCCCATATACACCATCTCAGCGGGCTTGCTAAGATGACGCGCCGTACCCGTATACCGTCCAGGAGCATCTTCATATGAAATAACTTTTACATTTCTGGCAGTATCAATAGCGTATGGACCAATAAAAAGTTGCTGACTTTCTTTATGGATCAAGCGGTTGGCAGGGGTTCCTCCCACACTTTCGGGGCGAATGATTTGCTGCAGGTCAGGTGTAATTTCATAGAGCTTGTCAGATGAACCAAAAGGTAGATGAGGTCCATAGGTCACTACCCAGAGCCTGCCTGCCCAGGGTACTACCGCACCCGTTCCGCATTCTCCCTCATCATTATAATAAGCCAGATGCGGATAGATACCACTGATTTGAAAAGGTTGTGTTTTGTCAATCTTCAGTTCCTGAGCTAAAATTACTGGGGAAATCAAGATAAAAGCTATTAAAGAAAATGTAATTTTTCTCATATTGGTCTTTCTGGCAATCTTCTCAGAAACTCATTCACATTAACTGTAAGTCTCCTACAAAGTGAGTTTTCAAAGCAAGTGTAGATGCTGAGTATTTCAGCTATTACTATCGTAATTAATCTTTATCAGAATATATGGCTGCAATGTCACAGTCTTAAATATAGAATAAACACACTGACTGTCAGTGAAAAAAAGTATGTTGAATGTAAATATGCAAAAAATATGAGAGGTAGAATGAATAAAGCCAAAAATCTCAACTACTACTTGACTAGAAGCTTTAGCAGGTCAAATTTTAAAGCACCACTTTTTACTTTGGGAAAAGGGATAAAGGAAGATAAAAAAATATAGAACTACTGCATTTCAGAATTAAAAAGCATACTATAATCTTTAATCTAGAAATTGTAAATCAGTGTTTACATCACCATCAGTTTTTCGGTACTTTTAAAACTGCCTGCCTGTAAAATCAAATGAAATACTCCTTTTGGCAAAGTCGAAACATCAAGATGCAATTGGTGTTCACCAGGAGCTTTTCTCTCTCTCAAAACCTTTTTTACAAGTTTACCTTGCTGATCCAGTAACTTAAGTTCAACCAAACTCGGTGTGTTAATTCTGAACTTTATGAGTGTAAGTGAAGATGCAGGGTTTGGCGAACAGGGTTCCAGATAAAAGCGCTCCTTGATAAAGTCGTTCTCCACTCCTAATACAGGATTGCCGATAAGAGATAGTTTTTGATCATTCCATACGAAGTCTTCAAAACGCGTCTTTTGGATAGCCTCTGGAGAAGCTTCAAACCAGTCTTGTACGATTGCTCCAAATACCTGACGGTAATCATGTTGCATACGGAGGTTATTTCTGTCCAGATCATATAGGTCAGGGTTAGTTCCGGTAATACCGGGTTTCACATGATTTCCAAATATGAGCATGGGAGCTGAAGTACCATGGTCTGTTCCCCAACTTCCGTTGGAAGCTGCCCGTCTGCCAAATTCTGACATGGTCAGGGTAAGCACCCTGTCTTCCAGTCCCAAGCCTTTTAGGTCATTTTGGAAAGCTTTTACTGCCTCGGATAAGTGATAAAGCAGAGCTGCATGCACCCCCATAGTAGCATCATAGCTCTCTACCTGAGAAGCATGGGTATCAAAACCACCGATACGAGCAAGGAAAATTTTGGTCTTACATCCTCCACTGAGTAGTCGGGCAATCATTTTCAGCTGAGGAGCCAGAGCGTTTCTAAGTGAATTTTTGGGGGCATTGTAGGGATAAGTTTCTGGGTATTGTACCGAAGGGCTATTGTTTCCTTTTTCAAAAACTTCCTTCAATCTACCCGCATATTGATTGGATTTCTTCTCAATATCCATAATCCACTGAAGTTCATGTCCGTAGTGCGTATTGGCTACGGATTCGGGAGGCTCCCCTCCTACACTATTGATCAGATTATAAAACTGCTCAGGATTGCTTACCGATACAGCGGTTGGAATCCCATTGGCTCTATGAAAAGCCAGTGATACCGCATTACCAATTTCAAGCCCCAGAGGATCTTGCATATCAGCCGTTGGATATGACTCAGGATAACCAGGATAAATATGATCCAGGTATCTCCCCATCCAGCCCGAACCAATGTATTCATCATAATCACCACCCATAAACCAGATATCCCGACTCCTGAAGTGTGAAGCATTCAGGTTTTCGTAAGAAACTCCCTGAACAATACCAACTTTACCCTGATCATAAAGCTCTTTTACACCAATCATATCAGGATGTATTCCCGCCTGCTTTTCCTCACTCAGTGTACTATCCAAAGTTACATAGCGTCGTTTTCCATGGTCAGGAATGGCAATGTTTGGCCTGATATTGTAATACTGACTATATTGACTGATGGGAATAATAGTATTCAGCCCATCATTACCACCGTGCATCTGAATGATGACCAGCACCCTGTCATTATTACCACTGGAGGCAAGTCTTTGCATCTCTCCACTCTGGCCCATCACGCTTAGTGGCAAGCCATTCAACATCAGGGCTCCACCAGCGGCAGACATATTTTTAAGGAAATTTCTTCTTCTCATGATTTGATGCTTATGATAATTGGTATTCTGGTGATTGGATAATTGTGTGAATAAGGCTTTCCAACTGAACCCTTACCGCTGTGTCATCTCCTGTACTTTGAAATTTTTCCCACTCTTTTCTCCAGTTGATCTCAGACAACTCATCCAGAAGTATTGTCTTACGAAAATATTGGAAGCGCTCCTCAGTGATTTCCTCAGGAAGCATATAATCTACCAGCTCCCTCACTAATTTTTCTGCATCAGTTGGGTCAGTGATATTGGCTGTATCATCAACATAGGCCACGATATCCAATTGATATAGCAGCTGATCTTCATCATTTTTTATTCCTTCAATAAGAAGGCGTGAAAACTCATACCTTCTGGCCAGATAGTTCGTACTGATCCAGTTTCTGTGAAATGCCGGTGCCTGATGATAGGCCGCATAACCAGCCACTTCATAAGGTTCATAAAAATCCAGCCCCTGATCACTCAATACTTTGAGTACCCCTTTCCCATAAGCTTCATAGAAAAGATTCAAATCGGTATTCTGAGAAGGCATATCCACTTTGAAAAAGCGGAAAGCTCCTATCATTAATTCTAATGGTGATTTAATAATCCCGCCAGTGTTATTATCTTCTTTTTCCTGATTATCCAGATCGTAGAAATGCTGACTGCTGAAAAGTGTGGTAAGTACAGGTTTAAGCTCGTAATTTGAGGCTTTGAGCTCCTGCGCCAGTGGCAGAATCACATTTTGCTCTACCTCATCGGTGATTTCGTAGTAGACAAAGTAGCGATAGAGTTTTCTGCAAATGTGTTGGGCTGTGGCTTCTTTGGCAAAAACCATTTCTACCAGCTGATCAATTTCGTCAATGGCAGCTTCAGGAGTAGCTTTTCCATCAATTACTTCAGCAGGGCTGATTGTCTGATTTCCAAATACGTGACTAAACTGCTTAACTGTAGCATCATGTCTGATAGCTAAACCTGCGTCATTGGTCTGAACAATGACCTGCGCCAGTCCAGTTTCAGGATCAAAAGTTGAGAATTCTTTATCTTCTTTAAATCCCGAAAAAATCTTGGAAGCGGCTATAACATCATCTTCTGTGTAATTAGTGTAGTCCGTTGGGCCCACCTGTGGACCTTTGCCAATAGTATAAAGTTCTAAAAATTCCCGTGCAAAATTTTCATTGGGTTTACCTATTTCATTGAGATAACCATCCAGAAAACGGAGCATGGCATGATCCAGACATATTTTTTTGGCAACAGTTTTAAAATTACCCAGTGAATATTCTCGGAATAGCTGAATCTGATAATATAATGCAGGGGCGTAGCGCATACGCGACTCCATGGTGGTAAAATGCGTATGCATGAAAAAGCTCATTTTCTCCACTGCTGATAATGGGGCTTTTACCATCTGATCCAGCCACCAACACTTTACATGCTGCATGAGTGCCTCATTTCCACTGTTGACATCGGTGGGCGCAGGGCTCAGCCAGCTTTGTCCTGTAGCAGGATCAATTGGAGAGGGAAAATCTTCCGGATCTTTGAGCAGTTTTTCAACCGCTTGCTGAGTAGTATACTGGGCGAAGGTATCGATTTCCTTTTTGCTTGCTCCAAAGGTTAGCCTTCGCAACAGATGAGCCGCCTTTTTCCGGCCTAGAGTATCTTGATATGAAGTAAGTGAAGCCATAAAAAATCGTTAAAAACAAATGCTATGGCTTCAATAATAGTACGAATCAGCAGTGATATTCTTGATAAAGAGATGAGTATGTTACACAAATAAAGATTTCAAAGAGTTAATACAATAATATAACTAATCCTATGCTAAAGCTTATTTTAGCAACTTTGGAGCGGTATAAATTTAAATATTTCTAATAATAACTTTTATTTATACAATTTTTTGATAGGAATATCCTAATAGCTAGCTAAATATTACCATTGTGCATGTACTTCTTTACGGAAGTAATGATCGTAAACTGCTTTTACTTTTTGCATTTCCGTTTCACTTAAAGGAGCCATATCACTGGCTTTTACATTTTCCAAAGCTTGTTCGGGGCGAGAGGCACCGGCAATCACTGTGCTTACTTCAGGATACATGAGCACCCATTTTAACGCGATATCAGTAAGCGACTCTTTTCTGTCTGCAAATATTTGCTGTATTTCATCTACTGCTTGCAAACCTTTTTCATAATCTACGCCGGAGAAAGTCTCACCTTTGTCAAAGGCTTCTCCATTTCTGTTGAAATTGCGATGATCACCTTTTTCAAAACTGGTGTTTTTACTAAACTTACCGGTAAGCAAACCGCTAGCCAGCGGAACTCTTACGATTATCCCCACATTATTCTTAGCGGCTTTCTCAAAAAATTCCTCTGCAGGCTTCAGGCGGAAAATGTTAAAAATTATTTGTACGCTAGTGACATTGGGATATTCTATAGCCTTGAGGGCTTCCTCTACTTTTTCTACACTTACGCCCAGATTGCGAATTTTCCCTTGCTGTTTTAGCTTGTCAAATGTCTCAAAATACTCCGGACGGTCATAAATTTCAGATGGAGGACAGTGAAATTGAATAAGGTCCAGCGTTTCTAAGCCGGTATTTCTTAAGCTATCTTCTACAAATCCCACCAGTTTTTCAGGAGAATAGGCATCTGCAGTATGCGGCTGAGTTCTGCGACCACATTTGGTAGCAATATAAACTTCTTCAGCTCTTGCTTTTACTACCTGGGCTACAGCCTTTTCACTCAGTCCATCAGAGTAGACATCTGCAGTATCAATAAAATTTACTCCCTGATCAATTGCGTTATTGATGATAGCTTCAGCATTGGCCTGATCAAAAGTTTCTCCCCACTTTCCTCCAACTTGCCAGGTACCTAATGAAACTTCTGATATATCAAATCCTGTTTTACCAAGTCTTCTATACTTCATAAAATTGTTATTATTGAGTTTTAGTAATAATATTTAAAAAAATAAGTTCCAGAAGAAAACTACGAGCTTTCTATGAGATTAACAGCATACTACCTGCTCTTGTTGACTTGCCTTATGATATGGCTTCAGGCATGCCAGGTAGAAAAGACTGAACAGAGTAAGATCCAAGCTAAAGCTGAAGTTGAGACTGAGGTAGACAGTATCAACTGTGAAAGCCTATATGATACCGCTTATGCCCAATGGATGTCTGATAAAGCCAGGCAGATAGATAATTATTTTTCAGCCAAACATAAAGTTGGTTTGTTTAATGGAACTATTCTATTTGCCGATGGTGGTAATGTGATCATCAAAAAAGCTTACGGTTTTGCTAATTTCCGGGAAGATGACTCATTAACCGTTAATTCAGCTTTTCAGTTAGCTTCAGTGACCAAACCACTGACTGCACTGGCAGTAATCTGGCTCAAGGAAAGAGGCTTAATTTCTTATGATGACTCTGTCCAGCATTTTTTCCCTGACTTTCCTTACGAAGGTATAACGGTGCGTATGCTGCTGACACACCGCTCAGGATTGCCCAATTATATGTATTTCGCGGATGAACATTGGCTTGATAGGCAAGTGCCTATCTCAAATGATGATGTACTTTGCCTGATGAAGACTTATGAACCTAATATCTACTACATTCCTGATTACCGTTACAATTATTGTAATACGAATTACAGCTTGCTGGCTTCCATCATAGAGAAAGTGACTGATATGAGCTTCGGAGATTTTATGAAAGCTCACATATTTGACCCTATTGGTATGGATGACAGCTACGTTTATTCAAAAGCACGTAATCCTGACATGGAGCATAGCACCACAGGTTACGATAGACGAAGGGTGGCCGAAGACACTTATCTGAATGGGGTAACCGGAGACAAAGGGATATATGCAAGTGTGGAAGATCTCTTTAAACTTGATCAAGCGCTTTACAAAGATTCTTTTCTTTCTCAGCAAAGTCTGACTGAAGCCTATCTGGCTGCCCATCCGGAACTGTATGCTCACGATAATTATGGCCTGGGCTGGAGAATTAATGAACAGCCTGATTGCAGCAAGATAGTCTTTCACAGTGGCTGGTGGAAAGGGTATCGGACTCACTTTATCCGTTTACTGGATAAGAAGCAAACCATTATAGTATTATCCAATACCAACAGAAGCAGATTTGTAAGCACCCGAGATTTATTAAACCTGATGGATGCCTAAACATTTCTTTCCAGGTACTCAATAATTTTACCTGCCACATCCACACCCGTAGCCTTTTCAATGCCTTCCAGACCGGGAGAAGAGTTTACTTCTATGATCAAGGGACCACGATTGGATTGTAAAATATCCACCCCTGCTACCCCAAGGCCTAATTTACGAGCTGATACTACAGCTGCATGTTCTTCTTCCTCCGTTAACTCAATTATTTCAGCTTTGCCTCCTCTATGCAAGTTAGATCTGAACTCTCCTTCTTTGGCCGTTCTTTTCATAGCTCCTACAACCTCACCATCTACCACAAAAGCCCTGATATCTGATCCTTTGGACTCTCCAATAAATTCCTGAACGATAATCCTTGCTTTTAATCCGTTAAATGCTTCAATAACCGATTTTGCAGCTTTTTTATTTTCTGCAAGTACTACCCCCAGGCCCTGAGTACCTTCCAATAGCTTAATAATAACCGGAGCGCCACCAACTTCACTCAAAATTTCGTCGGTTTCTTTGGCATAATTGGTAAAAACTGTTTTAGGAAGGCCTATACCTGCACGGGAGAGAACCTGTAAGCTACGTAATTTATCACGGGATCGGATAAGAGCCTGAGACTCCACAGCACTGAATACCTTCATCATCTCAAATTGCCGTACTACCGCGCTTCCGTAAAAGGTAACTGAAGCACCTATGCGAGGAATAATTGCATCAACATCATCAAGGTAATGCCCTTTATAGAAAACTGTTGGTTTTTTCTGTTCAATGATAATATTACACTTGAGATGATCCACAACTACTATTTCATGCCCACGTGCCTCCCCTGCTTTGAGCAGACTTTGAGTAGAATACAAATGTTCATCTCTTGATAGTACAGCAATTTTCATAAATTGGATATATTTTTAAAAAATATTGTCAGAAATAATTCTTCAAATTTAACAGTATTGATTTCATTTTTTCTCTATGAAAAAGAAAATTAAAAAAGTTATAGGCACACGCGACCGTATTGATTTACCTGAATTTAATTTATTTGAGCTTCCCTGTAAAATTGACACCGGAGCTGAATCTTCTGCTATTCACTGCCACAGAGTACGTTTAGTTGAGGTTGATGGCAAAGAGAGCATCTCGTTTCGTTTGCTGGACCCTTCTCATGAAGCATATAACAATCATGAATACCATACCTCAAACTTTAAAGAAAAAAAGATTACCAATTCATTCGGAAAATCTGAATACAGATTCTCAATCAAATGTAAGGTAGTTTTGTTTGGTGAAACATTTACTACTGATTTTACATTGGCAGATAGAGTAAGGATGCGTTATCCAATACTATTAGGTAAAAAGCTATTAAAAAACCGGTTTCTCGTTGATGTAAGTAAAATAGACCTATCCTATAAATTAAAGACGGAAAATGAAGAAAACAATCAGTAACCATACTTCTCCTTCCAATATGCCTTAAGCCGTTTTCTAAGCTCATTTTCTCTTGGATTATCTCCAGGATCATAAAATTTGGTGTTCCCGATTTCATCCGGCAAAAACTCCTGCTGCACAAAATTTCCTGGATAATCATGGGCATATTGGTACCCTTTTCCATAGCCCTCTTCTTTCATCATTTGAGTTGGGGCATTTCGGATATGCATAGGGATAGCAAGATCACCGGTATTTTTTACTAAAGACTTTGCCTGCTTGATCGCCATATAGCTGGCATTACTTTTAGGGCTGGAGGCCAGATAAGTAGTACATTGCGATAGTATTATCTCAGCTTCAGGATATCCCACCATATTGACTGCCTGAAAACAATTGGTAGCCAATACCAAAGCGGTAGGATTTGCATTACCTACATCTTCAGAAGCCAGGATTAATAATCTACGGGCGATAAATTTGGCATCCTCTCCACCTTCTATCATACGGGCCAGATAGTAAACCGCGGCATTGGGATCGCTACCTCTTATAGATTTGATAAATGCAGAAATAATATCGTAATGCTGCTCACCTTTTTTATCGTATAATGCAACTTTCTGCTGAGCTAGCTTTGTTACCAGTTCATTATTTACAATTACTTTATCTCCGGATTGCCTGATGACCAGTTCCATTAAGTTGAGTAAACGCCTAGCGTCTCCTCCTGATAACCTGAAGAGAGCATCATACTCCTCTATCAAGATCTCTTTATTTAGAGAAGACTCATTCTTCACGCGATCAATCAGTTGCTTAAGCTCATCTTTGGAAAGAGGCTCTAAATGATACACCTGACAGCGAGACAGCAAAGCTGCATTTACCTCAAAGGAGGGATTTTCGGTAGTGGCTCCAATCAGGGTTATTTGCCCTTTTTCTACCGCTCCGAGCAGAGCATCCTGCTGAGATTTGCTAAAACGGTGAATCTCATCAATAAAAAGTATGGTCTGAATCAGTCCGCCCGCCCGGTTTATTACATCTCTAACTTCTTTTACACCGGCACTAATGGCACTTAGGAAGAATATTTGCGCTTTGGATTCGTGGGCAAGGATTTGTGCCAAAGTAGTTTTACCAACTCCCGGAGGTCCCCAGAAAATGATGGATGGCAGACGACCGCTTTCCAGCATTTTTCTTAAGACACCTTGAGGCCCTGCGATATGTCGCTGACCAATGACTTCATCAAGTGTCGTTGGCCGTAATGTTTCTGCAAGTGGTTGTGTAAATAAACTCAAGTTTTTATGACTAATTGATGAATAAATAAAAAATAATTAATTTAAAATATTGAAATAAAAATAAAAATTTGTATTTTTATTACATATTTAATGAAAAATGAAGATATCTAACTTAAGAAGCAAACTGGTCAAATATCGTGAAGATATTTTAAAGAGTAATGGAAGTCCGGAGTCTATTGCAATGGGTTTTTCACTAGCCACCCTTATTGCAATTTTACCTACTCCTGGATTCGGAATTTTCCTGGCACTCTTTATTGCCTTATTTTTCAAAAAAATAAATAAGATAGCCATTGTAGCTTCTTTTGCTTTCTGGAATCCGCTGGTATTGGCCCCGATCTACTGGCTAAGTTATATAGTGGGCGGTACTTTTTATCAACCTGATCCTTCTATGCATTTTGATCTTGCTATCTTTGATCAGCTATACCATTATTCAGGAAAATTCATTTTAGGAAATGCAACCCTGGCTATCAGTTTTGCAATATTGGGCTACTTATTCGCCTACATGCTTGCTCAATATTTCATCAGAAAGAGAGAAATCCAGCAAGTCGTTGAAGTAGTACCACCCAGAAAAGATACCACTGTTTAAAAATTGTATGAGCTATTCTTTAAGCTCCCAGGTATGATCTGCCAATAGAGTTGCTTTACTTATTAGTTTTTTGAAAGGAGCACTTCTTCCCCACTCTTCTGGAGCTATCATAGACAAAACATCTGTACCATCTTTTTTCTCGTAGAGATAATACGTATGCCCTACGAGTGGTTCAAAACTCATCTGCGCTAAGTAAATCCTCTCTGATATTTCTACTCTTTGCTTAAGCTGATTGGCCTGATCTACCAAAACCTGCATCTGATCATATAGTTGTTTCATTTGCCGATCAGTTTGCTGATGCATAGCAGATACTGCCCTTCCTTTGATTTTACCTCTGTCTTCTGGTTTTATTAGAGCACCACCCACAGTATGAGGAAATGCTAAAGTCCCTGGATTCTCAGTAATTTTTTCTCTTTCTTTTTCAAGATCAATGTGTTCTAAATTTACTTTTTGGCCCTTTTTACTCAACGTTACTAGAATTTATATTTTAAAATAATCTGAACCTTATTGTGAAGGTGCTATTCTCTCTTTTAAATTAGGTTTAGACCCTGGAAATGTAGTTCGGGTAGCAATATCATAGCTGAAATATATCATTACCAATAAGAAAATGATTGCGATCAGCAGAAAGATTTTTTTGGATCTTTTCATTTTGTTTAACTTCAATCAAAAAACGTCTCCACACAAAAATAGTTCTTATTAGTAAGGTGTCAAATCAAGAAAACCTCAGGAAGATCATTCATATTGATATGGATGCATTTTATGCTTCTGTGGAGCAAAGGGACTTTCCTGCCTTGAGAAATAAAGCCGTAGCCGTGGGAGGAAGCAGTTTGAGAGGAGTCGTTGCCGCCGCCAGTTACGAAGCGCGTAAATATGGTGTGCATTCTGCCATGCCCTCCTCTCAAGCCAAAAAACTCTGTCCTCATCTGATATTTGTAAAGGGAAGAATGGAGGTGTACAAAGAAGTATCAAATCAAATCAGGGAAATATTTTTTGAATTTACTGACCTAGTGGAGCCATTATCCCTGGATGAAGCTTATCTGGATGTAAGTACGAACAAAAAAAATATCGGCTCAGCTATGAAAGTGGCTTTGCAGATCAAACGAGAGATCAAAGAAAGGACCTTTCTCACTGCCTCAGCAGGTATTTCTTTCAACAAATTTCTGGCAAAGACAGCCTCCGGTATGAATAAACCTGATGGTTTTACGGTCATACTTCCTGAAGAGGCTGAACAGTTTCTGGAAACCCTTCCCATTGAAAAATTTTATGGTATTGGTAAAGTCACTGCCAGAAAAATGCATGAGGCTGGCATCAAGAATGGGCTTGATTTAAAAAATAGAAGCTTAACAGAATTGATCAAAAGATTTGGCAAAAGCGGTAAGTTTTATCACGATATTGTGCGTGCCAAAGATGAACGCATTGTAAACCCCTCCAGAATCAGAAAATCAATCAGTGTAGAGAGAACTTTTGCCAGCAACCTTAAAACTAAGGAAGATCTTCAGGAATCAATCACTGATCTTTCTGAGAAACTGTTTCTCAGAATGCAGAAAAGTCAGGCTTACGGCCAGACTCTCACCCTCAAAATTAAATACGAAGATTTTAGTATACATACCCGCAATTCTACTTCTCCCCTGCTTTTTCGTTCTCTGGAACAAATTATTTTATATGCTCAAAGTTTGTTGGTCCATGTAGATTTAGAGCATCATCAGGTAAGGCTATTGGGCATTGGTATTTCTGCATTAAATGGTCAGGAAAAACAAAAAATTGGCAACCAACTCTCATTTGATTTCTGAAAACTCTAAAAAAAATTGAAACTACTTTTTTGCACTTAATCTTACTCTTCTCCTCCATAAAGCTGTCCAATAATGATTGTTATTCCTCTTGAAAATTACACCCTTATTACTATGTTATCTATATAGAATTCTAATAATCAGTTACTTACAACTTTACCTTCCATAATTATTCTTTATCAATCTCTTACAAACTCACTACCATACAACTTATATCAAAGGTTCAATTTTTGTATTATTCATATAAACTATTAGAAATAATAAGCGCATTAGAGGTTTAGAAGATAGTTTATCATTATGAAATACATTTTTACGGTAAACAAGTGTTCAGAAAGAGTGAATAAGTCGTTGGAGAGGCTATTTTGTGTCTTTATTGCGTGCTTGATGGTTGTACTAAGCTATGATAATACCATTGCCCAATGCTCACTGACTTATAAATCTGGCAATGATGTTTTGAGCAGACCTATATTATGCGCGACTGAAAATTATGAATGGAAAGTATGGTACACCATTGACGGAACCCCCACAAATGTTGAGTTTGAGTTTATATGGGGTGATGAAGCTACGCCGGGTACCAGTCAGATTGTAACCCCTACTTTTGTTGGTGTTGTAGCGGGTGGTAACAGATATGAAGCAACCGTACCTCATAGTTACGATAGAGACGCAGGTGAATGCAATTATACTCCTACCGTATTTTTAAGGATGGATGGTGCACGCTGTACAAGTTCTGATCAGACTCAAAATGTAACTGTATGGGATATTGATAATAGAAATGGTGGAGAACTGATCATCAACCCTGAAGTGTACAGAATCTGTGTTGGTGAAGGTGCAAGCATTAACTTTACGGATAATACAATATTTAACTGCGTTCCTGCATCTGGAGAAAATGACCATATCAATAATCTTGTTAGATGGATACAGTGGGTGTATGGTACCGGTCCAACTTCTCTTACTGGCGTACATGTTAATGGCACCTCACCTGCATATCCTCATGAAGGTAATGTAAAAGACCTTCCTGGTCCTGTAATTAATTCAGGAGAAACCAGTGATTTGATTACAGTGGCTCCAACTACAGCAGCGCAACTTGGACAGCAGTTTGAAGTTACCTTGAGAAACTGGAATTACTGCAACCCTTATGATGCAGATACTACTGATGGTTATCTAAACCCTGCTACTGTGGGGGGCGATAATCCTTTTATTTCTCGCACCGCACGGATTATTGTGGTTGAAAAATCTAATCCATCATTCCAGACCCGCCTTAATAATAATAGTGGACCATTACAAACAGATTTTTGTATTGATGACCAGATTTATTTCCAGAATCTTACTGCTGGTATTGACGATGATGGAGATGGCACAGATGATTCAAATTATGAATGGGTATGGGAATTCTATGACGATGATACACAAACGACTCTTCTAGCAACTAAAAGTGGTAAAAACCCAACTTTCAGTTACAACTCAGCTGGAGCAAAATCTATCAGGCTAATCGCAAAAGACTTAAATTCTGTCGGACAATGTGGAGGAGAAACCATTATAGATGTCAATATCCTCTCAACGCCTTCCGCAGATATTGATGTAACGGATACCAACGATACTCCCCTATCAAATCTGTGTTTTGACCCGGCTAACCCACAAAACATTGACGTCCGCTTTCATGATATTTCAACAAATTTTGATGCTAACTCCACATGGGAATGGAACATCTATGATCCTGCAAATGCACTTTTAGACAATCAGTCAGGAAGTGGTAGTCAGGGATATATTGATCAGACTTTCACTGCTCCCGGTACTTATATGGCCGAATTAATTTCTTCCGCAACTGGGGTTGACTGCGAAACAAGAGACACTGCTTATGTTCATATCTATGATGTGCCAACAGCAGATTTTAGTGTGGATGAAGTTTGTGCTTCAGACAGTACCACATTTCAATCTTTGGCAAGCATAGGCACAGTGGTCAATGGTGACCTGATTGACACTTACGAGTGGGATTTTGACTTTGATGGGGTTAGTTTTGATGTTGATGCCACTACAACTGCTGATCCGTTCAAACATAAATTCAGCGGTAGCGGCACTTATCAAGTCGCACACCGGGTTAGCACTCAAAAAGGTGGATGCTCGGCAATTATTAGCAAATTTGTAACCGTTAGACCATTACCGGATGCCAGCTTTAACGCCAGCCTGATTGAAGGCTGCTCTCCTATGGAAGTTGACTTTACCCCCAACACATTAATTGCCAATCAGCTAACAGGTATCAATAGTTATGTCTGGTATATCAAAGATTTAAAAACCAATGTAGTAAATAATACCATTGTCAGCCCAGCAGAAGATACTTTTAGCTATACTTTCATCAATACTCAATCATCCTTTATTGATCATGAATACGAAATATGGATGGAGGCAAAAGCCAGCAACAGTTGTGATGAAATCAGTGATACGCTAACGATTAAAGTATACGCAGGTCCACCGTCTGAATTTAGCGTAACCAATCTGAGCGGGTTAGATGCCAACTGTGCTCCCAGAACATACAATTTTAGGGTTGATGCAGATACGCGTGCTCTAAATCCTGACTTGTATCATTGGGAAATCATAGATTTATCAGATAGCAGCATAGTACATCAAACTACTGAAACCGGTACTAAACCTACTTTTTCCTATATACTTCTCAACGAAACCAGAATCAGGAAAAAGTATAGTGTTTCTTTACTGGCTGAGAAAAGTGGGTTATGTTTCTCCGGAATTGAAAAAATTGTTGACGTAAATCCTGTCCCCAATGCTGATTTTAGTTGGGAAATCATTGAGTCAGATTGTGAAACTGTAATTTATAAAGTCACTGCTGAAGAAGAAGGACTTTTCTATGACTGGCTCATTTCTCCTAGCCCGCTGAATAGCCCTGACTTATCAGCAAGTAGCTTTGAAGTACATTATCAGAAAGGAAGTGCTTCTGCCTATAATGTAAAAGTTACTTTACAGACAGAAAATATCGTAGGTTGTGTAAGTGAAGCGAACGTTCAAAACGTACAGGTTGATCCTAGAGAAAACATAGGAGCTTCATTTAATGTAAGCCCTACGATAATGGAAATTCCTGATAAATCTGTTTCTATCATCAATACTACCAACTCTGGTGACTGGACTTACTTCTGGGATTTTGGTGATGGCACTACTTCTACCCAAAAAGATCCTTTTAACCATACTTATGAAACTCATGGAGAGTATAAAATTAAGTTGCGTGCTGAAGGATTGTATTGCTACGAAGAAGATTCGGCAACTGTCATCATCAAGCAAACTCTGCCTCAAATAGACTTTAGCTTCACCAGTATTGAGGGGTGCTTACCCCTTGAAGTGACTTTCACCAATAAAACGTTGTATGCTGACACTTCTACCTTCCTCTGGGATATGGGAGATGGCACTGTTACCAATGAGCTTCATCCTGTTCATACCTATACCGAATCTGGCATCTATACTGTAAGTCTTCAGGCAAACAATGAGCTTGGCGTAGTAATGAAAAAAGAGATTGACTTAGTAGTTGACTTAGACCAAGGTCCTAAATCTGATTTTAGGATTAGGTTAGCACAGGCGTATTTACCAGGTCAGGATATCAACTTAGTCAATCAAAGCCAGAGGTCAGACTTCTTTTTCTGGGATTTTGGGGATGGCACTACAAGTACAGAAGCTAATCCAACCCATGTGTACGAAGAAGTAGGTCGTTATGAAATTATGCTGGTAGCTTCAAATGCCCTGGGCTGTGTAGATACTTTAACTCAGGATATTTTCATTGAGCCTTTCCATCCTCAGGTAGACTTCACTTATGAGCCTCCTACTGGTTGCAGGCCACTTACTGTTCAATTCAGGAATTTGTCAAGATTTGCTGAGGCAGGTACTTACCGCTGGAGCTTTGGGGAAGGAGAAGGCGTATCAACTGAAGAAAATCCCAGCTATACATACTATGAACCTGGCATGTACACTGTAACGCTTGAAGCCAGCAACAGTAATGGTATTACCATTCAGGCTATCAAAGAATTTAGTGTGGAAGTTTATGAAACACCAAGAGCAGCTTTCAACCTGCGGCCTCAAGAGGCTTTTCTGAGTGAACCAATCTATTTCGTAAACCTAAGTGTGGGTGCCACAAATTATTACTGGGATTTTGGTGATGGAAACACCTCTACTGAATTTGAACCCTCACATGTATACGAAACCACTGGCGTATACGATGTAACCCTAGTAGCCGAAAGTGAAAAAGGCTGCACTGATACTCTTACCATGCTAAGTGCGGTTATCATCAAAAATGGTGGAAAGGTCAATGTGCCTAATGCGTTCACTCCCAATACCATGGGTCCTGGAGGTTCGGATGCCGGCTCCGCCAGTAAGAATGATGTCTTTTTACCGGTCTTTGAAGGTATTACCAACTTTCATATGATGATTTATAACCGCTGGGGAGAACTTTTATTTGAAAGCAGGGATAAAACTTTTGGCTGGGATGGCTACTACAAAGGGAAACTATGCCCCAAGGATGTGTATGTCTACAAGCTGGAATTGGAATTTAGCAATGGTAAGTCCAATACTATTGTAGGTGATGTAACGCTGGTGAGATAAATAGAAAAACCATGAAGAAAGGAATACTGAAGAAAGTTATTTGCACAATACTACTGTTTTGTGCCTTGCAGTATGATGTACAAGCACAAGACCCACAGTTTACTCAGTATTATGCAGCACCTCTTTACCTTAACCCTGCTTTTGCAGGAACAACCGGCCAACATCGGGCCAGTGTCAACTACCGCAATCACTGGTCAAGTCTGCCACGCGCTTTCGTTACCTATGCCTTTGCTTATGACTACAATTTACCAGCGAGTAACAGTAATGTGGGAGTCATCATTTCAACTGACAGAGCAGGAACAGCAAATCTTAGTTCTACCAATGTTGGAGCCATTTATTCTTATACGATTCCACTGAACGATAAACTGAGAGCAGTGCCTGCCTTTCAAGTAGGATACACTTCTCAGAGTATGGATTTTTCTAAATTGATCTTCGGAGATCAGTTAGCTTTTGGCAATGCTGATGCCCCGACCACTGATCCGGATGTCCGTAGCCTTGACAATAATAACCACTTTGATTTCGGAAGTGGACTGGTCGTTTACAGCAATAAATTTTGGTCTGGGTTTGCACTCCATCATATAAATCAGCCCAATCAATCGGCACTAGATGGAGAGAGTAGGCTTCCTATGAGAATTACTGTTCATGGCGGCATGAAGATTCCGATGAAACTCGGCCCTATGAAAAGCGGGATTGAATCCAGTATTAACCCTTCATTCAATTATCGTAAACAAGGGCGATTTGATCAGTTAGATTTAGGTTTCAATTATTATTACCGTATGCTCATGTTGGGGCTTTGGTATAAAGGCATCCCACTTCAACAAGATATGCCCCGCACTATCAACCACGATGCTCTGGCAGTATCTTTTGGCTTGTCTTTTAGCAATATGAATTTCGGCTATAGCTACGATATGACAGTATCCAAACTTGGTCCGGCTTCTTCAGGAGGTTCTCATGAAATATCTTTGGTAATGGAACTTCAATTTTCTAAAAGACCAGGGAAAGTGAGTCGTAAAGATAAGTACAACCCTTGCCCTGCTTTTATGCCCAATTATTTATGGAAACCATAAAAAAAGTGGACAGCAAAACTGACCACTTTTTAAATCATATGAGGTTGAATTATAAAATAATTCCGAAGCTAAAAGCGTTAAGTTGTGGACCTCTACCTTCAACGAACAGATCGTTAAGATCATAATTTGCAAACAGATCTACACTTTTAAATCCCATCTGTAACCTAGTACCATACCGCCAGCTATTCAAGTAAAAGCTATTCCACTCTTTGTCTCTTCTTCTATCCCCATCATCTTTGAATACAGCTTTGGAGTGTGGCCCTAGACGGTAACCAGCATAAACTCCCAAACCTATTCTAAATCCATCATTTTCATGGTAAGAAAAAGGCTCCCAGTCGCTGCTTTTTCTCTTACCGAAGATAAACATCGGGACCAGACTTACATTTAGATACGGAACTACAAGTTTACTTTTTATCGGAGAAATATCTGGTGTGGGATCTTCATAAAACAGCACACCATCATCCAGCTTTTCAATTCGTGCTCTTTCATTTTCAAACTTAAAGTTATACCAGCTTATATTCGCTCCCCAATCCAGGGATAAAGGACCGGCAATATGAGTAGAGTTCATCCCCCCCAGTGCCACATACCAGGAGACAATCGGATTTACAGCATACAAAGCATTTTCGTCACTGGGAAACTTTCCATCATTAAGGTAATTGTTTAAGCCAAACTCAAAAATGAATGTGCTACTGGTACCATGATATTGTTTATTCTTATTGAATCTGACTTCACGTTCTTCATAAGTTTTTTCCTTCACCGATTCACTTAACCTGTCAATTTCTCTTTCCAGCCTTTCAACTTTTTCTTCCAGTTCGTGCTCCTGATCCTCCTCAGATTCATAGACATCATTTTCTACGTCTTCTAATTCTCTTTCCAGTATATACTGTGTACCAGTACTATCCTTCATAGTAATGGTTACATTTTCATTATCCTCATCAGCTTTTTCGTTTAACTCTCTGATGATTTTATTGATGTCAAACTGGCTTAGCTGTTGAAGTTCATTACCACTACTGGAAATGATCTTGATTTCTTCACGATCCGAAAGTCTGATGATTATGGTATCAGGAGAAGTGTTGGCACATAGCTCACTCATGGTACTGCCCAATATCATTGACAGTACAATTAAATATTTGATACTTTTCATGGGTAAATGTTGTTAAGGACTTACTTCATTTTCTTTCTTGCTGAAAACCTTGGCTAACAATTCAGCTTTGGCATTTCTGATTTCGGAGAAAGAGATATTAGTGTTTTTCAGCTCACTTAATAGCTCCATAGCAAGATTTTTGTCATCATCGTCAGGTACGTTTCCAGGCTTATAAATAATGGTAACTGGCGTACTAACTTTGGTCTTCATTGGCTCCAGGGCAAGAAGCTCATCTTTAGCTAGAATCAGCGGCTCTACGGCCAAGGCTTCTACAGCCTGAACTTCCTCCAGTGGCTGAACTTCCGGAACATCAGCTTTTTCTTCCTCAGCAGAGGCTAGCAAAGATTCTGTTTGCGGCAAAGCATCATGCTGTGGCTTTTCTTTCTTAGCACTTGATTTGGCTGCTTTTTCATCAGTCTTTTGTGGTTCTGTCTCTTCCACTTTCATCTTATTTTGAGGCACGTCTTGTTCTTGAGCCTGGAGACTTGCCGCATTTTCTTCTTCAAAGGCTAATGGAGCGGATGGTTGCTCTTGCTCATCTACCTGTGGTAACGTAGTTCCTACTGAGTTTTCATCTGCAATAGATGACTCTCCTGACTGTGGCTGTATACCCCACCAGCTTACACCTGCAACGAATAAAAGCAAAACTGCCGCGGCGGCTCTCCAGAAAACTATCTTTCTTTTAGCCTTTTTTTTGTCGTCTAGAGCTGCATTCAACTGATCCCATCCATTGGTAGGGGGTGGAGTCTTGTAATTATGCAGTTTATCAGAAAATATTTTTTCAAAATCGTTCATAGCTAACTAACCTAATTGATTTTTGTCGTTTACTGACTGTTCCTGTTTAAGGATGCGATTGCGCAAGAGTTGTTTTGCCCGGCTTAGCTGGGATTTACTGGTGCCTTCACTGATATTTAGCATGTCAGCAATCTCTTGATGAGAATAGCCTTCAATTACATAAAGATTGAAGACTGTACTGTAACCCAATGGCAGAGATTGTACCAAACGCATCAGATCTTCCTCAACTAAATGATCCACTCTAACTGTTTTAGCCTCATTTGCTTCTTCAATGTCTACTTCCAGGTACATGGTTTTGTTCCTTCGGATGTACATCAGCGCCTCGTTTACCATTATTCTTCTTATCCATCCTTCAATACTTCCCTCCTGCCTGAAATTTTTTATATTTTGAAAAACTTTCATAAAACCTTTGAGCAAGACATCTTCAGCTTCACCGGTATCTTTTACATAACGCAGGCATACCGTATGCATCACCGGTGCAAAACGCTCATACAAAGCATGCTGTGCTTTTCTGTCCTGTTTAATACAAGCTGTAACTAGCTGGTCCAAAGTTTTACTATTGCGAAGTTTAAGGCTCATGTCAGTTTCAAAGTATTCATATTAATGATGTGCACTGAAGCCTAGAGGTTGCATGCCTGATAATTTTTTTTTGAATTTTATTTAACTAAGCTTAAAATTCGCGAAAATCCCCAAATGATAATAATCTTAAACAGATAATATGATTGATTTAAGAAGTGATACCGTGACCAAACCTACTACGGCAATGCTGGAAGCTATGATGCAGGCTAAAGTAGGTGATGATGTGTTTGGAGAGGATCCTACTGTGAAAGCTCTTGAAGATAAGACAGCAGAAATTTTTGCCATGGAAGCCGGAATTTTTTGCCCCTCAGGTACGATGACTAACCAGATTGCTATCAAAATACTGACACAGCCCCAGCAGGAAGTTGTTTGTGACAAACGCTCTCACATTTACAATTACGAAGGAGGAGGTATAGCATTTAATTCACTGTGTTC
Organism: Catalinimonas locisalis; assembly: GCF_038039535.1. Taxonomy (NCBI): domain Bacteria; kingdom Pseudomonadati; phylum Bacteroidota; class Cytophagia; order Cytophagales; family Catalimonadaceae; genus Catalinimonas; species Catalinimonas locisalis. The sequence goes on along the minus strand of NZ_JBBPHP010000051.1, from coordinate 9,763 downwards.
TGTCAGGTTGTTAGATGGACCTCGGGGGGTACTTTCTTCAGAAGATGTAGCTTCAGCCATCAATTCTGATGACATCCATTATCCTCAAACTGCATTGATAGCACTGGAAAATACCGTAAACAAGGGCGGCGGAGCATATTACACGCTAAATCAAATTAAGTCTATAAAAGAGTTGTGTCAGAAGCATCAGTTACCACTTCACCTGGATGGAGCACGTGTTTTTAACGCTTTAACAGCCTCTGGCGACAACGCTAAGGAATATGGAAAGTATTTTGATACGATTTCAGTTTGCCTTTCCAAAGGGCTGGGGGCACCTGTAGGATCAGTATTGGTGGGTAGTGAAGCTTTGGTAAAAAAAGCAAAGCGTGTAAGGAAAGTGTTTGGTGGGGGTATGCGACAGGCCGGCTACCTGGCAGCAGCAGGTATTTATGCTCTGGATCATCACGTGCAGAGGCTTACTGATGATCACAAAAGGGCTAAAATACTGGAAGAAGAACTACGTGGAAAAAGTTTTGTAGATGAAGTGCTTCCCGTTGATACGAACATCATCATTTTCTCATTACGGAATATGAGTACTGACACTTTTCTGAATGCGTTTAAAGAAAATGGTATTCTGGCAATACCTTTTGGAAAGAACGAAATCAGAATGGTAACGCATCTGGAATTTGATGATGATGGACTGGAAAAAGTAGTAGGTGTCTTAAAAAAAATGGACCGAAAGCCAGTCTAAAAGCCGGCTATCGGTCACACATCCTCCAATAAATTTACCCTGTACTGTCTTAGACAGCATGCCTGTGCAAATGGTTGGAAGGGTGTGAAATTTTTCTAATAAATATCCCAGTTACCATCAAGATAATACTTATACAAAACCGGATTATGCACCGTATTGACTTCTACTGAGTCATTTTCAGAAAGAAAAAAATTTTTCCCGAAAGAAGTCATGAGTTGCATAGCTTCCTGATTTAGCCAGGCAGTTTCTATATCGGTAAAACTGAGTTGCTGTAATTTTTCTTTCAGGTTCAGGCTAGATTGCTCAGTTTTTACCCCTATCACCCAGCCCCATTCGCCAAGTGTAACTACCTGATTATGCATAGGTTGAGTCTTAAACCCTGCCGCTGACATGGTTTTATCAATACAGTAAAATGCTTTGGTAGCAAAATAAGGACTACCCGCCTGGGTAATCATCACAGCATTGGGTCGCATCTGCCGTGAAGCCAAAGTGTAAAATTCCATAGAATAGAGCCTGCCCAATTCAACTGTTTTGGGATCTGGCAGGTCAACAATGACAACATCAAAGTATTGATTTGTATTTTCTAAAAAGTGAAAAGCATCTTCATTGACAATTTCTACTTTTTCATTCAACAAAGCCCCATTGTTCAAATCTTTCAATATTGGATGATTTTTCCCCAGCTCAGTCATGGCCGGATCAAGATCAACCAGCGTGATATTTTCTACCCCTGGATATTTTAGTATTTCTCTTACCCCACAGCCATCCCCTCCTCCCAAGATCAGCACATCTTTCACAGAAGGTAAAAGTTGCATAGCAGGATGTACCAGTGGCTCATGATACATCTGCTCATCCAATGTGCTTAATTGTTGATTTCCATTAATATACAGCCAGAAGTGATCTTTCCATTGAGTGATGACTATTCTCTGATACCGGCTTTGTTCCTGATATATGATTTTGTCCCTATATCGCTGTTGCTCTCCATACAAAATGATAGGCTCTGCCAGCATTAAGCCCCCTATTAACACAACAGCCACACCTGATGCGGTAAGACTGAGCCTTCTCTTAACTTTTGTTTCTAGAACAGACCATAGAACATAGATCAAGAGCAGTGCAACTAAAAAATTGGTTATGCCCAAGATAAAAGGTGTATAGGTGAGCCCCAGATAGGGCAGACCAATAAAAGCGAAGAAGATACCTCCCAGCAAACTTCCGTAATAATCTTTTTCCATCACTGATGAAATATTCACTTTCAGCTCTTCAAATTCATCGTTCAAACGAATTACCAGGGGAATTTCCAGGCCAATTAACAAACCGATAAGTATACTAAACCCATAAATAATGAATCCGGTGTACATGGTATATGCTGCAGCAGTATAGGCCAGCAATGCGGCAAAAGCAGAGAGGATGGACAAAGTGAATTCTACATAAATAAACTTTTGGAGGAGATCTTTCTCAAAAAGTTTGGATAAACGACTTCCCAGGCCCATAGAAAAAAGCATCATGGAGACGATCATGGTCCACTGAAAAACGGAGTCTCCTAAAAAATAAGTGGCTAAAGTAGAAAGAACATATTCGGCAACAATCCCGGCCAGGCCGGTTGCAAAAAGCGCAATTTTAAGAACATTAGATCTCAGCTTTTTGCTGATGTTATTTTCCAGGTTTTTGGGAGAGGCTACAGACATAAAGTAATCAACACTGAGCCGCCAATATAGGCAAAGGCTTCAATCAAACCTGCTCCGATATTGGGTTTATCCTGGTTTATCAGTTCATCTGTCAGGCTACGACCGGGAAGCAGTATTTTGTCAGTAAGCGTCCTTGCAAGAGGAAGAAATATCAACCCAATCAGTACATCTATGCCTACATTGATAAACGATTCCTGCCAGGAGACAAAGTCAATCATTAGCCCGTAGCGTATAAGATTACCAATGGCTACTAATGCACCAGCAAAACCTAATCCTACCGCTACATTATCTTTTTCAATTTGATCATGTACATCAAAGGGAGTAAGCCAGCTGTAGAAATACGCTGTGATGATGAGGATAAGCTGTCCCACGACCCAAAAAACCAAGGCAGTATCTATTCCCCCTCCTTCTCCGGAGACAGAACCCAAAATAATCAGGCCAGTAGCAACCGCATTAGCTCCTTCTATTACTCCTGTACCTACGTTTCTGTCCTCAATGATTTCTTTATACACCACAAATTTGCGGAGAATGATTTTATCATTGATAATGATAGATAGGTTAAGCAAGACGATGGCGAGCAAACCATAAATCGCTATATCCATCACATCTATCCAAATTCCATTACTAGGACCAATAACCGCGCTGCTAATCGCCAGCAATAAACCTATGAAGTAACCTACATGGGCTACTGCAAAGGCAAAGTTATCTTTCTCTACGAGCTCCTCTCCTACTTTGATTTTGGACTGAAAAAGTTTGTATACGAATTTTCCTATCAGGAATAAAAGAAAACATTCTGCCAGGTATATTAATGCCGTAAGGGCAGCATCAAGAGTGATCATGTTTGGTTAGTTAAGCTATTTTGAATGGTTTTAGACTTATTTACCGAACCCTCCACCACGAGATCGCATACTGGATGAGCTATTGTACCTGCTCCCCGAACGTGATGTTCTATTTCCAGAGCGGAATGCAGAACTGCTGCTGCGGCTTGAACTCCAACGGGTATTAGGCTTGGCAGCGGTGGTATAGGCACTGCCCGTTCCATAGGCTCTTCTACCGTTATTGACTACCGGCCCATAATACGGTCTTCCACTACGGCGATAGCCCCGATAATCATCGTAATAAGACTGCCTGATCGGAAAGGTAGCCAAATTGAGCATGCTGCTCAGAAAGGCATATTGTCCGTAAAAAGCCCAAAAGCTATTGCCTCCTGAACCTTGTTGCCAATACCCATATTGAGGATTGCCCACATAATTTGAATAACCCGGAGGACTAACATTTTTGGTCACTTCTCCTTCGGCTGTCTTTGCGGCTATTTCCATTCCCATATCATTGACATGGCTATTAAAAAAGCTTTCGCTCACATCATACCAGTCGGTAATCACTTCTTCTGGCTCAGCTTCAGTGGATGATTGCTTGAGTATACGATACTGATGCTGATAATCTTTGAAAAAAGTACCTTCCACATTCATATCATAGAGCATGATAGAATATATGGGCGTATCAGTCATCTGCTTGATCATCTGATCCACCGGATTTTTTTGGAAATCGTTACTTGAACATGCGCTTAGCATTAGCATGAACAAGACTATCCAGGATTTATTGATTCTATGTTTCATTTCTACTATTCTACTCGTTTCTCTTGTCCTAAGTTATTTTAATAATAAGCTTAAAACAAAAAAATCGCACCCAAATGAGTGCGATTCATATATTATGAAGCAGATAACATTCTAGTAAACTAGCTGCTTGTCATTATTCTTTTCAATTTTACGAATCTCTGAGTTGGCTCTGCGATCAGCGATTTGCTGTTTCATCTTGAACCACTTCTTGCCCAAAGCCTTTCTCATGGTCCAGTCTGCTCCCTGACGAACGCTGATATTCATCAAACCTTTGAAACGTTTGGAAAGATGCGGATTTAGAGAGCGTAGACTCATGCCGAAGCCGCCCTCAGTGTATTCAATATAATGCCAATACTCACCAGGCATAAATAATGTATCACCATGCTTGATCTCACACTCAAATCCTTTTACATACTGAAGACCTGGGAACCTCTCATAATCAGGTTTTACTACATTTACACCAGTATGCACATTAAGTGGATAGCGGTAAAGCAGTTTAGAATAGTCAGGTGAGAACAAGACTACCCTTCTCTTTCCCTGGAACTGAGTAAGAAAAACGTTTGACATGTCAATATCCTGATGCATGCGTGCTACTGAACCCTCGCCCCCAAAGAACATATAAGGAAAACCTTTCAGAAATTTGGTATTGATATCGGGAAATTCAAAATCATCCATCAGTTCAGGACAATCTTTAAAGATGTTCCAAAGGTGCATCCTGAGATCAGTAGGCGTTGAAGCAATCAGATCAAGATATTCTGAGAATTTCATTTTGTGGTGAGGAACCTTCATGGTTTTATCAAGATCCGACTCGCGGTTTTCAAAAACTCCAATGGTCTTATCTCCGGCTACTTTTTTGAAGTAACCAAAATCCCATTCCTCATAAGCTTTCGTACCTTTTAATAAACCTCTAAGAATTACAGGTTTCTGAGGTAGAAGATAATTTTGCTCAAATTCTCTTAAGTCAATATCTTCAATAATGTCAACAGGATGATTAAAGTCTATCGCCATGTCAAAAAATAGATTATCCGTTATTAAAATTATTGTTACACAAATCTATAATAATTATGAAAACCTTACGCTATTTTTTAAACTTTGTACATAAAATTTTCAAAAAACTGACAACTGATGCCACATATTATTCAATCTATGGCTTTGTTTATACCAATCTCTAACTCTTGACAAGGATAAATGTTACATCATGCATAATCGTTCATTCTTCAAATACTCAAAGAAAATCATACAGTTCATTAACTTACTCTTGATTGAGGAAGTGAAGAAAGAAAAAGTGTTTTTAGAGGATTAATTACCCAAAATGAACTATATACGGATTTCTCATTCTTTATATAGTAATTTGGGTCAGTTTGAATGTAGATCTTATTACTTTGTTTATAGGCTTGTCAAAAAATCAATATAAAAATTTCTGGTCTTGGCTGTACCTTGTGTTCCTGTTAGGTTGCACATTTCCCGCAAATGCTCAGTCTACTAACTGGTCAGAATCTACTTCTGAGGTAAGTACTAAACAAAAAGCTCAGGTTGAAAATCAGCTTTTGACAATTGATAAGATTTTTATCATTGGTAATCGCCGCACCAAGGAGCGCATAATTCTCCGTGAGCTGAGCATCCGTGAAGGTGAGACCATTATGTATGATGAGCTACGCGAGATTCTAAAAATGGATCGGAGAAAGCTTATGAATACACAGCTTTTCCTGGATGTCAATCTAAACCTGATCCAGTTGAATGAAAATGTAGCGGATATTATTGTAAGGGTAGCTGAACGCTGGTATACCGTACCTTCTCCTTACTTTAAACTCGCTGACAGAAACTTTAACGTTTGGATCTCAAATCAGAACCGGGACTGGAGCAGAGTGGAATATGGATTGAAATTCTATAAGTACAATTTCAGAGGACTGAATGAGCAGATTTATTTTGCTTTTCAACTGGGCTTTACCAGACAGCTCGCCTTAAGGTACCGAATACCTTATATTGACAAGGCTCAGAAAAATGGACTTGACTTTGGATTTAGCTTTTCTGAAACCGCCAATATCAGCTATACTACTTATGATCACCGTGAGGTATTTACAGACTCTCTAGAAAATGCTTCTCAAACGACTCTGGGGCTGATTGGTTGGCGCTATCGCCCTTCATTTTATAAAAATCACTATGTAGAACTCCGGTACAATGACACCAGAATTGCTGATACCATTAGAACTCTCAATCCTCAATATTTTCTGAATGAGGGCAATCGCCAGCAGTATATGACGCTTACTTACAGTTTTGAAAGCGATCATCGTGATTTTGTGGGCTTTCCTTTAAATGGCTATCGCTGGGAAGCTCAGGTTTCAAAACTGGGATTGGGCATATTTGACGACTTAAATTTGTTCAGACTGTATGGTGAGGTAGCTAAATATCAGCCCCTGGGCAAAGGTTTTTATTATGCAGGCATTGGTCGTGGCTACTTTAGCTCCCCCAAAATTCAGCCCTACGCTAACCTTACTGGTTTAGGCTTTAATCAAATATGGATCAGAGGCTACGAACTGGATGCTATTGAAGGCCAGGCTTATCTTTTGCAGCAAAATACGCTACGAAAAAAAATATTCTCAAAAGAGTTTGACCTCAGCCAGTTCATGCCGGTAGATCAGTTCAATAATATTCCCCTTGCTGTCTATGTTAAAGGATATTTTGACCACGGCTACCTGTGGAACGATATTCCATATCTTGAAAACAAACCGCTTGCAAATCAATATCTGTTTGGCTATGGTTTGGGGATAGACATAGTGTCTTTTTATGATTTTGTATTTAGGGTTGAGCATTCCTGGAAACAAGACGGTTCCTCTGGAATATTCTTGCACTTCAACAGTGCATTTTGATAAGCTTTTCTTAATATTGCCTCTTTTCAGGTACCAAATTGATTTGACTTTCCATAATAAGCTTTTATGTCAGTGACTAACAATAAGCCCAAAAGATATACTATTACTGCTGCACTTCCGTATGCCAACGGTCCCCTTCACCTCGGCCACATAGCCGGTGCATATCTGCCTGCCGACATTTATGTGAGATACCTCCGGCTGACGAATAAAGATGTAGTATTTATTGGTGGTAGTGATGAGCACGGAGTAGCTATCACATTGAGAGCTAAAAAAGAAGGAATTACTCCTCAGGAAATAATAGATAAGTACCACTACCTCAACAAAGAGACATTTGAGAAATTCGGAATCTCTTTTGACATGTACCACCGAACATCTGAAAAGATACATCACGAGACTTCTCAGGAATTTTTCACTACGCTATATGACAAAGGTGAATTCATAGAAAAGGACAGCGAACAGTTTTATGACGAAGAATACAATCAGTTTCTAGCCGACCGCTATATCGTCGGAACCTGCCCGATTTGCAAATATGAAAATGCTTATGGTGACCAATGTGAAAACTGTGGCTCATCTTTGAACCCTACTGATCTTATCAACCCCAAATCTACTCTGAGTGGAAAGGCTCCGGTCTTAAGAGAAACCAAGCATTGGTATCTTCCTTTAGATAAATACCAGCCCTGGTTAGAGGAATGGCTTCTGGAAGGTAAAAAAGGTAAATGGAAAAGCAATGTATACGGACAATGTAGTGCATGGCTACAGGCAGGCCTTCAGCCTCGTGCCATGACCAGAGATCTGGACTGGGGTGTAGATGTTCCTTTACCCAATACCGAAGGGAAAAAGCTTTATGTATGGTTAGATGCTCCTATTGGATACATTTCCTCTACCAAACAATGGGCAAAAGAGAAAAACAAGGACTGGGAACTTTACTGGAAACAACAACCTGGAGAAGAGGATAACAGTACCCTGATTCATTTTATCGGTAAAGACAATATCGTTTTTCATTGTATTATCTTTCCTTCCATTCTTCATGCTAATGGTCAGTATATCTTGCCAGAAAATGTGCCTGCCAATGAATTCTTAAACCTGGAAGGTAAGAAAATCTCTACCAGCAGGAACTGGGCAGTCTGGTTGCATGAGTACCTGGAAGACTTTCCCAATAAACAGGATATTCTCCGATATGTACTTTGCAGCATTTTACCTGAAACTAAAGACAGTGAATTCACCTGGAAGGATTTTCAGGCTAAGAATAACAATGAACTGGTTGCTATTTATGGCAATTTTATTAATCGTACGCTGGTACTTACGCACAAATATTTTAATGGAAATGTACCTGAAGCACATGATCTTCAGGACATAGATAAGGAAGCACTAAATAAGATTAAGACATTAGCCAGAGACCTTTCTGAGGCTATTGAGAACTTTAAATTCCGGGAAGCAAATGCGCTTATGATGGACCTGGCGCGTGTAGGTAATAAATATCTGGCTGACACTGAACCCTGGAAGGCAATTAAAGAAGATGAGAACCGAGTTAAAACAATTCTGAATGTAGCGCTCCAAATTGCCAGCGGCTTATCTATATTATCGGAGCCATTCCTGCCTTTCACAGCACAAAAACTAAGAGATATGCTGAATATTGAGGCAATTTCATGGGATAAGGCTGCCAACGATGTACTCATCCAGTCTGGCCATCAAATTGGCAAAGCAAGTCTGTTATTTGAGAAGGTTGAGGATGATGTGGTAGAAAAACAAGTCCAAAAGCTCTTGGATGCCAGAAATGAAGCGGCAGACGAGCATAAAGCTGCACCCTCCAAAGCGGAAATCGCTTTTCCTGATTTTGAAAAAATTGATATCAGAGTAGCTAAAATCCTGGAGGCTGAAAAGGTTAAAAAATCCAAAAAGCTTCTTAAGCTGATTGTGGATACAGGTATTGATCAACGAACTGTACTAAGTGGAATAGCGCAGTATTACAAACCAGAAGATATTATTGGAAAGCAGGTATGCATACTGGTAAACCTGGCTCCCAGAAAAATGATGGGAACCGAATCGCAGGGCATGATCTTGATGGCAGAAGATCATGATGGCAAGCTAACTTTTGTCAAACCAGAAGATACTGTTCAAAATGGAAGTCAGATTAGTTAACTTTTGATTAGGAAAGATTAATTGTCATATTTTGAACTCTCACAGCCCTTTACAAAAAGATGAAGGGCTTTTTCTTTACCCTTTATGTATTACCTTTTTTCGCATTCAAATTTATATTTCCGTAATACTTGGTATCTATATTTTTAAGACTTTTAGTCAGAAAGGTAATCTGGCCGGTATGATAAGAAAAGTGCTCAATCACATGCACCAGCATGGATAAAACTGATTCGTCAAAAGCCTGCACAGGTCGTTTTTCCAGGAGCATTTCCGGTTCAAGATTTCCTAAAACTCTTCTTATTTCTACTGCCAGCTCATCCATTTGCACCACCAGCTGATGTTTTGTATGTGGGCCGGTTTCAGCAAATTCAGCATCCCTGTTACGATGATCAAGCTGCTCACCTACACCACATAATATCCATTGCCGGGCGTTACCACATAAATGCAGAATCAGATTGCCTACACTTACAATATTTTCATTTGGACGATACCATACTTCTTCTTCGTTGAGTAAACTCAGGCATTTTTTGATACGTGGAATGGATTCGCCCATTACCCTACGTTCAAATTCCTTTGCCATCGCCTGACTAATTTGTACTGCAAGCTTATTTTCCATCTAAATTTTTTGTTTAAAGAATAGCCTTGGTATCCAAGAATAAGAGCATGTTTAAATTTTGAAAAGAGCGGGTCAATGAATAAACTTTAGGTTGACCAAAACTTAAAGATTTATGC
>NZ_JBBPHP010000050.1:0-43899 GCF_038039535.1 Catalinimonas locisalis | reverse complement strand
ACGTTTCATCATCATTCTAATTAATTGTGGTTAAATGATCTAAAAACCCCTCTGTAGACTATTTTCAGGACGATCTACTTACTTAGGATTGGAAAAGCAACAGCACACTTTGTTGGAACTGATTGATTATCATAATACGCATCTTAAAGATAGCCTGGAATGGGGAACGTTGAAAAACTATTTTACTACCCAAAGATATGTGAAAGAGTTTTTAACTGTAAAGCTTCGGAAAAAAGATATTTATCTTTCCCATCTTTCTTATCAGTTCATTACGGAGCTTGAAATGTTTCTAAAAAGCTATCAACCTAAGGATCATCGTAAACCGATGGGGCAGAACACCGTGATGAAGCATATTGAGCGCTTACGGAAGATGATCAACTTAGCTATTAAAAATGAATGGCTTGAAAAGGATCCCTTCCATAAATTTAAACTTAAGTTTGAAAAAAAAGACAGGGGTTGTCTCACACAGGAAGAACTAAGCCGAATTGAAGAAAAAGACTTTAGGCTGGAGCGTCTCAATCAAACCCGTGATATTTTTGTGTTTAGCTGCTATACGGGCCTTTCTTATGCAGAAGTATATGATCTCAAACCAGAACACATAGTCATTGGGCTGGATGGTGAAAGATGGATAAGGGGGCAGCGAAAAAAATCCAAAGAGTGGTTCAAAGTACCGTTACTTCCTAAAGCACTGAAAATTATTGAACGATACAAAGAAAATATTCTTGCCCAGGCCAATGGTAAAGTATTGCCGGTATATACCAATCAGAAGACAAACTCCTATTTAAAAGAGATTGCTTACTTATGCGAGATAGATAAACTGAACAGGGGTGGGACGGAAGTTTCGCAGGGAAGAAACAGCCCATGGGCATGTACATATGGGTGATCAAGGGTACATATACCAGTGGACAACCTCTTCTGGTCCAAGGTAGAAAGTCTGGTATTGTCCGTCTACTTCGCTAATAGAAACCACAAAATCTTTAATTCAGAATAATGATAAATCAACATATTCGCCAATCTTTTGCAGTGATACTGTTTCTCATGGTCTGCATTTCGGCAGCCTGGGCACAGCAGGGAAACTTCTCACTTTATCACCAGACACCTTTTCTGACCAATCCGGCAATGATCAGTACAGTGGAAGATGCTCGTATCTTTGCAAACTACCGTAACCAAACTATCAGCGCAGGTGAGAGCTTTCAGACTTCCATGCTATCAGGTTAAGTGCCTATCCGTGTGGGGCATCACCGCCTGGGGGTAGGTGCGGCCTTCCTCAACGATCGCTCTTCGGACATCGTACAGACCAACAGCGGTATGCTGGGGCTGGCCTACAGCATAAAGGTATTCCCGCGAAGCTCGTTGAGTATGGGCTTCCAGGGAGGCTTCTTTCAGCGTAGTCTCGGATTTAACTTTACTACCGATCAGCAGTATGTAGATGGAGTATTTGACCCTAATGCTGGCACTGGAGAAACTCTGATCAACAACACTACCAGCTACCTTAGCGGCAGCGGCGGGCTGCACTGGCAGTGGAAAGGTACAGATGGACAATTAAGAGCTTTTGCCGGGGCTTCTATCTTCAATTTTAATCAGCCTAATGCTTCCTTCATCACGGACGGACAGGACCAGGTACCTCTTTCCTGGAAACTCACTGCTGGCTACCGAGCTTATAGTCAGGGACGTTTCTCGGTCATGCCTACGTTTCGCTATGTGCAGGAGGCCCAAAATAGCTTTTGGAACGCAGGCTCCTGGCTGGGATATCAAATGAACCGTGAGAGACAGCAACAAGTAGCTCTCGGTTTATGGTACAATACCAACCAGGCAGGAGTGGTATCGCTGGAGTACCAGCAGGAAAACCTTAGCCTGGCTGCCTCTTATGATCAGCCTGTGTCCAATGAGCTCAATACTGCTCTTCAGACTGGTATCTTTGAGATTTCCTTATCGTTGCGAATTCGTAAAATCATGCAACCTGAATCACCTATAGTAGTAGACAAGGACTCGAAGAAAGAGATTGAAATTGAAGAAAAGGAGATGGAAAAAATAGAGGAAGAACTGGACCCTGAACCGGTTCCGCTGACTAAACCTGCTTCAGTAGAAAAGCTCGACAACCGTCCTATGGAAATGTCTAGCGCTAATCTGCCAAAGGTAGAGAAGAAAATGCAGCTAGCCGAGAAGGACAAACTTAACCTGGAAAAGACAGTACGATTTGAGTTCCAGACTGCTGAGCTTGACCAGAGTTCTAAGCAGTTTTTGAACCAGATTGCCGAGATCATGCGGAGTAATGAGTGGTTGAAGGTGGAACTCATCGGTCATACCTGCAATGTTGGTACTGAGGAACGGAATAAGGCTTTATCCATAGAAAGAGCCAAAGTAGTGCAGCAGTTCCTCCTACAGAAAAATGTGGATAGTTCTCGTATACTCATCAGCGGTGCAGGGGAGACTCAGCCTATCACGGAAAATACCACCGAAGAAGGTAGAAGTATCAACCGCAGAGTTGAATTCCGAATTATTGAAAATTAGTAAGATAAAATTTCTTAAAGGACTTTCCTTCCAGGAAACGAAGAAGGAAAGTCTTTTTCTGAGTTCCACATGGAAATTTGATTGCCTCCATCAACATAAATCATGAAAACCTTCATAAATTTTATTTAACAGTTTTTAACTAAGGCGTAATCACTTAACATAATGAAAAACCCTCATCTTACTGCGCTACTGTGGGGCTATTTTAGATAGAGGACAAACTTTAGGTTGCTGAGAGTCGTTTCTAATCGCTGGTCTTTTAGCAATCCAAGACACTTAGCCTTTCTTGATACCTGGTAAAAATAATAAAGTAAAAGAAACAAGTGCCCTTCTGTAGGGGTATCTTAACTAGGGGGTAAAATTTATGCTGTACATATTTTTAACTAACTAGATCAAGGAGATGAACATTGAGCATTTGGATTTTAAAATAGCCCATTTTATGGAACGCTGGGGCAAGCTAGCCCTTCGTATATCTCTTGGCATCATCTTTTTCTGGTTCGGTATTCTGAAGGCTTTTGAAATATCTCCGGCGGCATCTTTGGTAGAGGCTACCATCAATTGGCTGCCTCTGCTGGGAGGGAGCGATTGGGTAAAAATCGTTGGTTGGTGGGAAGTAGTCATTGGCCTGTTTTTTCTTTCCAAAAAGACTATACGTATTGCCATTGCTCTTTTGGCCATACAGATGGTAGGCACGATTTTACCTCTGTTCATTTTTCCAGAGGTCACTTTTCAGCAGGGACGTATTCCTTACGCGCCTACTCTGGAAGGGCAGTACATCATCAAAAACCTGCTGATTATATCTGCTGCACTTGTCATAGGAGGCACTGTAAAGAAGGGACAGGTCACGGTGTAATTCCTTTCAGATGGGACCAGAAAGATGCAGCACAGATATTTGCTGAAACCATTGCCACAGCTGACAAAGAGTATGACCTGGTGTTTAATGATTCGGCGGGCAGGATGGAAGGCACAGGCGTTGAGCTGATCCTGAATGCCTCTGATGTAGTTATCATTCCTTTGATTGCTTCACCTATTGAATCTGGTACGCTACAAAAGGGACCTGAGCACCGTTAGCGATCTTATCACCGCTGAAGATATGATTGACGAGTTCAATATGTATAGCAAAGAATTCAGGAAACTCATCAAGTGATGGCAAAGAAGCAACCCTCCGATAAGCTCCAGCGGATGATGAACATAGCCAACCGCAACAAAGTTGATCAATCAAACCAACCTGATAAAAAGGAAGAACCGCCAGAAGATAAAAGCAGGAGGCAAAGCCGGATCAGGCTGGACCTAAGCGGTCGCCGCTGCGAAAAAATAAAGCACAGTCAAACGATAAAATATTTAGTTCTATGGATGATATGTTGAACAAGCTCAAAGAAGAGAACAAGTCAGAAAGTGAGTATACACAGTTCCGGATGCGGAACACTGTCATTGAGGGTATGAAAGAAATTGCTGATAAAGAGGATATTTCTTCACATGATAAACTCATCCATGAGATTCTGGAAAACTTTATCAGTGCATACCAGGCGCAAAAAGGTAGTTAATTGATGTATGCTTTCATTCCATACATTTTTGTATTGACATTTGCATTAGACCTTGGGTAGGAGATTACCCGCTGTTTTATGTTAATGACCGCTCGGTGTGATGGTCCGGTGGTTTTGTTTTTTTGAAAAGTTTAATATATTTGTAACCTATAACGTAATAAGTTACGTATATAGGATTGTAGCTTGTACAAGCAGTTGGGCCTTCGGGCAAAAACTGAGACTACAAAAAATAAGAAAATGATTAAAAGTTTTCGCCACAAGGGTTTGAAAAAATTCTTTGAAAAAGGCGATTTATCAGGAATCAATCCGACTCACACAAAAAAGGTGAGAAAGATTATGGTTAGACTAAATTCAGCCACAGAGCTGAAAGATTTAAATTACCCAGGTGGCGGGCTACACAAGTTGAAGGGTGACTTAGAGGGTCATCTAGCATTAAAGGTCACCGGAAATTGGCGCATAACTTTTCTTTTTGAAGATGGAGACGTTTATGTAGTCGATTATCAAGATTACCACTAAATAGTTAAGACCGGCACTGAGTAAGCAGGTGCCGGTTAAAAACTTTATACACATTCGCACTATGACAATGATTATGTTCAATCCTCCCCATCCTGGAGAGATACTGAGGGAGGACTATCTTGAGCCGCTACAATTGACTGTAACGAGAACAGCTGAAGCGTTGGGCGTAACTCGTAAAAATCTATCGGAAATTCTAAACGGCCACACTGGCATTAGTCCTGAAATGGCTGTGAGACTGAGCAAAGCCTTTAATACTTCAGCTCAATTTTGGCTAAATTTACAGGTGCAGTATGATTTATGGAAAGCAAACGAAAAAATGAGTGATGTACCTGTTCAAGAACTGTATTCAGAAGAAATAGAGTAGCTGGTAAATAAATACCGGCTATTTTTATCATACAATTAAGTTTCTTGGGACGCTTATATTGCTTGACATAGCTTTGTCTTTACATCTGGAAGGGCATAGGTATACTATTCCTTGTGTACTTTCATATTCCCAGATTACATTAAAAAACAGTCACAACCAGAGCATACTTTATCTTTTACTTTTTTACCTCTTCTCTTTGTTATTTTTAGTTCATCAATCATAATTACAAAAAGCTTAGTGTTAAGTATTTATATAGGAATTCTTTTTTAAAGGTTTTTGATAATTTCTAAATGACCCGTCGTGACCTGAACAAACTAACATTCATTTGCCGAAAGGAGCAAATTAACTTCCATGTAAAAAAGATAGTGGATGGCAACTACTCTATTTTTATCTCTGAGGAAAGAAGATCCATTACACCCAACTTTAAATCTTATTCACTGGCAAAGGAAAAGATTGATCAGATACTATATCTGAGAGAGCACAATATGACTTATGATGAATGGCTGAGGGAAAAAAGTTAAATATAAAAGAAAAACCCGACATAGCCAATACCTATACCGGGCACCCTTCTTTCAATCATCATCAAGTCTAAAAAATGTTCTGTTGTCAGTTGAAAAAATAGTTAAAGAATATGCACTCTAACTATTTCAAAGGTATAGCACGCAGATCGGCTATGAAATAGAGATAAGTGATTGAATTGGCTAAGCAATTAGGGCTAATCATTATAGCCATACTTCCAGGGCAAAAGAAAAGCCCGGGTGGCTATATGGCAGTAGGATCCCCGGGCTTAGCTATACAAAATATATTTATGACTAATCCTTTTTAAAGGACTATGTAAATATCGCCGGTTGAACGTGATTTTCATTACGCAATTTCTCCCTAATCTTACCAGGTAATAAAAAAAAGTAAAGCAGCCCCAACGGAGTTGACATAATGCAGCTGCTCTTCTCAACATAGCATGATTAATAAGTATACCTACGATACAATACTAGAAAGAAGGAATGACATTGAGGTTAAGGCAGGATTACCATACTGTTATGAAAAGAAAAGCCCGGATCTTTATGCGATGGGATACCGGGCTTAACCATGTCCAAAAAAAAACAAAATCTATGTTAGCGTAAAGTACGCTACTGCTGCGATAAAATACCGCTGCAAATGCATGACAATATTACGGTGTAAGAGATTAGCTCTTACCCGACAGATTAATGTGAAATTGAAATTATGGTAAAAACACGGAAAACAATTATTTTGAAATCAAATTCTATGACTATTACCATGATTATGGTGTACATAAAGCAGAAAAAATGGCAAAGGTTGAGATAGATAAAATGCCATTGCCCGAATATATTGATGAGATCAAGGAATTTCTAAAAAGATCATAATTGGAGGACTAAACTGTGCATTAGTATTTTTCAAAGCGGGTTATATTGAAACTTGGGGAAGAGGTATCGCCAAAATTATGAATGCCTGCCAGGAAGCGGGTCTTCCTGCTCCTATCCTGGAAGAGTATGCAGGTGGTTTTTAAATTACCTTTCTTAAGAATATTTACACCAAAGAACATCTACTCAATCTTGACCTGAATGAACGGCAAATCAAAGCCGTATTGTATACAAAAGAGCATGGTCAAGTTACTAATGCGATTTACCAAGAACTGAATAATGTAAAGCAAACGGTATCTTCTAAAGAATTGCAGGATTTAGTGAAGAAAAAGATATTAACACCGAGTGGCAGCAAAGGTCGGGGAGCTAAATATTCACTAGCGAGATAATCGTTCCTGCAATGCTCTGTCAATATCCACCTGGCAAAGGGAGCCTCTATCATCAATACTTCTGTGATGAGGAGCGGGATGAAGCCTTACATTACGGTTAAACAAATGAAGATAATTTCTTAAATCTTCTACAGTCTCCAACGCTAAGTGACCCGAATAGACTATAGGACTTACGTTCATATTAATATAGACTTTGCCATTTTTCTATTTTCCTCTAATTACCAAGGTTTACTTCTGCCAGGTTTAGGGATTGGAGCCTCCACGGTTACTTTTCTTTTTATTAGTAGTCGTTTTTCTTTTGGTAGCTTGATTGAAAGTATTACTGCGCACCTGCCCCCGATCTCGCATTTCTTTTTGCTTCTGAAGCTGCTGCATCCTCTGAGTATTTTCTCTGCTGACAGGTTTCCATGATCGGGGCTCTCTCTTATGCCATTGGCCAGTCTGATCACGTCTATAAATATTCCCTTGCCGGTCAGTGTATACATTATTGGATGTCTTGGGGGAAGGTATAGCCTGCCGCCTTGTCCTATCGGCTGTACCATAGGTTTGTCGGTTACTTCTAACAATTGATGTGCCTTGTTGACTTCTTCCCCCGGAAGGAAGAATATATACTCTGTTAGATCTACGGGTAATATCTCTGGTATAGGTATCCCGGCGATAGCGGTATAAATTAGTGGGATAGTAGTACCTTCTCTGAATGGGAGAAACTCTCAGTCCAGTTCTGCTGGCCCGGTAAGATTCATAACGGGGAGGACGATATCTGGGAGGCCCCCACCATCCATAATACCGGTATGGACTTATCCAGTAATATCACCCCAGATCAAACCCCAGGCTTATGCTCCATCCTGTCCATGTATCGTAGAGCATACCAAAACCCCAGGTCAGCGGACGTGGATAGTAGTATCTTCTGTACCAGGGCCGATAGTAATAACCCGTGCCATACACAATGGTAGGGCCCCAAACGTAACACCCCAGATATGCAGGTGTGTACCCCATATAGATGAAATCAGGTGTAACATCATAAATATGAACATACCGTACATTGTATGCTGAACTACTTGGAGGAATTCTATCTATATCCGAAGGACGATCAACAGATAGTTCCCAAGGGCCAGTGGCATGTTCTGAAACAAACCATACACCATTTTCCACACAAAAATACCTTTCATTGTCTCTAAGTACAGTAGTTGATGCATTTATAGCTAATTCAAGACGAGTTCCTTCAATAGGCTCAAATTGAGGACTGCCGTCATATACTACACTGCATTGAGCTGCATGCCGGTCTACTCGCGCTGTTTGCGGAAATTGGGCATCCATTACTGCTTCTTCGGCTGCTTGTGTACCCGCTACATAAATCAGCACATTACCCTTTTCAGAATCTTCAGGTATCATAGCAAAATCTTCCGGTAAGGTATTGGAAGAATGATAGGACCATGGACCTTCCAAAGACTTAGCAGTATACCATCTTCCAGATAATACCACAAAATATTGCTGACTATCAATGTCCAGGAAAATCTCATTGTCAGTATTGCTAATATACAAAAGTCCTGTACCCTCTATGGAAACAAACTCGGGTTCACCCTTTGACTGTAAGAGTTCGGCTGGCATAGTGCTGACAAGAATTTCAGGAGGTAATGCATCTTCATAGAAGACATATTGAGAAACAGGAGTGTTCTCTTGCTGCTTTTCTATTTTCTTATTTAACTTTTTTATTCTTTTGGGAAGCTTTTCTATTGCCTTCCAACCCTGTGTGAGATTAGCCGACTGATACCAGAATTGGTCCCCATACAAATAGTAAAGCTGGTCGTCAGGGTTCAGGGCAATCAAAAAAGGAGTATTAATAATTCTATCTATAGAAAGTTCTTCATCAAAGGTATGGATAGGTTCACCATCTATCAGTACCAGCATCGTAGGCTGAGATCTGTAGAAAATTCTGGGAGGCGCGTTGTTAAATTCAGTTGAGGGGCTGATATTTGTTGTCCCCAGCGTAGCCAGTAAATCATCAAGAGCGATGTCTAAGTGCCATTGTGGAATCTGCTGTTCCAGAGATGTTTTCAGCGCACTTAGTTGACTTTCTTCTGTAGTGTCGGAAAATCGTATATGGGTAATGACAATATTTTCTAATGTAGCCATGCGTTCGTCTCTCTCTGTCAGCAATCGTGCTTCCATCCATAACACACCAAATAGAGGTTCATCATTATCATGCTGTCTGATTGAGATGGCAGCCCTTGATTTAAGCAGGTTGCCTTCCAGCGCCTTCGGTTGTAGCTGGTAGATAATTACTTTCTCCTCCTGCTCCAGTTGTATTTCTTTAGGCCATATACTCTGGGCTTCAGCGCTAGTAAATATTACAAAAAGCAATAAAAAGATCAGGCGTGTATTTATGTGTTTCATGACCTGAATAGATTTAATTAACACATTCTTTTAAGTTAGAAGTAAGCAGAATGGCCCTTCGTGAATGCATTAATTTAAAAGATAGAATTCCCCTAATCGCTAATCTTGATCAGCAGTAGCCATGATCTTAATCAGTGAAAATGAAATAGTATCTTCATAACTCACCTGCCCAATATAACTGAGTTTGTAATTACCATGAAAACGATATTGGTTCTCACTGACTTTTCTGGTGCTGCAAAAAATGCCGCTATGTATACCTGTCAGCTAGCTTCCCTGCTTGGAGGAAAAGTTTTACTCGTGCATGCTTTTCCCTTCCCCCTTCCTGTTACTGTTAAACCCATCACAGAGGTGCAACTGGAAGAAGCAAAAAAAGAACGTATGAAACAGTTAAAAATCCTGGCACATGAGCTGCATGAAAGTTACCCACTTTTGATTAAGCGTCGGATGATAGAAGGCTTCCTGATAGAGGAAGTGAATAAGCTTGTTGAACAAAATGAGGTTGATCTGGTAGTGATGGGATTGAGGAAAGAGGGCAAACTTAGCAGGGGAATCTTTGGAAGCGTGGCAAGCTTTGTCATAGAAAGGTCCACTTTTCCCGTGTTGGTTATTCCTGAAGGTGTTTGTTTCAAAATTGCAGAAAACATTGTCCTGGCAACGGATTTTCTCAATCTGGAAGATCCTCTCCACTTAAAACCTGTCAGGGAACTGGCAGAAATATTCAATGCTGAAATCAAGGTGCTACATGTGATAACAAAGATACATTCCCTTGACACTCATTTTGCCATTGCCAGGCTTCAGATGGATAGGTACTTCTATCCTTCCCCTTGTTCTTATCATCTTGAAGAGGGAGAGGATATACTGGAAAGTATAGAGAAGTTTCTGGACAAAGAGAGAGCAGGATTAGTCGCTTTGATTTCTCACCGGCATAGCTTCTGGGAAAAGCTGCTGAGAGGCACGCACACCAGAAAGCTGTTATTTGAAACAAACATACCCTTATTAGTAATTCATGATCCCCAAAAAGACAGGTAAACCTACTGCTTACTTTATTTTATTGCTTAAAGTTGATTTGTGAAATGTAAATAGTAAGAAAACTTTCTGTTCAGCTAAAATTTATAAATACCGCCACAGACCTTGGCAGTAGTAAATACGTATTGCTGTAGATAACTTCTTCTCCCTGTGCAATGAAGTCCTGAGGAGCAGTAAGGCCGGTATTAATGATCCTATGCCAGGGACCTTCAAGCTGAAAATTGAAAGTCAACGCTTCCCAATAAGCATTGACCATCACATACAGATCATGATCTTCCTGAGATTTACCGCGCAGAAAAAAAGCCAGTGATCTGGAATGGTAAGCAAGGTCAGGCTTATCGTTGATGCCAAACCACTGTACATCTTCTCTCCAGAATCTACTGCGGCAAAGTGATGGGTGAGCTTTCCTAAAGGCAATCATTTTTTGATAAAACTTAAAAAAATCACCATGCTTTTCCATCATGCTCCAGTTGACCCAGGAGGTTTCGTTATCCTGATTGTAAGGATTATTATTACCTTTCTGCGTCCGTAGAAATTCATCACCTGCCAATATCAAAGGCGTACCATTGGAGAGCATAAGTAGGACTATAAAGTTTTTTGCCTGTTGAATTCTCAATTTCAGTACGCTTTCAGTGAGCACTTCATCTCCTTCAATTCCACAGTTCCAGCTGTAGTTTTCGTTCTGACCATCAGCATTATGCCCTCCATTGGCAAAATTATGTTTGTAGTTAAAAGAAACCAGGTCATAAAGTGTAAAACCATCATGTGAAGTGATAAAATTGATACTTTGATAAGCGTGGTAAGCATGAGGAAGTGTATCTGAAAACAAATCATCACTACCGTATAGCCTGCTCATTAAGTGAGGGACCATACCCATATCTCCTTTGACAAACTTTCTTACTTCGTCACGATAAGCACCATTCCATTGCATCCACTGTAAGCCAGGAAACTTACTGCCCAATTGAAAGGTCCCCGATGCTTCCCAGGGTTCGGCAATGAATCGTACCTGCACAAGCAGAGGGTCAGATTGTATATCAGCAAAGATAGGAGGTTCTTCAAAACTGAGATTGCCATCTACTCCTCTGGAAAAGATAGAAGCCAGATCAAAGCGAAAACCATCTACATGCATTTCTTTTACCCAATATCGCAGGCTGTCAATGATCATGGATTTAACGTGATTATTTCGGGTATGCATGGTATTACCCGTGCCGGTATAATCACAATAAGGTTCAGGTTGTTCCTCACTGATCAAATAATAGGTACTGTTGTCAATTCCTTTGAAACTGTAGATAGGCCCAAAACGATCACCTTCAGTAGTGTGGTTATAGACCACATCCAGAATCACCTCTATACCGGCCTTATGCAGAGCTTTGACCATCTGCTTAAATTCTTTTACCTGCCCGCCTTCTTCTGTCTGACTCGCATAAGCATGATGAGGGGAAAAGAAATTGAGGGTTGAATAACCCCAGTAGTCACCATTTTGAGGGTCAAACTGGTGGACTGGCATTAACTCTACTGCCGTAATTCCTAGTTTTTTGAGGTAAGGGATCTTTTCTATTACACCAGCAAAAGTGCCTCTTTTGTCCTCTGTCACCCCTGAGCTTGGATGGAAAGTAAACCCTTTCACATGAAGTTCATAAATGATCAGGTCATGCTCATGAAAAGGCCTGATATCATCCTGCCAGTCAAAATGGTTGGTATCCTTGATAATCATGCCCAGTGGAGCCTGACCATCATTCATGCCAGGTAGGCTTGCAGCTGTACGGTCAAATGCCGGAGGAAAAAAGACAGCACGGGCATAAGGGTCAAGCAACACCTTATCTTTATCAAAAGTGTGCCATTCAAACTGTCCGGCAGGCTCGGGCCCATCAATTTTATAGGCATAGTATTTCCCTTCACGAAGCGCAGCGGCTTTGATGCGACAATGCCATATTCTATGGGATTTGTTATGCAGGTACTGCAAATGATAGCTTAACAATGGGGTAATAAAATTCTGACTGCTATAAATCAGTAAAGTCACACTGCTAGCATGTTTGGAATAGAGGGCAAAATTATAAGCATCTTCCTGAGGGATATAAGAAACGCCTAATGGGTGAGGTGAGCCTTCTGTTGCTGTCCAGGATAGCATAGATACATATGTCAATGTGATGACCTAAGGTGCAATAAGTTCATGTAATAAACGATGATGAGCATTAGTCTTAAGAATGATTTAGATCATCCCTCCTGAAGTAAATAAACCATATCTTAATTCATACATAGAATCAAATTTATCTGGTTTGGCAATTAAATAAGGGCTATCCGAGTAAAGATATCATACTAGAAAATCAATATTCTTCCACCTTCAAATTAAGAATTATGGATACGATGAGTAATACCATGGACGAATTACGAAAACATGGATATGTTGAAGATTTTAATCTGAATAGGCATGGCTTAACGCACACGAATGGCAATCTGCAATTATGGCCAGAGGAATTTGTCATTGATGATGTGTATAGATTTGAAGGTATGACAGACCCTGATGATGAAGCAGTACTTTATGCTATTTCTTCAGATAAGTATCATCTAAAAGGCATACTGGTCAATGGATATGGAATATACTCCGATGCATTCACAGATCAATTGCTGGAAAAACTAAGACATAGGAGAACACTGCTAACTGGATAAACCACATATTATCCAAAACGTACGATTACTTTTTACACTCAATGAAAATATAAGAAAATCAATGACAAACATTAGCAGTATCAGTGACCTACATCATTAACTTTATTTGAACCATAAGCTAAATTATGTTTCTTATTTGGTGACATAGATAGCTTGTCTGATTATAGAAGATCCCATATGTTGATAATAGACATGCTTAAGAACACATTGAATCATCATTAGTATTTTAATCACCCCGGTAACAGGAATATGGCTAAATGTAACTCAGCCGTAATTTAATAGAGCCCTCATGACACCTAACCTGGCGGATTATAGTAAAAGTTATAAAACCTTCTCTTGGGAGCAGGCACAACAAGAGCTGAACGGCTTGCCAGGGGGGAATGGTATTAATATCGCACATGAAGCTGTAGGTCGGCATGCTGGATCAGAAGGCATAGCCTTTCGCTGGCTAAGCAAGCAAGGTGAAGTTCGTGATATAAGTTATCGGGAGTTAGATAGGCAAAGCAATCGCTTCGCCAATGTATTGCAGCATTTGGGAGTAGGTAAGCGTGATACTGTTTTTTTACTTACCGGTAGAATTCCTGAATTATACATTGCTGCGTTGGGCACATGGAAAAATACCAGTGTATTCTGTCCTTTATTTTCTGCTTTTGGTCCCGAACCTCTGCTGCAGCGGTTGAGCAAAGGAGAAGCAAAAGTACTGGTGACCACTGAACGTTTTTACCAGAAAAAAATACAGGCGCTACACAGTCAACTTCCAGGTTTGCAGTATGTGCTGTTGGTAGATGCTAAAAAAGATATCAATCCCAATGTGCTTTCCCTGGACAAGCATATGAAAAAGGCATCTGATCGCTTCGCCATTCCTCCTACCAATCCAGAGGGTATGGCGACCCTGCACTTTACCAGTGGGACCACCGGAATGCCTAAAGGCGCTGTACACGTTCATCAGGCAGTCATAACCCATTATATTACTGGTAAATATGTGCTGGATCTGCATCCTGATGATATATTCTGGTGTACGGCTGATCCTGGCTGGGTGACCGGTACCTCTTATGGCATTATTGCCCCACTGACATTGGGTGTTACCAGCATTATTGACGAGTCGGATTTTGATGCAGAACGTTGGTATAGCATTCTGGAGAAACAGAAGGTCAGTGTATGGTACACAGCACCTACTGCCATTCGTATGCTGATGCGCCTGGATATCAAACCGCAAGAAAAATATGATTTATCGCATTTGCGCTTAATTCATAGTGTAGGAGAACCGCTTAACCCTGAAGCTATAGCCTGGGCAGAAAAAGTCCTGGGTATGCCTATTTATGATAACTGGTGGCAGACAGAGACTGGAGGAATTATGATCTCAAATTTTGCTGCTCTCCCTATCAAACCTGGTTCTATGGGGCGCCCTCTGCCCGGCATTGAAGCAGCAGTAGTGCAAAGGGTAAATGAGCATGAAGTAAAAGTCTTAGCTGATGGAGAAATAGGTGAGCTTGCTTTAAAACCTGGCTGGCCCTCCATGTTTCGTGGATATATCCATGAAGAAGAACGGTATCAAAAATGTTTCGTGGGAGGATGGTACATTAGTGGCGACCTGGCAAAAAAAGATAAAGATGGATATTTCTGGTTTGTAGGAAGAGCAGATGATATCATAAAAACCTCAGGACACATGGTAGGCCCTTTTGAAGTGGAAAGTGTACTGATGGAACATCCGGCAGTGGCAGAAGCAGCAGTGATCGGCATTCCTGATCCGGTGATAGGTGAAGTCGTTAGAGCGTATATCCTCTTAAAATCAGGTAGGCAAGCCAGTGAAGAACTATCGCTGGAAATCAAAGGCTTCGCCCGCCAGAAGTTGGGATCGGCTGTCGCTCCAAAAGAGATAGAATTCAGAGACCAGCTCCCTCACACACGCAGTGGGAAAATTATGCGCAGGCTGCTGAAAACCCAGGCTTTGGGTCTCCCTGAAGGAGATACCTCTACACTTGAAAAGAATTGATAAAAAAAGTTCAAATTCAAAACATTGTTACCATGAATACAAAGCGCATTTTCATCATTTTATGGTCTGCTTTTTTACTTTATAGTTGTGAGAAAAATGTGCAGGAAGAAAGTAGCACTCTTATCAGCGAATTAGAGGAAAGAGAGCAGCAGCTGTCGCAACAGCTTGAAGAAAAGGATACGGAATTCAAATCATTTGTAAATTCTGTAGCAGAGGTTGAAAATCAACTCCGACAAATTCATGATGCAGAAATTTCAATAGGTAATCAACTACCAGATGCATCACCACAGGAACTGAGCGAAAGGCTTAGCGATGATGTGAGTAGGATAGAAGATCTGATCGGCTCAAATCAGCAAATTATCAGTAACCTGAGGGCAGGTTTGAGAAACGTAGGCCGAGAAAAAGATACGTTGGTGCAGGAGAGACTGAAAGAAAAAGAAGTACTTGAAGAACAGATCAGGGTAAGGGAGCAGACCATTTCACAACTGAAAAAGCAGTTGGAAGAAACTCAGTCAACTTTAAAAAGTATGCAGACTGATTTTGAAACACTCACGCGTTCCAGTGAAGAGCAATGGGAGGCCTTAAATACAGCCTATTATGTCATGGGGGATTACAAAGATCTTAAAGATGAGCAAATTCTGGATAAGAAGGGGAAGTTTCTGGGACTTTTCGGTGGTGCCAAAATACTGAGACCTGATTTTAATCATCAAAAATTTATTCGTATCAATATCAGGGAGAAGGACAGTTTTCCGGTAGAAGGAAAAGAGCTTACCCTGGTTTCGGTGCATCCTTCCGACTCTTATTCTATTGAAAAAGAAACATCAGGGGATAAGTTAAATCTGGTGGTCTCTGACCCTGACAAATTCTGGGAGTCTTCCAAATACATGGTGATGCTGGTAAAATAGGAGCGGCTATGGATATTCAAAAAATACCGGAGAAGGAGTCTAAACCAAAAAAATCTAAGGGAAATCAAGAACATGCTTTGCATTTGCTCCGTCAGATGTTATTGATCAGGCGGTTTGAAGAGAAGGCAGGAGAATTGTATACCACCCTAAAAATAAGAGGTTTTCTGCATCTTTACATTGGTGAAGAGGCAGTAGCCGTTGGAGTGATGGAAGCATTGGCGCCGGAAGATGCAGTGGTGGCTACCTACCGGGAGCATGGTCAGGCGCTGGCCAGAGGGGTTGCTGCTAATTCAATCATGGCTGAAATGTATGGTAAGCAGGAGGGGTGCAGCCGGGGCCGAGGAGGTTCCATGCATTTATTTGATACCAGTACCAGATTTTATGGTGGTAATGCTATTGTAGGCGGGGGACTACCTCTGGCTGCCGGCTTGGCTTTGGCCGATAAGATGCAGCATAAGCATCAGGTCACGTGCTGTTTCTTTGGGGAAGGAGCCATTGCCGAAGGAGAGTTTCATGAGACCATGAATCTGGCAGTATTATGGCAACTGC
The DNA here is from genome assembly GCF_038039535.1 of Catalinimonas locisalis. Lineage (NCBI taxonomy): Bacteria > Pseudomonadati > Bacteroidota > Cytophagia > Cytophagales > Catalimonadaceae > Catalinimonas > Catalinimonas locisalis. The sequence goes on along the minus strand of NZ_JBBPHP010000050.1, from coordinate 27,665 downwards.
CGGTACTTTTTGTCTGTGAGAATAATCTTTATGCCATGGGGACAGCCTTAGAAAGATCTGAATCCGTGACTAATTTGACTGAGAAATCCAAAAGCTATGGTGTTGAAGCAGATTCAGTAGATGGAATGGATATAATTGTGGTGGAAGAAACTGCAAAAAAAGCGGTCAATTATGTGCGTAGCCAGCAGAAACCTTATTTTTTGGAATGCAGGACTTACCGGTTTAGAGCGCACTCCATGTTTGATGCAGAGCTGTACAGAAGTAAGTCAGAAGTAGAAGAGTGGAAGAAAAAAGATCCGATTATCACCTTCATTCAGCAGATGAAAGAGCAGCAGTTGATCACTGAAAGTGACGTCAAGAGCCTAGAGAAGGCAGTAAAACAGGAAATACAACACGCAGTTGACTTTGCTGAGCAAGGAAACTGGGAGCCTGTTGAAGACCTTACCCGATTTGTTTATTCAGAACTGGAATCAAAATGACTACAGAAACTCTTGTAAACTCTCAGACCACCACCTATCGCGAAGCGATGAGGTCAGCTATACGAGAAGCCATGCTTCAGGATGAGCGAGTCTTTTTGATGGGAGAGGATGTAGGCAAATATGGAGGTAGTTTTGCTGTTAGCCGGGGATTACTGGAAGAATTCGGACCGGAACGCATCCGGGACACTCCTCTGTCCGAATCCGTATTTGTAGGAGCAGGGATAGGAGCTGCTCTGGGAGGTATGCGTCCCATTGTAGAAATCATGACTGTCAACTTCAGCCTGCTGGCACTAGATCAGATCATGAACAATGCCGCAACTTTACTGCACATGTCGGGTGGGCAATTCAATGTGCCCCTTGTCATCAGGATGGCTACTGGCGGTGGCAAACAACTGGCTGCGCAACATTCGCATAGTCTGGAAGGCTGGTATGCCCATATTCCCGGTATCAAGATATTGACACCCGCAAACCTGGAAGATGCACGCTGGATGTTGGAAAAGGCATTGGCAGATCCTGACCCCGTACTCATTTTTGAAAATTCTACTCTATATAATAGAGAGGGTATTTTGACTGAAGAAAAGGATAACATTGATATTGAACACAGCAAAGTGATGAGAACAGGGAAAGATGTCAGCATACTCACCTATGGCGCTAGCCTGTATAAAGCTTTAGATGCAGCTGAGCTTTTGGCCAGCGAAGGTATTGATGCAGAGGTGCTTGACCTGCGGGTACTGCGTCCTTTGGATGAGGAAACCATACTAGACTGTGTAAGCAAAACCCATAGGGCTATTATAGTGGATGAAGGCTGGCGAAGTGGAAGTATTTCCGCGGAGATCAGTGCCAGGATTACCGAAAAAAAATTCTATGAGCTGGATGCGCCGGTAGAGCGTATCTGCAGTGCAGAAGTGCCTATCCCTTACGCGGCTCATTTGGAAACGGCAGCGCTTCCGCAAACGGAAGTAATCATAGAGACCACCAAAAAATACATGCAGCGCTATGGGTGAGTTTAGAATGCCAAGTCTGGGTGCAGATATGAAATCAGCTATCCTGATGGGATGGCATGTGAAGGAAGGAGCGCATGTCAGTAGGGGAGATATCATTGCCGATGTAGAAACTGAAAAAGGAGATATAGATGTGGAAGTCTATGAAGATGGTATACTTGAAAAAATTCTGGTGCAACCCGGAGAGAAACTACCTGTGGGTACCCTGATGGCCTATTTTCGCTCAGAGGGTGAACCTTCCTGGGAACAGCTACAAATGAAACATGGAGAACACCTCATGAAGGTCGCGCCAGACATGGAACAGATAGAATTATCAGAAGATGCTACACCGGTAAGTACGAAGTCTAAGGCAAAACCGAAAGTGGAACCTGCTTTAGTGCAATCCATAAAAACTATGGACCGTATCAAAGCTTCGCCACTGGCAAGGATGATTGCCGCAGAAAACAATATTGACCTGCATGAAGTACATGGTACTAGGCCTAATGGAGCGATCGGACGTGCTGATGTAGAACGCTTTATGCATCAGAAAACCGAAAAAGCTCCATCTGAAAAGCCAGAAACCGTTGCACATGCACAGGCTTATTCTACCAACATTAGAAAGGCGATTGCCGCTGCCATGGCAAAGTCAAACCGAGAGATACCTCACTACTACTTGGATACCCACATAGACATGCGTCATGCTTTAGATTGGATGGAAGCAGAAAATCGTAAGCGTACTGTGAAAGAGCGGTTATTGATATCTGTTCTACTCGTCAAAGCAGTAGCAAAAGCCCTAACAGAAGTCCCTGAGTTGAATGGCTATTGGATTGAAAATGAACTGAGGATACAGGAAGCTATCCACATAGGTTTTGCCATAGCATTACGAAAGGGAGGATTGATCACCCCGGCCATTCATCATGCGGATACCAAAAGTCTGGATGAACTGATGGAAAATCTGAAAGATCTTACCCAAAGAACCCGCGAGGGAAGGTTGAGGAGCTCAGAGCTTACTGATGCCACCATAACCCTTACAAGCCTTGGCGACAGGGGTGTAGAAACCGTGTATGGCGTCATTTATCCCCCGCAAGTGGCTTTGGTCGGGTTTGGGAAAATCCTGGATCAGGTCTGGGTCGCCAATGGGATGATGGGCATACGGCCATTGGTACATGCCACTCTGGCTGCCGATCACCGTGCTTCGGACGGTCATCAGGGAGCGCTCTTTCTGGAAGCCCTGGCACATTATTTACAGGATATCCCCCAGTTGATAAGCTAATGACTTATGAAAGAAAAGATATTACAATTACTAAAAAAAACTGCCCCTGAAGCTGATTTAAGCAGTTTGGACCCCAAGGCTAACCTTAGAGAAGAGCTGGACATAGACTCAATTGACTGGCTTAACCTGATCGTGGCCATAGACGAAGAACTGGGCATAGATATTCCTGAATCTGATTATGATCAGCTTAGCAGTCTGGATGATCTGCTACAGTATTTATCACGGGTAAAGCATCAATAATCTTGAAGCTTAGCAGCATGGGAAATGATGAGCCAGTATCTTTGGAATGAAAATAAGGCTGTCTTCCTGAGCAAGAATGCCCAACAGGTACTGGAAAGCAGGTATCTGAGAAGGGATGAAAAAGGGAAGCTACTGGAAACTCCTGATAAAATGTTCAGACGGGTAGCCAAAGCCGTTGCACAGGCTGAGTTGAAGTACGGCACAGAAAGCGATGCAGCCTATTGGGAAGAAAGATTTTACCACCTGTTGAGCAGCTTATTGTTTCTACCCAATTCTCCCACCCTGATGAACGCTGGCAATCCCTCAGGACAATTAAGTGCCTGTTTTGTACTACCCATTGAAGATAGCCTGGACTCCATATTTACTACACTCAAACAGGCGGCTCTGATCCAGCAGAGTGGAGGAGGTACCGGCTTTAATTTTTCCAAACTGCGCCCTAAGGGAGATTTGATTCGCTCAACCGGTGGTACTTCTTCCGGTCCGGTATCCTTTATGAAGATATTTGATGCTTCTACAGAACATATCAAGCAGGGAGGCAAAAGACGAGGTGCCAATATGGGTATGATCAATATTGATCATCCTGATGTGGAGGAATTCATTCAGGCCAAAACGGATGAAGATGTGCTGCATAACTTTAATCTTTCCATAGGCATGCGAGATGCTTTTATGCAGGCAGTTGAAAAAGATGAGGTGTGGTCTTTGGTCCACCCTGTTTCAGGTAAAACGGTAAAGAGAGTCAAAGCGAAGCGTATTTGGCAACAGATTGTACAAAGTGCCTGGGAAAAGGGAGATCCGGGACTGGTATTTCTGGACAGCATACAAAGAAGTAACCCACTTAGTTCTTTGGGAGAAATTGATGCTACTAACCCCTGTGGGGAAATGCCACTGCTGCCTTACGAATCCTGCAATTTAGGTTCTATCAACCTTTCCCGCATGCTGATTAAAAAAAACGATGTTATTGCCATTGATTGGGAAGAGATAGCGCATTCAGTAGAAGTAGCTGTGAGATTTCTGGATAATGTGATTGATGTAAATCATTATGTTATTCCACAGGTAGAAGAAACTACTTTAGGCAGCCGAAAAATTGGATTAGGGGTGATGGGCTGGGCTGAGATGCTCATCCAATTGGGCATACCCTACCAATCTGTAAAAGCCTTACGGTTGGGCGGTCGCCTGATGAAATTTATCAATCAATATAGTCTTAAAACATCCATTCAACTGTCTGAGGAAAGGGGAACATTTGAATATTGGAACAAGAGCAAATATTTTCGTCAGAATATTTTTGTAAGAAATGCCACCCGAACCAGTATTGCCCCTACGGGTAGTATTTCTATCATTGCACATACTTCTTCCTCAATTGAACCGCTCTTTGCATTGGTCTTTCAACGTGAAAATGTCCTGAATGAACAAACGCTTCTGGAGATCAATCCGCATATTATTGAACACTTACAGCATCATCATTTGGATGATGTGTCATTACTAAAGCAAATCAGGCTATGCGGCAATCTCAGTGAAATAGAAGAGATACCTCAATCCACAAAAAAGCTCTTCAAAACTTCGCTGGAGATCCCTTCTCTTTATCACCTTAAACATCAGCAGGTTTTCCAGAATCATACTGACAATGCTGTTTCCAAGACGATCAATTTGCCGCATGAGGCTAGCGTAGAAGATGTAGATGCTATTTATAAAACGGCCTGGCAAATGGGCCTGAAAGGCATAACTATTTATCGCTATGGCTCCAGGAAAAAGCAGGTACTCACTACCGCCGTGGCTCAGAAAAGGCACCCGCAGATAGTTAAACAAAGTTGTAAGGTCTGTATAGATTGATATGCATATGAAAATAAAAATAACGATGATCTGGGTCATCGCTATACCTTACCGAAGTCATGGGTTACTCCAGACAATTCTATTTATCTTAAGGATGAGCGTGGATGTCAGAAAGATTTGATAATAAGGTTCTAATATTGTTAAAAGTATGAAAACTAATGATATGCTACCGCAGCTTTCTAGTGAAGAAACAGAAATTCCCTATGTCTCAATAGTAATTCCGCTAGAAAAAACCTTACCCGCCAGAAATCAAAATGAGGTGAGAATAAAGAACATGATTCACCGGGCAAAGACTCAATTGACAAAAAAATATGTTAAAAAAGATGTGTTTGACTTATTAATTGCAATTGAACATTTGCATGAACAAATTGATCCACACCATCATGTGGAAGGAGTAGGATTGTATGTGAGTAAGCATAGAAGTCAAATCTTATATTTTCCATTTCCGGTAGAAGAGAAAGTGCTGATTGATGATACTTTTGAAGTGCGGAATCTGATCTTAAATGCCTCCCAGCTTTTTAATTACTGGGTACTGGTCCTGAGCAATAATCATACACGTTTGTTAAAGGGTAAAGGAAAATCTCTTGAAGAAATTCAGGATGAGCATTTTCCATTAAAATATGAAGAACAGTTTGAATATCCGGGACGTCAGAAGCCCAGAATGGTCGGTTCTGTGGTATATGGTAGTGAGGAATCTCAACTAAAAGAAGAAAGACAACGCGAATACTTTCGCCATGTAGAAAAGCTATTGCATCCGTATTTAATGGAGCGGAGCTGTCCTTTGTTTGTAATGGGAGAGGCATGGTATCAGCCTCTTTTTAGCAAAGTGATCCATCATGCCAAGACTATTAGTGGCTTCATTGAAGGAAATTATGATCACTTAACAGCTGGAGTACTGGTGAATAAGGTATGGTCGGCTGTAGAAGCTTATCAAAAAAAAGAACAGGTAAGTATACTGAAAGATATAGAAGAGAAGATAGGTCAAAAAAGAGGATATATATCAGGGTGGAAGTCAGTTTTAGAGGCTGCTCAACAAGGAAAAGGAGCAAGGTTGATTGTAGAAAAAGATTATGTGCAACCGGCATTTTATCATGCAACTACTGGAAATATTAGTGTTGAAGGAGAGGATATCGTGGAGGAAATCATGAAAGTAGTTTTGAACAAGAAAGGTGAAATTACTTTTCTGGAGCATGGTCAATTAGAAAAATACCAACGTATGGCCCTCTTGACAAGATTTTAATACGGAATGATAAGGTTCTATACTTGATAAGCAATCAATAAGTTGTATGGTGGTTAGTTTGGTATTGTTAGGAAAAGTAAACCCTGAAGACTAAAGTAATTCAGGGTTTCTTTTTGGATCCCACTTATTGCTCTCGTCAATTATCCAGTATAATCCTTCTGATTTGCACATTAGAATGACTGATGACTTTGAGGTAGTAGATCCCTTTACGGTAAGCACTCAGATCCAGTTGCTCCTGTGTTTTCACAGCTTTGGTAAGGAGTATCTGTCCGGAGAAGTCTATTAGATTCAATTCTGCTTCCTCTACCTTCCCCTGGTAGTGTACATCAATCAGACCGGAAGTAGGGATAGGATATACTGCCAGAAGGGCATTACTTTCTTCTTCTGCCACAGTAAAATAGATATCCAAAGGTAGCCCTTCTTCCCCCTGGGCATGGGCTTTGGTATAAGGAGTAGCTTTGAGATGATAGTCACCGGCAGGAAAAACTCTTCCATAGAAATCCTGACCCTCGTTTCTGAATAAAGCATATGGTTGAGTATTTTCAATCTGAGTGTGGTTGATTGGGCCATATAGTTCCATTTTCACACTGCCTACAAACTCAGGATGAGTGAGCGCCAGTACAGAAAGAGAGCGATTAGCTAAGTCAGCTAAATTAATTACACTAGCCTGCTCAAGTGACATAAGCTGCTCATCGTTTGTGGCATCATAGAGCATAAAGGCGGTGACAGCCTCCTCCATTGCATCAGAATTGATGATAGAGAAATGAATACTAAGAGATTGTCCGGCATTCCCTTGGAGATTGACCGATGTATATGGAGTAGCAGTCAAATGATAATCCCCTACTGCTAATAATTCTCCCTGGATATTCCCTCTGGGATTATCTCCAAATAATACATGAGGAGCAAAGTTTTCGGTTTGTTTGTGGTTGAGAGGCCCCTGCAAATCAAAAGCAATGCTGCCCACATTTTCAGCAAGGGCGGCTATGCTCAGGCTTCGGGTAGGTAGCATAGCCAGATCAATAATATCTCCATCCTGAAGGAGTTGTAGCTCTTCATCATCATGTGCATTAACCAAGTTGAAACTTTGTACACTTAAACTACTGTATACCTGGAATGAGATGGTTTGGACATTACCAGCCTGTCCATTCAGGTAAGGGGTAGCGGATAGGGTATATTGCCCGGGCTCCAGGTGTTTTCCCCGATAATCTCTTGCAGTACTCCCAGGGATGGGATCATCTCCAAACAGAGCGTAAGGCAGTTTTCGTTCTGTCTGCACAGTGCTAGTAGTGATGGGGCCGTTGTAGATCAATTCTTCATTACAGAAGCTTTGCAAAGCAAAACTAGCACCTGTAGCTCCGGTAAAACCAAAATAGACTTGAGACGCTCCTTGAAAAATAGTGTTAACGATGTCTTCTGTGTGGGATAATACTAGCAATCCTTCTAAATAAATATTTAATTGTTTTGTTGAGCTATTCCAGACCACTCTGAATAGACGATCTTCTCCATTATTTAAAATAGGGTCAATATTTACAGGGCCATTAATAGGTACCGGATCTGCGTTTTTTACTAATGCAATATGACTTGGTGAAGGATCGTTAAATACTCCGAAGCCAGAATTGTAGATATCTAATTCTATACCTATAGAAGGAGTGATAACAGGATTACCTGGTTCTATAATAGTATAATAGTTTAAATCACTCCCTCCACTCTCACTTGAAACTGCTAATCCTGACCGCTGTAGAACAAACATCATTCCATCAGCCTCTCCCTCTTGATGAGTAGTAAAGTTAAAGTCAAAGCTATAGTTAAGATCAATTTGTTGTTTGTTCCAGCCGGCCCCCAATACGCCATATTCATAGGGAGTAATTGTGTAACAACCCTCTCCAGTAAAGAATGCATCTCCTACTACTTGATAATCATTAAAATTGTTAGCTGAAGAGGCAGGAGCATGGAATTCAAAGAGTACACTATCCACCTTTTCAGGAGAAGTATTGGCCCGGATGCTGAGCAACTGACAGTCTACTTCAGCCAGGTTGATCACATCACCTTCTTTCAATTCCTGAATATCTTCATCCGTCTGTGCATTGACCAAAGTGAGACTGGCAACCCTGGCATCCACTCCAGTACTGTCTTCTCCTTTTAGCTTTACGATCCAGTAGTCTACGCCTCCCTTGTCATCCTCACTCTTATCTCCTGAATCATCTGAACCAGAGGAGCCTGCTAATAAGTAACCGCCGTCCAGAGCGGAAATAGCATTTGCTAACCCATCGCTACTATTTCCCCCAATGGTTTTGTCCCAATGTTTGTTCCCCTGTGCATCAATTTTGACTATCCAGTAGTCTTCATAAGAATTCCCTTTAGTATCCTCACTTTTATCTCCTGAGGCATCAGATCGTGAAGTGCCTGCTAAGAGATATCCTTCATCTGGTGTAGTGATGATACTACTAAGCTCCTCATAACTCCTTCCTCCAATAGTCTTATCCCATTGCTTGTTGCCTTGAGCGTCAATCTTTACAACCCAATAATCAAATTCTCCTCTGGTATTTTCGCTTTTATCACCAGAAGACTCAGAGCCAGAGACTCCTCCAAGCAGATAACCTCCATCAGGTGTCTGTGTTGTACTATTGAGTTGGTCGTAACTATTTCCTCCAATAGTCTTATCCCATTGCTTGTTCCCTAAATTATCAATCTTTACTATCCAATAGTCAAACACACCCTTACTATTCTCGCTTTTATCCCCTGAAGCTTGAGATAAGGAAGAACCTGCCAGTAAATATCCTCCATCAGAAGTAGAGAGTATACTTTGGAGGAGATCGGTTTCGTCACCCCCTAAGGTTTTGTCCCACAGTTTATTCCCCTGAGCATCTATTTTGACTATCCAATAATCATGATTACATGCTCTTAATTCTTCATCTTCACAGGTTCCTTTATAATCCTCACTTTTATCCCCTGAAGAAGAAGACTGAGAGGATCCTGCTAACAAATATCCGCCGTCAGGAGTGGAAAGTATGCAGCGAAGTATTTCACCTCCACTTCCTCCGATAGTTTTATCCCACTGTTTATTACCAATGGAATCTATCTTGACGATCCAATAGTCATTCTCTTCATAAGGGTAATTGCTCTTATTATTCTCGCTTTTATCCCCTGAAGCATTAGAATCAGAAGTCCCTCCAAGCAGATACCCTCCATCAGGTGTCTGTATTGTACTATTGAGTTGGTCGTAACTATTTCCTCCAATAGTCTTATCCCATTGTTTATTGCCTTGGGCATCAACCTTTATCACCCAATAATCTGAATAGCCTTTGCTGGCCTCACTTTTATCTCCGGATTCATTAGACCATGATGTGCCTCCTAATAGGTACCCTCCATCGGTTGTTAAAATTGCCTTACTATGCCCGTCACCATCACTACCTCCAATAGTCTTGTCCCACTCAATAACAGGTGGAGCCGAAACATTTTCTACCATTTCAAAAGATACTGAAAGTACCATACCCTGTTGTCCATCAGTATAAGGAACAACAGTCAGTGTATACTCGCCTGGCAGCCACTTTTTCTCATCAAATCCTCCTGAATCATCTCCAAAGAGTGTGTAAGGCAAAATACTATCCATTTGAAGATGTATGACTGGACCATCAAGTGCAAATTGTACAGAATCCACTTCTTCAGGATAGGTATGAGCATGTATGTTTAGTGAGCCATTCCCTACTTCTGCCAGATTGATAAAATCATTATCTCTCAACCTTCTAATCTCCTCACCAGTTTGAGTGTTTATTAGGGTAAGACTAGTCACTACCGGAGCATTTAGAGGTTTGAGTTTTACAATCCACATGTCGCTATAACCATCACTATCCTCACTTTTATCTCCTGTAGCGCTGGAACTGGATTGACCTCCTAACAAGTAACCTCCGTCTGTCGTTGGGATTACATTGCTTAAATAATCATAATTATCCCCTCCAATGGTTTTGTCCCATTGTTTATTACCCTGTACATCTACTTTAACCACCCAATAATCATCAATTCCTTTCCTATCTTCACTTTTATCTGCAGAAGCATTAGAATCAGAATGCCCTGCTAATAGGTATCCTCCTTCAGGGGCAGAAACTACACTTTGTAGATAATCATTTTGATTGCCTCCCAAAGTTTTATCCCACTCTTTATTCCCATTAACATCAATTTTTACGATCCAGTAATCCCAATTCAGATCTTCACTATCCTCACTTTTATCTCCAGAGGAAGGAGAATTGGAATATCCAGCTAATAAATAACCTCCCTCTGAGGTGGTGATGAGATCTGAAAACACCTCATCTTCGTTACCTCCAAAAGTTTTGTCCCATTGCTTATTTCCATGATTATCAATTTTCACGATCCAATAGTCACTACTCCAACCTATACCTCTATTATCCTCACTTTTATCTCCTGAGGTACCAGATCGTGAAGTGCCTGCCAAGAGATATCCTCCATCTGGTGTTGAGATGATACTACCAAGCTCCTCAAAACTACTTCCTCCAAAGGTCATATCCCAGATTTTGTTACCCTGCTTATCTACTTTGACAACCCAGTAGTCCCTAGGTCCTCTACTATCTTCACTTTTATCTCCTGAAGCAGGAGAACGAGAAGTACCTGCCAAGAGATAACCTCCATCAGGTGTCTGTGTTGTACTATTGAGTTGGTCGTAACTACTTCCTCCGATAGTTTTATCCCAGATTTTGTTACCCTGTTCATCAATCTTTATTATCCAATAGTCACCGCCACCCTTATCATTCTCGCTTTTATCCCCTGAAGCATTAGAATCAGAAGTCCCTCCAAGCAGATACCCTCCATCAGGTGTCTGTATTGTACTATTGAGTTGGTCGTAACTATTTCCTCCAATGGTTTTATCCCACTGTTTATTACCTTGACTATCGATTTTTACAATCCAGTAGTCTGAAGCGTTGTAATCTAAAGTTTCCCCTCTACTATCCTCACTTTTATCTCCTGATTTATCGGAATTAGAAGTGCCTGTTAACAGATAGCCTCCATCAGGGGTAGAGATAACGTCTCTAAGGTAATCATCAATGCTTCCTCCCAAAGTTTTATCCCATTGTACTACTACTTGAGCGGTGGCAGTAGAAGTACAAATCAATAAGCTAAGGCTTACAGAAAGGATTGAAATGTAAAATAAATGTTTCATGGTCTTTTGAGTTTTTTGATGCAAGGAGAAATGTATGTATGGTCGTTGATCCAGGGAGTCAAAGAAACCCTGAAGATTCTCTTCAGGGTTTATCTTTTGCTTCATTCATCCTTCAGAATATTAAGGTTAGTATTCTAACACAATGCGTTTTACCTGTACGTCTTCAGCACTGGTTATTTTGAGATAATAAATACCTTTCCTGAATGAGGTCAGGTCCAATTTATCCTGAGTTTTCACAGGCCTTGCCAGCAGTAGCTATCCGGAAATATCCTGCAGACTTAGCTCCGCTGTCTCTATGCTACCTTGGTAGTAGATGTCGACCAAACCAGAAGTAGGTACCGGATAGACTGACAAGCGTGCATTACTTTCATCTTCCACTAGGGTAAAGTCAATTTCCAGGGAGGTTCCTTCTTCACCCTGGGCATGGGCTTTAGAGTAAGGAGTGGCTTTGAGATAGTAGTTACCGGCAGGAAAAGCGCGGCCAAAGAAATCCAGCCCCTTGTTTCTAAAAAGGGCATAAGGTTGAGTGTTCTCAATCTGTGTATGGCTCAGAGGTCCCTTTAGTTCTATCTTTACACTGCCCACAAACTCAGGGTGGGTATGTGCCAGTATATTGAGCGGATGATGATTCATTTCAGATAAGTTGACTATGCTGCCTTGCTCAAGTGTCATAAGGGAATCATCAGTAGTGGCATCATACAGCTCAAAGGCAGTCACCGATTGCTCCAAACTATCGGTGTTGATGAGGGTAAAGTGAATGCTTAGAGAAGGACCTATATTACCTTCTTTGTTTCTTAGTTCATAAGGAGTAGCGGTCAACTGATAGTCTCCTACGGGTAGTAATTTTCCTTGAACATCTCCTCTGGGATTGTCTCCAAACAGGACATGAGGAGCAAAATTTTCAGTTTGTTTATGGTTAAGAGGACCTTGCAGATGAAAAGCGATACTACCTACAGCATCGGTAAGGGCAGCGATGCTTAAGATGCGGGTAGGCAGCATAGCCAGGTCTATGTTATCACCATTATGAATAGTTTGTAGTTCTTCATTGTTGGCTGCATTAACCAACGCAAAACTTTGAATGGAAAAAGTGGCATCAGTTTCTTTTATCTTAACGACCCAGTAATCAGAACCTCCTCTGCTATCCTCACTTTTATCTCCTGAGGCATTGGAAAAAGATGATCCTGCCAATAAATATCCTCCATCCTCTGTCTGCATGACATTAGAAATACTTTGACTACTACTTCCCCCCAATGTTTTATCCCAGAGTTTATTACCCTGAGCATCTATTTTAGTTAAGGTATAATCTGGACCACTACCCAAAATATAACCTCCATCAAGAGTATTGATTGCTATCTTAGCACTTATAGGTTTTTCCCACTGTTTATTACCATCCTTATCTGTTTTTACAAGGAAATTTCCTGCCAGCAGAAAGCCACCATCAGCTGTGGAAATGGCATCATTGATTCTGTCTTCCCCACTACCTCCAAAGGTTTTATCCCACAGTATATTACCCTGTGCATCTATCTTAACAATCCAATAGTCCAAATGAAAAGCTTCCGACCCATATATTCCTGCTAAAATAAATCCGTCATCGGTTGTTGGAACTACACTGGAGAGAAATTCTTCACTACTTCTCCCAATTGTTTTATCCCAAAGCTTATTACCCTGAGCATCTATCTTAACAATCCAATAATCAAAACCACCTTTATTATCCTCGCTTTTATCTCCTGAAATATTTGAAATGGAATGACCTGCAAGTAAATAACCTCCATCTCTGGTGGGGATTGCATCTGAAATTTCTTCAGCTACATTCCCTCCCAATGTTTTATCCCATTGTTTATTACCTTGGGCATCAATTTTTACTATCCAGTAATCAAAATCGCAATCTGAAAACTCAATACAGTCTGTATTATTCTCCTCACTTTTATCCCCGGAGGCATTTGAATAAGAATTTCCTACTAATAAATAACCTCCATCCTCTGTAGGGATTGCAGAGCTAAGATAATCATTAAACTCTCCCCCAAAGGTTTTATCCCATTGTTTATTACCTTGGGCATCAATTTTTACTATCCAATAATCCGCACCCCCTCTGCTATTCTGGCTTTTATCTCCTGAAGCATTAGAAGAAGTACTACCAGCTAATAAATAACCTCCATCACCAGTAGGAATTGAGGTAGCAAGATTGTCATCAAGCCCTCCACCAAAAGTTTTATCCCATTGAATTTTGAAGCTGACCGATTCATTTTCATCTTCAACCACACTAAAGCTTATTTCTAGAGCTTCTCCTGCTTCTCCTTGCGCATCAGGTTCTGTGTAAGGAGTGGCTTTTAGGATATATTCTCCAAGACGAAAAACTTCTCCTACCAAGTCATTGCTATTGTTTCTAAACAAAACATAAGGCTTGGTATTTTCAATTCGGCTAAGGCTGAGGGGACCCTCTAGTTCTACTTTTACACTTCCAACAAAATCAGGGAGAGTATGAATAAGAACGGTAAACGCTTCTAATGCCTGTTCATCAACAACGATCACGGTGCTATCAATAAGATCCATGACCTTCTGATCTGTAACTGGATTATAAAGATCAAAGCCAGTGACTTGTGGATTCTTGATCTCTTCACTATGGATAATGGTGAAGTGGATGGTCAAAGAGGCACCTGCTGAACTTTGTTTCGTTCTATCAATGTAAGGAGTCGCAGTTAATTGATATTGACCAGGAGGTAGAAATCTTCCATAAAAATTACCTGCTGGGTTGTCACCAAACAGGGCAAAGGGGGGGGTGTTTTCTTCCTGACTATGATTGAAAGGGCCATTCAAATGAAATTCTATGCTGGCAACCCGTTCAGATCCTGGGATAGCTTGAATATTATATGTAGTGCTTGAAAGTGTTGCAAGATCAATAACATCACCATTATTAATCTTTTGTAGTTCTTCATTTGTCTCAGCATCAATTAAGGTAAAGCTTTTAATGCTTATATTTTCTTGTACTTTAACCAACCAAACATCAGTAGGGAATCCTGCCCATTCATTTTTATGATTATTCTCGCTCTTTTCTCCAGAAGCTTCAGAATCAGAATCTCCTGCCAACAGGTACCCTCCATCAGGATTGACAATAATATTTACCAATAAATCATCCCTATTGCCTCCTACGGTTTTATCCCAAAGTATATTACCTTCTTCATTTATCTCGACTATCCAATAATCAGTAAGTCCCCTGCTATTTTCACTCTTATCGCCTGAAGCATGGGAGTATGACCATCCGGCTACTATATAATTACCATCAGAGGTAGAAACAATACTTTTAAGTTCTTCATGACTATTGCCTCCCAGCGTTTTGTCCCACTGCTTATTTCCCTCTTCATCAATTTTTACTACCCAGTAATCACTTCCTCCTTTACTATTTTCGCTTTTGTCTCCTGATGTATTGGAAGAGGAAAATCCTGATAATAAATACCCTCCATCTGTTGTAGATATCTGGTCATTTAGCACATCCTGCCCATCACCTCCTACTATTTTTTCCCATAGATGATTGCCTTGCTCATCGGTTTTGAGAATCTGATAATCTGAACCATTCTCAATAGCAAGAAGATAACCTCCACCGGGACAGTAAATGCCATTTTTGGCATTCCAAGATCTTTGCCACTCTTTATTTCCATCCTCATCTATCTTGATAACAGACTCTCCAGTAAGCAAGTATCCTCCTTCAGGACTATGAATAATATGTTTAGCTCTTATTGGTTTTTCCCACTCTATATTACCTTCCTTATCTACTTTGAGAAGTGAGGAACCTACAAGTAATAAACCTCCATCAGCAGTGTTTACGCCATCATGATATGATTTTCCATCTTCAAACTCAATCTGCCATTGGTAGTTGAGATTCGTATCAATTTTATGTATCCAATATACATCTGCACTAAAATAACGATCTATAATATTTGAATAACCCAAAAGCACATAACCTCCATCCGAAGCGGGTATTGCATTATAAAGCTGCTCATCTCCATATCCTCCCAAAGTTTTGTCCCACTCTACCGATACTTGGGCAAAGGCATAGGAAGTGCAGATCCATAAGCCAAAGCTTACGGAAACAATAAGGGTGTAAAAAAAAATTTTCATAGGAAAGAAAATTTAAGATGAAGAGCAAAATTTTAACAGCTCAGAAATACAAAGTCAATATAAATACATAATGGCGCCATAATGGCACTATCATGATCTAGGTGCGCATAGGAGTAATTTGTAAGCCCACTGCTTATTATAAAAGTGCTTAAATCCTCTAAAAATCAACCTACTGAATTTCGTGAAGAAAGCACAAAAGTACAAGCAGTGTGATAGAATTTTTTTACAAGATTCTTTTAAAACACTTTAAGTATTTCCTGATTTTCATCAAAATGATCACCTGATGATAAACCTTCTATTTTTTTGAAAAATGGACTCTGTGCAGAAATACCCTGGTACAGAACATCCTGTACCTGAAATTTATCCTGGGCTACTGCAATGAGGAATTTGCCCATACTAGTATATACTACTGATCCAAGTGAAACCCGCGTATGCAAGCCTTCCGTCTGTAGCGACTCCAAAACATTGACCTGTTCAGCGAGAAAGTCCAAAGAAGAAGCAGTATTTTCTATTACCTGCATCATACCTTCTCTGGGACTTTCTGTTTTATCCTGTTGATCTAAATTAGCAGTGGAAGTACTTTCCAGTTGCAGCCTTTGGCTCTCATGTAAAGCATTGAATTGCTCCTTTTTTATGGAGAGACATTTTTCTATGATCTCTTTCTTCAAATCAAATTTTACGCTCATGTCTGTATGGGTTCAATAAAGCAGTCATAATAAGAAGAACCCTGGCAGTTCCTACCTAGAAACTGTCAGGGTGATACGGAACTAACTTTTCATTTTACTGAATGCTAATCATTTTTTTGGTTGTCTTCTTGGCTTCTTCTTTTTTGGGTATGCTGAGTTTGAGCACCCCATCTTCATATTTGGCTTTGATGTCGACGGTTTTCACTGATTCGGGTAATGTGAAAGAGCGAGAGAAAGAACGGTAGTTGTATTCCTGTCTACGATAATGTTTCTTCTCTTCTTTGTTTTCTTCTTCCTTCTCAGAACTTACAGTGAGTATGCCATTTTCTACATCAATATGAAAGTCTTTTTTGCTCATTCCAGGTACAGCCATCTCAATGTTGAAAGTGCCATCCTGTTCTTTGATGTTGGTTGCAGGTACGCGGGAGAGCCACTGACTATCAGCATTAAACCAGTCATCATCAAAGAAACTGGAAAAGAGAGAAGGGATATCACTCAAAATCCTTCTAGGTCTTGTGATAAGGTTCATGATGTATTTGTTTTAGTGAAACATTGAATAATAATTGATATAGACAAAAATACTTCAGAAGAGACTCTAATTTCAATGACATGGATTAGAGGTTTGGATGATTTAAATCATTGGCAATATGGTTTCTAGGGTTTTTCTTGTAAAAAGAAATTTTATTTTAAGATAACGTTAGCTGTAATTATGTACTGGCCGATGAGAAAAATCTATATTTTTGTCATTTTTTTATCTATAATTATGGGAATCTACCTCCTGAGCTTTGGAGTAAGAAACCTGTCGCAGAATATACTGATGTGGGTTGCTTATGTTCCATACTTCATCTTTGTATGGGGTATTGTAGGGCTTCTGGTAAATTTTGAAGCACAACGTAAACCTAATTTCTTCTGGCAAATTATCTTTCCTATTCTAATGGTAATTTTGTTTTATAGCCTGCTATTTGTACATGTGTTTTTTTTGGAACCAAATGTATGTCCTTGTTTATCATAGAATATATTCCTGTCGGAGTAGCAGTCAATGTATACACAAAAGCAGAGTAATACTAATAATATGAACATATCCACTACTGCTCCTAAGGAGGAAAAATATCCTGGCCTTAGCCGGCAGCAAGCTCAGAAAAACTTGCAGGAGTTTGGTAGAAATGAAATTATTAAGAAAACTAAGAATAGTGCCTTCAGAATTCTGCTAAGACAATTCACTTCTCCACTGATTTTACTCTTACTTGCTGCGGCTCTGGTATCTTTACTAATAGACTTTATACCGGAACAGCAGTCCCATGTAGTAGATGCCATTCTTATTTTTATTATCGTCCTTATCTCTGCGGCTCTGGGTTTCTGGCAAGACTATCATGCAGAGAAAACGATAGAGACCCTACAGAAGATGTCAGTACCACGTTCCAGGGTGTTGCGGGATGGCCAGCAAGTATCTATTAATTCCTGGGAAGTAGTACCAGGAGATTTATTATTGCTTGAATCGGGAGATATGGTCACTGCTGATGGGAAGGTTTTACAATCTTTTCATCTGGAAATGGATGAGTCTGTACTGACAGGAGAATCTGCTACTGTGAGAAAAGAAAAAGAAGATCTGCTATGTATGAATACTTATGTGACAGGAGGGCATGCAGAGGTAATGGTAACAGAAACGGGGATGCGTACCAAGATAGGGCAGGTGGCAGCAACTTTACAGGAATTGGAAAAAGAAAAGTCTTCTTTTCAAATAGAACTAGCTTTGCTAAGCAAATGGCTGTCAGGCATCACGCTGATTATTTTGCTCATTGTAGCTTTTGTCGGAGTTTTTAAGTTTGGTTTTTATACAGCCATATTGACTGCCATTTCTCTGGCGGTGGCAGCCATTCCGGAAGGATTGCCTGCTGTAGTGGTACTAGCTTTGGTAGCAGGTGCCAAAGAAATGTTCAGAAAGCACGCGCTGATCCGCAGGCTTACTACAGTTGAATCAATCGGAGCGGTAAACATCATTTGTACTGATAAAACTGGCACCCTGACATTGAATGAAATGGCAGTCACCACAGTGTATTATGATGGGAAAAGCAGGAAATTGGAAGATATCAAAGAAGAAATATCTTCAGATCCAGTAGGAAGGCTATTATTTCTTTGTGGAACACTTTGTAATAATGCTCAAATAGGGATAAACAAAGATGGGAAACCTCATTTTTACGGAGAGCAAACAGAAGTAGCTTTGAAAGAAGCAGGTATACACATACTATCTGAAAAGATATACAACCAATATGTGAAAAGAAATGAGCTTTCTTTCAACTCTCAGCGAAAAATGATGAGTGTAATGGTAGAAGAACCCCCGGGCAAGTATACCATCTTTTCAAAAGGAGCCCCGGAAGTACTTTTGGAGAAGTGCACGCACATCTACTGGGAAGGAGAAGTAATCTCTTTAGAGCAAGCTCATAAAGAAGATATTCTTAATCAGAATAATGCTATGGCTACAAAAGCATTGCGAGTACTAGGCTTTGCTTTTAAACCGGCAAATGATATCCAAAGGTTACAGGAAGAGGAACTCACCTGGATTGGTCTGCAAGCCATGATGGACCCACCACGGCCAGAAGTATCACAAGCTATCAGGGACTGTCAATCTGCTGGCATACGCGTGATTATGATTACAGGAGATAATCCGGTAACGGCCAAAGCCATTGCAGATCAGATAGGTTTAGAGACTCAGGAGGTGCTGGATGGAATTAGTATAGAAAGCATGGATGATACCAGGCTGAAAGCAAAACTTGATGCCCAGGTCAATATATTTGCCCGTACTAATCCTTTTCATAAACTCAGATTATTGGAAATTCTGGAGAAGGGAAATAGTGTGGCCATGACAGGGGATGGCGTGAATGATGCTTTGGCCATCAAAAAAGCTGAAGTAGGCATTGCTATGGGAAAAAAAGCGACAGAAGTAGCCAAACAAGCTAGCGATCTGATCCTGCTGGATGATAACTTTATCACCATAAGGGATGCTGTTAAGGAGGGAAGGACCATTTTTAACAACATCCGTAAGTTTATAAATTACCTGCTCACCTGTAATTTGGCCGAGGTACTTGTCATCTTTTTTTCTATGCTCTTTTTAACTTTAAATGAACCCTTACTTTTTCCTATTCAATTGCTTTGGGTCAATTTGCTTACCGATGGTTTGGTGGCACTGGCCCTGGGAGTTGATCCCGCTTCTGAGGATATTATGCAGCATAAGCCCAGAAGAGACAAAGCGCCTATCATCAACAGACGTTTGAGTTGGCTGATTGGCTTGATAGGAATACAAATGACACTGATTCTTCTCGGCATCTTGCTGATAGTTTATCCTTTAGGACTGGATACAGCCCGTAGTGTGTTACTTACCGCTATAGTATTTTTCAACTTTGTGAGGATAGTGGTCATCCGCTCGCAGGAGCAAATGGCCTGGACAGCCAATCCATGGCTGGTAGGCAGTCTAGTTCTTTCTATTGGTTTACATCTAATTGTACTGTACTCTCCACTCAACACCTACTTTTACTTGATCCCCTTAAATATATATGCCTGGCTTGTGATATTAGGGGGTATGTTGACAGGCTTTCTTTTGGCGGTTTATACTACAAAAATGGTTGTGAAATGGATTCCAGAATGATATGAGGTACCTACATTCACAAAGTAACTTTTTTAACTAACTTTTTAAGATGTAGAGTGATAAAGCAGTATAAAAAATTCACCTAACTAGTCAATGAGTGAAGGTTTTAACTTCAAAAATAAAACGGCCATATCAAACCGTTACTCACTTCAGGATAGAGGGTTTGAATCAGGAAAGTACATCATCAGGTATTAATTTCATATTTTTGTTCCTCACAACTTGATCATAAATACTGATGAAATCAAAACAGTACTATACTGATCAAGAATAATATGATGAATAGAATGATCAAGAAGATACGATTTGGTTTTGTGGTCTTACCAAAGGTCCAGTTACACAAATCTATACTGTGGTCTGCCCATCTTTCAAACAAGCTTTTCATAGCTACTGAGCTTAAGGTTAGTTAACAAAAAATAACTAATCAATCATGAATAGCCGATGATATAAATCATATCTGCTAATGATATTAAGCATCCATATTGGTAAAATATTAAATAACTTAACATTGGTAGAAAATCATCTTCTGTATGTCTCATTCATATCAGCATGATTTGATTTCGGCTTTTTTATTAAATCAGCCTCTTGAGAATTTTTTTAAAAGCCATTTGCATTCACCCCTTATAAGAGTATTCAAGAAAAATGAATTCATTTTTAGAGAAGGAGAATTGGCAAGAGCGGTGTATCTTCTTTGGAAAGGAAAAATAAATTTATGTAAGAAAAAAGAAGGCGCTAAGGAAAACAAACCAGAGACAACTTTTTATATATTAGATACTGTGGCTGAAGGGGAGTTGCTCGGTATTGTAGGTGTTTTATCTGGTATGACTTATTCCACCTCAGCCATTGCTGCTGTCAAAGTACAGACCATTAAAGTCCTAAAAGACGAC
The DNA here is from genome assembly GCF_038039535.1 of Catalinimonas locisalis. NCBI lineage: Bacteria > Pseudomonadati > Bacteroidota > Cytophagia > Cytophagales > Catalimonadaceae > Catalinimonas > Catalinimonas locisalis. The sequence goes on along the minus strand of NZ_JBBPHP010000050.1, from coordinate 7,133 downwards.
TTTTTACAATTTTTAGCAGCTCATCCTTTGCACCAACTGACCATAGCCAAAAAGCTAAGTAGAAAGATCATATATTATGAAAGTATTCTATCTGGGAATTCAAAATTTTCCTAATTTAAATGTCTATCAAGTTACTTCAAATGGATAATATGATCTCAAGTAAAAAATTATTACAGGCACTATTTCAATCATGTGCAGAAGGAATTCTGGTGGTAGATGAACGGGGGAAAATTATTCTGGCTAATCCCCGTTGTTTTCAGATGTTTGGTTATTCAGAGATTGAACTTTTGGGTAAACCTCTTGAGATTTTGATGAACATAAACCTAAGACAAATTCATGCCAGATTGCGTGAAGGATTTTTTGAGCAACCTAATACCATGTTAATTGGCGCTAGGGATGAGCTTTATGGCCGTGCTTATAATGGAAAAATATTTCCAGTAGAAATTGGTCTAAGTCATATGGAGGTGGAAGGGGAAAAGTTTGCTATTGCATTTATTGTAGATGTCACAAAACAGAAAAAAGTAGCTGATGAAAATAAGCTGTTATCTAAAGTATTTCACGAGTCACTCAATAGTGTATTTGTTATCAATACCCGAAATTTTCAGATTTTAAAAGCCAATACATCAGCTCTGAGACTGACAGGGTATACTATGGAGCAGTTACAACAAATAAAACTCTGGGATTTAGAATCCGAAATTGATCAAACATCTTTCCAGCAGATGATAGCTCCTTTGTTTACTGGAGCAAAGAAGAAGGTCATTTTTGAGACTAAGTTTATACGCAAAAATAGATCTTCATTTCCAACTGAAATCCATTTGCAAATATTTGAACATGAAGAGCAGTTGGTAATAATGATGATAGGGATTGATATCACCGAGCGTAAAAAAGCTGAAGTTGCATTGAAAAGAGAGAAAGAAATAGCTCAAACATATTTAGAAACAGCAGCATCCATATTTCTGGTGCTGGATAAAGAAGGTAAAGTTATCCTTATCAACCGGAAAGGCTTAGAAGTGATAGGCTATGAAGAAGTAGAAGTAATAGGAAAAAACTGGTTTGAATGGTTTCTGCCTGCTGATGAAAAAGAAAGAGTATATGAAGAATTTTGTCAATTGATGAAGAATAATGTGAAATCAGTGGAAACGTTTGAAAATACTATACTTACAAAAAACAAAGACAAGCGCCTCATAGAATGGTCAAATGCTGTTGTTTATGACGATAAAGGGCTACCTGAAACAATTTTGGGCTCAGGGGTGGATATCACAGAAAAAAGAGAGGCAGAAAGAGGAATCATGAAGGCACTGATTGAGGGCCAGGAAGCAGAACGGGAAGGTTTAGCCAAAGAACTACATGATGGACTGGGGCAACATCACACTGCTATGCAACTGAATCTTAATGCCATGAAAAAATACTGTGTGGATGCTGGTCCGGAGGCAATGCAATTATTTGAGAAAGTAAAAATAATTTTGCAACAAACTATTCTGGATATGAAAGCCATGTCTCGTGATTTGATGCCCGGAGTCTTAAGAGATTATGGGCTGGTAAAGGGGCTAGAGCATTTATGTCAAATCCTGAATGATACTGGTTTAGTAAAAGTTAATCTTCAGGTATATCATATGGAATTACCATTAGATGCTACAACCAGCACTGGACTATACAGGATAGTGCAAGAAGTGGTCAATAATGCGATTAGGCATGGGAAAGCTAGTGAAATACAAGTGCAGCTTCTTGGACATAAAGAAAGTTTAGTGCTTTTGATAGAGGATGATGGACTGGGTTTTCAGCAAGAGGCTGTTATCTCTAAAAGTGGCTTTGGTTTGAAAAATATAGAAGCTAGAGTAAAAGCACTTCAGGGGACATTTCATATAGATTCACATCCGGGGCAGGGAACAACCATTAATGTTGAAATTCCACTTTATAGATAAAAGTGTTATGAACCCGATTAAAATACTCATTGTAGATGATCATAAAATGATACGAGACGGGATCAAAGCCTCCCTTACTGGTGTTGAAGATATAGAAGTAGTAGGTGAAGCAGGTAATGCTGAGGAAGCGTTAAGCAAATATACACTGTACCCTGAGCTCGACTTGATTGTGATGGATATCAGCCTGGGAGATGGAGAAGATGGCATTTCAGTGACCCAGAAAATCTTAGCACAAAATAAGGAAGTCCGCGTTCTTGCCATGTCTATGCATGATGAGGAAGCCCATGTGATTAAGATGCTCAAAGCTGGGGCATCAGGTTATATGCTCAAAGATCATGGTATGCATGATCTGGTAGAAGCTATCAAAACTGTAGCAATGGGAGATAGCTACTTTAGTAAGGCAGTTTCTGAGACACTTATGAAACAATTTATACGCAAGAAAGCAGTTTCTTCTCATAAGTCAGTTCCTGTGACAGATCTCACAAAAAGAGAGGTTGAAATATTAAAGATGATTGCTGAAGAGTATAATAATCAAGAAATAGCGGGCAAGCTTTTTATTAGCCCCCGAACCGTAGATACACATCGTCGCAACCTTATCCTTAAGTTAAATATAAAAAATACAGCCGGTTTGGTACGTTATGCTTTCACACATAAACTGGTTGATCTGTAGTTTCTCTTAAGAATTTTTCTTAAATTTTCTACGCAATTTTCATATTTCCATAAATACGCTTTTTCCTGCTGTTCTGTGTTAAAGTTATGGTGTAGCTTTATATCAATCAAACCACTTGTATCATGAAAGCTAACACACACAACCTGCTTGTTGATCAAAATTATTTTTTTACTGATGACCTTTCATTGGAGTTCAGTTTTTTGACAAATAGTTTTGAAAAAAACTTTCATAAAAAAGGAGAAGTGCTTTTTAGAGAAGGCCATCCCGCATGGTGTCTGTATTATATAGAAACCGGTATGGTAAAGCTTCACAAATATGGCATAGACGGAAAAGAGCAAATCATTAAGATAGCGCATGCTGGTGAATTTTTGGCATATGCTTCGGTGCTTCATCATACCAAATACAATGTTTCAGCTACTATAATAGAAGATGCTACCTTAACGGTAATCCCTAAAGAAGATTTTATGGAAATATTTGGCCAATCTCCACTCATTGCTTCACATTTCACTCAACTTTTGTGTCAGGACATTATTGATGCAGAAAAAAGACTTACTGACATGGCTTATAGGCCGGTGAGAGGAAGGCTGGCAGAGGCTTTGCTTTCCTTGGATAAGATTTTCCACCGGGACAATGAAGAGGAAGAAGACTTCATCAGTTTAAGCCGTCAGGATCTGGCCAGTCTGCTTGGTACAGCCAAAGAAACAGTCATCCGGCTACTTTCAGAATTTAAGGAAGAGATGCTCATTACAACTGATGGACCCAAGATATCTATCTTAAACCCCCAGGGATTACTACATATTTCTCTCTTTTATAACTAAAATATGCAGACATAAAATCTCAATGAAGTCATTCACCTACGTACCTAAACTAAAGTTTTATGGACTTAAAAGATATCAGTTCAATTTCTATTAAAGATAAGGTTAAGCTTCTAAAAGAAAGAGGAAATTATCTGGCTACGCGTACTTTGGAGGATTACTATATCAGATTATATACTTTCAAAGGAATTTATTTTGAAATTTGGTCCTCCAGCCATTTACCCTGGGATGCCATAGCCAAGGTCAAAATGTTAGATAGTTTTAAACAGTTGGAGTGTTATTTGCCTTCCGACTTTTTTGCTCGCAATAATAGATATCATCCAAACCTCAATCGACAAATTGACATATAAAGGCAAGTAAATACACCTCTATGCATATCTACCTGATTGATAATGATGAAGTTGATCTAATTATTGGAAAGAAGTTTCTGCAAATCTTAGCTCCAGAAGCTGAGGTTTCAACATTTCAAAACCCGTTGAAAGCATTATCAAAATTGATTAGCAGTACTAGTCAACCTGATGTAATCATTCTGGACTGGTATATGAATGAATTGGATGCAGAAGCCTGGATAGAATATTATATCACTCAAGTAAAAGATTTGGCTCCAGTATATATATACACAGCTTCCATCAACCCTCAGGATAAACAGAAGGCTGACAGTTTTGAAATAGTTAAAGGCTTCTATGTAAAACCATTTTCAAAATCTGCAATTGAAAAAATACTTCCTAAAAGCTCATTGATCAAGCATTAGCGTTTTATGAGACAAATGTCGTTTAGGGTTTAGAATCAGTAGGAAGTATGCGGGGAATGTAAATGGTTTGCTCCAGCAAATTCAGCTCAGACTTCTCTATTCCTTATTAGTTTATCTAGAGTTTTCTTCTTCAGATACGAATTTCAAACACCTAAGATAAACTTGTAATGAGTGGTGATATAGGTCACCACATTGGCTAATCCTGGTCATAGCGCTCCTTTTATATTAAAGTTATATTTAACAGCCAAGCTATAAAGACTAAACACAGGTGCTGGACTTGCTTTTTATAAAGCCTAAAATCATGAAATCTATATTGGTACCTACCGACTTCTCCGAGTGTGCTGAGTATGCATCAAAGATGGCAATACAGTTAGCCAGGAAAAGTGGAGCGATTCTACATTTTATCCATCTTATTGAAGTACCTGTAGACTGGCTGTACTCAGGAACTGATTTGGATAAACGTTATCCGGATATCAGTAACAAAGTAAAGAAAGCAAAGAATGCGCTGGATGGTTTGGTACGTGAGGCTGAAAGACAGGACGTCGTTGTCAAAACTAACATTGAGTATAATCAGGATTATTCAATAATTATCACCTATACAGAACAACATGCTATAGATCTTATCGTAATGGGTTCGCATGGTACCAGTGGCATTAAAGAATTATTTATCGGTTCTCATACCCAAAAGATTGTCCGCTTGTCACAGGTACCGGTATTAGTTATCAAGCATTCTATTAATAAGTTAGAAATTAAGCAGATAGTATTTGCTTATGATTTTGAGTCAGAAGCTCAATCTTATTTTCAAAAAGTAATAGATTTTGCTTCATTATTGGGAGCCAAAATTCATTTACTCTTTGTCAATACTCCTTTAAACTTCAAGGAAAGCCAGAGCATCAATCAAATATTAGCTGAATATGCTCGACTGGCCCCTCAAGTGGTGAGTTCCACCAATGTATATGACAGCTTTAGTTTTGAGAAAGGACTTATAAACTTCTGTCATGAAAAAGAGGGAGATATGATAGTCATGCTAACCCATGGCAGAAAAGGTATGTTTCGTTTGCTGAACAGTAGTGTTACCGAGCGAGTGATCGATCATGTGAATGTACCTGTGATGAGCCTGAATATTCATCATAAAGATACAAAGCATTAAAATATGCTGGTATCCACCAAGAGATAAGTGAACCCATAAGATAAATTAAGCTTGGAGTTATGGATTCAGGCAATATCATATTGATGGGGAGTAGAATTCACCCACAAATACTGATAGTTTTCTTTTTTCAGCAGCAAATACATACCTGAAGCCATAATAAGGGTACAGGGAAAAGCAGAACCCATACCTAAAGGAGCAATACTAAAAAAGAAGATAATCGCACCCACTGCTCCTATCTTGAAAATTATGCCCCTGAGTAACATAGAGAGAGCAATCAATCCCTGACCTACTGCAATACCACCCACAATCAAGGAGGTGTTTCGACTAAAAAAGCCAAGAATAAAATCTTTATATACTTTCAAAAAAGTGAGATCGGCATTGCCTAGATAAATTTCTGGTTGATAAATGGCGTTACGCATGTTTACCCAACTTGCCCAGGCGAAAAGCAGTGAAAATAGAAGTCGTCCGAGGCGGGGCTTTTTCCAAGAAATCCATAATAATAAAATAGCAGCTACATTAGAGATAATATAGGCTATAACATAATCTTCATTATCAAATCCTTTCATAGTCTTGGTGAAATTATATTGTCTCAAGTTCAATGCATTTCTCCAAAAAAGTAATGATATAGATCATCAGCAGAGCCAATGTAAATCATTTCATTGCAGTTTTATACAATTTAACTTTATCCTAAAAACAGAGAGCTTCATATTATGCCATTTCCGAAAGGATTGAAGGTATGTTTTCTAGTGTAATTATAATGAAATCTTATCCTAAACTTTGTCTGGCTATGTGGGCGGAATAACCTGTAAGATATATTTACATTGAAGTGGGCTTTTTTTACTAAAAAATACTCTAAATAATGAAAGTCATGAGAAGAAAATTAATCTATTTGTTCCTGCTTTTCCTGACAGCGATACCTTACTTTGGGCAGGCGCAGCAAGCTAGTGAGTTTCTGATAGGAACAGAAAATCCGGTAGGCATCTCCGGCTTTATTGGCCCATTAATTGAATTTTCTTCCCTTGAAAATGAATTTGTAACCAGTGGAGGCTTAGGCATAGGTTTGCTACTAGATCAAACTTTTTATATAGGATTTTACGGATTAGGTACTGTAAAATCTTTGGAAAAGTCACTACAGGGCTATCCACAAGTAGATATGGCTTTCGGGCACGGAGGATTATTGTTAGGCTATCTGCATCAGTCGCATAAGCTCGTGCATCTGGGCTTAAGTATGAAAATTGGTGGAGGCGGAGTATATCTGGCAGAAAGGCACCGGCATGAGTATATTTTTGAAGAAGAAAACAAGATTGATGAAGATGCCCTATTTGTTTTGACTCCTCAGGTTGAAATGGAGCTTAATGTAGCTCCTTGGATGAAGATAAATCTGGGTTTGGGTTATCGTTTTGTCTCAGGATTGGATACTCCTTATTTAAATCAACGTGATTTAACAAGTACGGTCGGAAGTTTAGGTTTTTACTTTGGCTGGTTCAGGAGCAGGCGTAATGGTTAATGAATTAACAAAGTAAGAAAAGAAGTAATCTTAAAATGGTATGTTTTATCCATAATGATTTTACAAACTCAATATGTTAGCTCTTCAGGTTAGCCCTCATCTCATTGATCATTTTTAAATAAATCTTTTGTTTTTATGAAAGCTTTAGAACGCACTTTTCTAACTTATTAAATAATCGTGCCTTTCCTGATTGTAAGTTGTGATTCTGAGGAAGATGATGAGTTTTCTTTGGATGGGAAAGGATTTCTATGGATTAAGCAAGCACCGGTATATAGTTTTTTTCATATTTCCGGTTATCTCTAACACAAGCGAAAATCC
>NZ_JBBPHP010000004.1:0-329857 GCF_038039535.1 Catalinimonas locisalis | reverse complement strand
TGGCTACTTTGGCAAAACTGTCAAATTATCATCAACCGACTGGCGTAAATACCAAATAGAATTTTTAAACATGATCTTAGAAATAAATCAGGATGAACGAGTAGAACATTTTTTCGTATTTCATCATTAGAATAAGTAAGTTGAATTTTCTTAAGCAAAGCTTTATAACCTTTATACACTGGATGTTAGCCAAAGACAGAGTACAATCTTCAATAGCCACAAGCAACTATATAAGCCGTGACCTGAGCTGGATGCAATTTAACTACCGAGTGCTGGAACAGGCCAAAAAATCCAATCGCAACATTTTTGAGAAGCTCAAGTTCATGGCCATCACTTCCTCTAACCTTGACGAGTTTTTTATGATTAGGCTGGGTAGTTTGTACAATTATCTGGATTACGGCAAAGAGAGGATAGACTACTCAGGCCTGAGAGAAAAACCTTTCCGTAAAAAGCTCTTGAAAGAAGTACATCAGTTCGTCAAAGAGCAGAACGATTATTATACTGGTAAACTGGTTCCGGAATTTAAGAAACAACATTTCCGTATCGTCAAAAATATCAAGGAGCTTGAGGCGAATGAGAAAAAGAAGATCTCAGATTATTTTAATCGTACGATCTACCCCATGCTCACTCCGATGGTATACGACAGCTACCATGCTTTCCCTACCCTGATGAATAAAATACTCATCTACGGAGTAGTGACACGTAACCCACAGGAAAAAAAAGACCAGAAGAAGCTTTCTTTTGTACAGATTCCTCAGAACCTTCCTCGTTTTTATGAGATTGACCGGGGAGATGAGTTCTTGTTTGTACCCATTGAAGAGGCTATCCGGGAGCATATAGACTTGCTGTTCCGTAATATTGAAATGCTTTCTGTAAGCCTGTTTCGTATCACCCGAAATGGTGATTTTACCTTAGATGAAAGTGATGATATAGAAGCAAATTTTATTGAGGAAGTAAGACGAAAGCTAAAAACAAGAAAGACCGGCCGCGTAGTAAGAGTAGAGGTAGAAGAAGGTTACAGCCATTGGATGATGCGGCTGCTGGTCAATCGCTGGAACATAGACAAAGACAATATTTTTGAAGTGCCCAGTGGGGGAATTATTGACTACACGGCACTTTTTGAAGTAATCAGTAATAGTGAGTTCAAAAATAAGTTACCTAAGCCGCATCTTCCGGTACCCCCACTCACCTATCCTGAAACCGGCTCTGAAGATATCTTTGAAGTATTAAAGGATAGAGATATTCTGCTACATCATCCCTATAATGACATTGAGCCGCTTTTGGAACTCATTGAACAGTCGGCTGAAGACTCGAATGTGCTGGCCATTAAACTTACCATTTATCGCCTGGCCAAAGATTCGCGTATAACCACCGCATTGCTCAAAGCTGCGGAAAGTGGTAAACATGTGTCGGTACTGTTTGAAGTGAAGGCCCGCTTTGATGAGGAAAATAATATGCGCGAAGCGCAGAAACTGCATAAAGCTGGCTGCTTTGTCATCTATGGTATCAGTAATTTTAAAACCCATACCAAGCTGTTGCTGATTGTTAGGCGAGATGGAAAAAGTGTTACCCGTTATGTGCATATGTCCAGCGGAAATTATAATGAGAAAACTGCTAAACTGTACACTGATTTGGGCTTGCTGAGTACCAATGAAGTGTACGCCCATGATGTGTCAGAATTTTTTAATGTAATTACCGGGCACTCCTTACCCACAAATTATCAATACCTGCTTACTGCCCCCAAAGATATGCGGCAGCAGCTGATAGAGCTGATCAGGGCTGAAGCCGAAAATGCCAGAAATGGCCTGCCCAGTGGTATTGTAATCAAAATAAATTCACTGGAAGACAGAGAGACCATTGAAGAGCTTTACAAAGCTTCACAGGCTGGCGTAACGATCAAACTGATTGTGCGAGGAATATGCTGTCTGCGTCCCGGACGTACCGGCCTGAGTGAAAACATAACAGTACGCTCCATAGTGGGAGATTATCTGGAACACTCGCGTATTTATTATTTTCATAATAACAATGACCCCAAGGTCTACGGTGGAAGTGCTGACGTGATGGTACGTAGTTTTGACAGGCGATTAGAGTCTCTCTTTCTGTTTGTGGATCCAATTGTCAAAAGGCAGGCCATCAATATTCTGGCTTATAATCTGAAAGATAATGTAAATACCTATATCATGCAGGAAAGTGGGGAATATGTGATCAGGGAAAGAGGTAAAGAGGCTGCTTTTAATATTCACCGGGAGTTCTATAGAGTTACGCGTGATGAGTTGGATAAGGTAAAGCTATTTTAATGAAGCGCATTTAATTTGTAGTATCAAAGAAAGCTTGGTTGAGGGTAGTGTTCTTTAAGTAAGGATGAGGATTTTGAAAGAATAGCAATGTGAGGGAAGTTTGTAGGATGCGACCGTGCGACGTCCGCTCAAACAAACTCACCCTTGCCCACATTGCCAAAGTGAATATACAGTCAAGAACGGCAAAACCTACTATGGTAAGCAAAATCATAAGTGTAAAATCTGTAAAAGACAATTTGTGGAACGGAAAGATGCACCCTATCAAAGCTTTAAAGAAGAAGTTCTTCCTCTCTTGCTACTAGAACGGCTTTCTTTGCGCGGTATTAGCAGAGTATTAGGCCAAAGCTTGACCTGGATTGATAAACGAATGAGGGTACTGTGGGATAGTTTGCCGAAAGAACTACCTATTGGTAGGCTTGATGATGCCCTCATTGATCTTTACTGCCTGGAAGCAGCGGTCCCCGCCGGAACGAAATGTGGAGCTTTGTAGGGGCGAAAGATTGTCCAGAATGGATTTGGATAGCCATTGAACGAAATACTCGGCTAGTGGTAGGCTATCATATTGGTAGCCGTGATGAGCAAGGTGCTTTGGGGCTACTATTGAGCATTCCAGGCAGGTTATTAAACAATTCATTGGTCTTTACCGATGACTTCCCTTCCTATGGTACCGTATTTAAGAAGGGACAACTACAGCAGGAAGGAAAAGGTCAGAATACTAAAATTGAACGGATCAACAATACCATCCGCCAACGTTGCAGTCGGCTGGTTAGAAAAGCATTATCCTTCTCCAAGAAATGGGAAAATCACTACTTAGCCATCAAATATTTTCTAGTAGATTACAATCTTGCCATTTTAGCAAAAAAAACATCCTTACTTTAAGTGCACGACCTGGTTGAGAATGTAAGCGTTGAGAGGCAGCAGATCAACTCGCTTTGATTTGGTGCTTCTCATAGAGCATTTGCATTACGCCGTCTTTAAGTCCCAGTTTAGGTACCAGTATCTGGGTTGCTCTGGCCCATTGCATCGCAGCAATATAAATGTCAGAAGCTGGTATAATTACATCAGCACGGTCAGGGTTGAGCTGTAGTTTGTTGATGCGTTCTTCCAGCGTATGACTCGCTAAGAAATCTCTCGTGCTGATGATTTTGCTGAGAGAGAGTATCTTGCCGCTCCTTGTACCTGATAGGTCAAATGTTTTGTTGATGTTGCCTCCCGTACCAATGGCGGTGACCTTGCCAAAATCTTTTTTGACATTCGTTTTGATCCACTGCTCCATCTCATTCCATACCTGTGCTAATGACTTGCGGGTATTAAGCCTTCTTACGGAACCAATAGGAAAAGAATGAGCCATCACCTTTTCTTTGTTCACATAGAGATTCAGCTCGGTACTGCCTCCCCCTACGTCTATGTGCAGATAAGTCTTATTTTCCTCCAGGTGGCTCATCAGAGCGATATTCAAAATTTCTGCTTCGGCATCCCCATCAATAATCTGTAGCTCAAGTCCATACTCCTGACGTACCTGTTCAATGAGTTCAGGGCCATTTTCGGCCTCGCGCATGGCAGAGGTAGCGCAGCCCATATAGTCATCCACCTCGTAAAGGTCTATGAGTAATTTAAATGCTTTCATCAGCTTTAAGAACTTAGCTGCGCGTTCGGCGCCTATGCGGTGCGAAGGGTTGTCTTCAGTAACTTCAAACACATCCTGGCCCAGGCGAAGCGGAAAACGAACATATTCCAGCTTTTTAAAAGTAGTTTTTTCTTCGTAACGGATGACACTACTTACCTGAAGGCGGATGGCATTTGACCCTATATCAATGGCGGCTAATTTTCTCATATAAAAATATTCGTCTATGGCACAAAAGTAAAAAAGAAATTAGTTTATGTACGCTAGCATAAAGCTGGTAGAAGCTATAATCGTTCAGCTAGTGACATTCTCATAAAATGTAAAATGAGTGGCTAATATGCTGTGGTCTCATAAGAGTTTTTGTAATTTCGCATCATCATGAAAGTAATTGAACATATACAAAAAGCGAATCGCACACTCTTTACCATTGAAATTCTTCCTCCCAAGAAAGGAGAGGATATTAACACGCTTTTCAATCATGTAGAAACTTTGTTGGAGTTTGAACCCTCTTTTATTGATGTAACTTATCATAGGGAAGAGTATATCTATAAAGAGCAGTCAGATGGAAGCTTTAAGAAGCTTACTACCCGCAAGCGACCTGGTACGGTGGGTATTTGTGCTGCAATTCAAAATCGCTATAATATAGATACTGTTCCTCACCTGATCTGCGGAGGTTTCTCCAAAGAGGATACCGAAAACATGTTGATTGAGTTGGACTTCCTGGGAATAGAAAATATTCTTGCCCTGAGAGGTGATCCTATTAAGTCTGAGCCTGGATTTAAAGCACATCCCGATGGACATTGCTATGCCAGTGAGCTGATCAAGCAGGTGAGAGATATGAATGATGGGACGTACCTCAATGCTGAACTGGAGGAAGCAACTCCTACCAACTTCTGCATTGGGGCAGCAGGTTACCCTGAAAAACATTTTGAATCTCCTAATCTGGATACGGACTTTCAACACCTCAAAACGAAGGTAGACAATGGTGCCGAGTTTATCGTGACCCAGATGTTTTTCAATAATCAGGCGTACTTTGATTTTGTTAAAAGCTGCCGCGAACACGATATCAATGTTCCCATCATCCCCGGCCTGAAACCCATGGCTACGCTGAAGCACCTTACTTTGCTCCCCCAGTTTTTCCATCTGGATATTCCTGAGGAACTGGCTCGCGAGGTAGAGAAGTGTAAGGACAATAAAGAAGTAAAAGAAGTAGGTGTAGAATGGTGCGTGCAGCAGTGCAAAGAACTGATTGATTTTGGTGCACCAGTACTTCACTTTTATACCATGAGCCGCTCGGAACTGGTCAAAAGAGTAGCGAAAGAAGTATTTTAGATCAAAAAAATTAACCAATTGGTTAATCTCTCTGAAAATAAACGTGCTGTAAATGCTTACAGCCGATTAAAAATATTTGAAGCCTTCATCTCACAAAAGATGAAGGCTTCAGTATGATTACAGCCCATGTTTAATCTCTTTGCCGAAAAAGAAGATTAAATACGCTGATGTATTCTTGAATCATTTAGAGTTTTTTTACTCTTCCAAAGGGCTGATATGCCAGATATTTCCTTCTTCTTCATCGGTAAGTACATAGAGCGTACCATCAGCCGCCTGCTCTACATCACGGATGCGACCTCCCAAAGGAATTCGTTCTACTTCAGAGGCGCTGTCCTCCTGTATTTCCACGCGTACCAGGCCACCGCTGGTTAATCCACCAATCAGCAGGCTACCTTGCCACTCGGTAAACGCCTCTCCGGTGTAGTATTCCATACCTGAAGGAGAAATGGTAGGTGTCCAGTGTATCAATGCATTGGCAAATTCAGGGCGAGTAGTAGGGTCAGGAATGTCCGTACCATCATAATTATCTCCCCAGCTTACCACCGGCCAGCCATAATTACGGGATGCTTCGGGCTGGTTAAGCTCATCACCTCCCATAGGTCCCATTTCAGCGACCCACAGCTGTCCTGTATTGGGATCAATGGTAGCACTTTCAATATTGCGATGTCCATACGACCAGATTTCATCTTCTGCATCCTGCTGGTCTACAAAAGGATTGTCTTCAGGAATGCTGCCATCCGTATTGATGCGTACAATGCTTCCAAGATGGTTGGAGAGATTTTGGGCAGGGTCAAATTTAAACCTTTCTCCCAATGTCAGGAATAGAGTTCCTTCTTCAGCAAAAACGATTCTGCCTCCGAAGTGGTTAGGACCTTTTACTTTAGGTTCCTGACTAAAAATCACTGTAAAATCATTGATCTTACCGTTTTCAAATTTACCACGGCCCAGTGCGGTAGAAGCAGTGCTGTCAGTTCCCGGCTCTGCAAACGAAAGGTAGATATATTGATTGTTTTCAAAGTCTGGGTCAAGCGCTACATCCAGTAAGCCTCCCTGGCCTACATTAAACACCTCGGGTGTACCTCCAACAGGCTCAGAAAGTGTGGAATCATTGTTGAAAATCCGCAAGGCTCCGGAGCGCTCAGTAACTAAAAGCCTTCCATCGGGCAAAAATGCCATGCCCCAGGGGTGGGTAAGTCCTTCTACCACCTTTTTCACCTCCAATGCTCCGGCATCGGTCACTACTGTGCTCTTCTGAGCATTTGCAGAGGTGCCTATACATAAAAAGATACATAGGGCACCAAAAAAATATTTCACGTCACTCATTGTGCTTCTTTGTTTGATAAAAAAATCCTTTCTCAAGCCATAACCTGATACCTAAACCAATGTTCATGTATTCAAAATATTGATGAGAAGTGACTAAAGGATTTGAGCTTTATTAGAGGTTAAAAAAGTTTTGTCGGGCAATTTGGAGGTTAAGTGGAAATAATATGATTTGCTGCCAATAATGTACGCTGGCTTTTGCTAAACCTTGAGTAGGTCTAACTTGCTTCAAGTTAGGGAAATCTTTGTTCAACCCATTCTCTGAGATCCCTCAGTACATCAGCTCTGGCGACCGGAATTTCATTGATCATTTCGTGATACAGTCCGTCATACAGCTTCAGTGTTTTGTCAGTACTGCGTGCTAGTTCATAAAACCTTTGTGAACCTTCGGAAGTAGTGATTCTATCGCCGGTACCATGCATAATGTAGAGAGGAATGTACAATTGACCAGCTTTCGCATATAAAGTTTTGTGTACGTTAAACATCTCATAGCCCAGCCTTACTGAGCCAAGACCATGTACCAGAGGATCAGCTTTATAGTGAGCAATGACTTCCTGGTCATGGGAGAGATACTTTGCATTGATGTTAGAACTCAATGTGAGCGAAGGTAGCAGAGGGACCAAACCTTTGGCAGCAAGTCTTGCTACTTTCAGGTAAGCATTCCAATAAGGTTCTATACCAGGCGAACTCAGAATGAGCGCGCTTAGATCTTTCTGATAGTTCAACGCATAAAGGGCCGCAATGACTCCTCCCAAAGAATGCCCCATCAGCATCACCTGCTTAATATTCTGCTCCTCAATCACCTGTTTTACCAACTCATGTAAATCATGTGCAAAGTCTGTCAAAGCATTTACATGTCCTCGCTTGCCTTCACTTCTGCCATGTCCGCGGGCATCCATGGCATAAAAAGCAGTTCCACTTCCCTCAAAATAATTGAGCAGATTTGCATAACGGCCACTATGCTCTCCCAGTCCATGCTGAAAGACAATCGTACGTTTTATCTGTTCTTCAGGTATCCATTTTTGCCAGAAGCACCGACAATTATCTTTGGGAGAATAGAAGAAATCCTGTATGTTTTGATAACTCATGCGATGTAGACTTGATGAGAACTTTTAAAATCTTATGAGTTTTTATAATATAGTCACCTCGCTTACTGAATCCAAAACTTATGATAAACAACAAAAATTACCTGCTTAGATTTATCTTCATTTTTTCTATCGCAATTGTGGGGCTTTCGTCCTGTGAAAGTCCGGATGCCACTGGTATTGAGCTGCATCAGCTCTTTACAGAGCATGCTGTTCTTCAAAGGGAAGCTCCACTAAAAATATGGGGTACTGCTGATCCGGGTGGTACATTGGAAGTTAGCCTGGGTGAGCAGAGTCAGAAAGCAGAAGCTGATGCTGAGGGTAAGTGGATGGTAGAACTTAACGCAATGGAAGCTGGCGGTCCTTATGAATTACAGATCACCGGAGGAGATACTACTGTTCTTTTGAATGACATTATGATAGGAGATGTCTGGCTGGCTTCAGGACAGTCAAACATGGAATGGCCACTTAGTGCTCAGGTAGATAATTTTGAGGAGGAAATTGCCAATGCCAATTATCCTGAGATCAGGCTGTTTACCGTAGAGCGTAATACCAGCTATGAGCCATTAGAAGACTTGGCACAAGGTACTTGGTCACAAACCTCATCTGAAACTATCGGAAGCTTTTCAGCAGTAGCATATTTTTTCGGTCGTGAGATCCATCAGGAACTGGATGTGCCCATCGGTCTTATCAATTCCAGTTGGGGCGGCACGCCTGCGGAAGCCTGGACCAGTGAAGAGGCAGTGAGTGATATGCAGGCATTTGAAGAAGAACTTCAGAAAATTGAGCAGCAACTACAAACTAACCCTGCAAACTCTGATGTAGAAAAAAGAAAGGAGCGGGACCGTATATTGTCTGAGGCTAATGCTCAGGCCCAGCAGGAAAATTTTTCTCCTGAGCTTGATACTGAGGAATGGTCTACCATGCAACTACCCACTTCATGGGAAGAAGCTGATACTGCTCTGGCTACCTATGATGGCTTTGTGTGGTTTCAGAAAACCATTGACATCCCTGAAAGATACGCCGGTAAGGCAATGACTTTGCACTTAGGCAGAATTGATGATGCTGATATCACCTGGTTTAATGACCAGAAAGTAGGACAGACCTATGGTTATGGTAATATCCGTACTTATGAGGTGCCCGCCTCAGCGGTAAAAACCGGAGAAAATACGATCACGGTAAGAGTACAGGATAACGCGGGAAATGGCGGCCTCCTCGGTCCTGTCAGTGAAATGTATATGGAGCTGAGTGGTGAACAAACGGGTATTTCATTGGATGGGCTCTGGAAGTATAATGCCACCGAGTCTCTTCCGGAAGTAGATATGTTTCCCAGTGAACCGGCTATCCTCTATAATGCTATGATCAATCCCCTGATTCCCTATCCACTCAAAGGTGCAATCTGGTACCAGGGAGAAAGTAATGCTTACCGTGCCAAGCAGTACCAGACATTATTCCCCCTTATGATAGAAGATTGGCGCAATCAGTGGAACATTGGCAAGTTTCCATTTCTTTTTGTACAGCTGGCCAATTTTATCACCGGAGGACCGGGAGATGAAAGCTGGGCAGAACTCAGAGAAGCACAGCTCATGGCTTTAGATCTGGATAATACGGGTATGGCCGTAACCATTGACATTGGTGATTCCACCGACATTCACCCCCGAAATAAGCAGGATGTCGGGAAACGATTGGCTTTAGCTGCTCTTAAGGTTGCTTACGGACAGGAAAACGCATGGAGCGGACCTATGTATGAATCTATGCGGGTAGAAGGCGATTCTGCCATTCTTACATTTTCTGAAGTAGCTGACGGACTAATGGTGGTTCCCGGAGAAAAGTTAAAAGGCTTTACTATTGCCGGAGCGGATCAGCAGTTTTACCCAGCTAATGCTAAAATTATTAGTAAAACTGAAGTTTCTGTTAAAAGCCCACAGGTGGCAGAGCCCGAAGCAGTTCGCTATGGGTGGGCGAATAATCCAAAAACGAATTTGTATAATGAAGCTTTCCTGCCTGCTTCTCCTTTTCGCACAGATGAATGGGAAAATTTACAGAATAATCAAAATGGAATTTAAATACTTATGGCACATTAATTTTGTGTAAAGTCTCATTTACTATGAAACATTTTGATGTAGCAACAGTTAATATGACTTGTTTAAAACAAACAATTTTTATTAAACAAGCTAATTTATGAAGACATTGAAGTATTTCTCTTTAGCTATTGTAGCATCTTTTTTAGTGGTAAGTTGTGCACAAAAGCCACAAAGTGATGAAGCAGAAGTTTCAGAGGCACAAGAAGTTGAAGAAGTGAGCGCCAGTGCCAGCAGCTATGCCCTGGACCTTACACAAAGTGAGTTAATGTGGAATGGATTTAAGCCTACCGGGCAACACTATGGTACTATCGGTATAGAGGATGGTTCTCTGGCAGTAGAAAATAACGAAGTTGTAGGCGGCAATTTTACTGTAGACCTTAATGATATTGACGTGCAGGACTTGGAAGGTGAAGATCGTGATAAGCTTACTGGCCATCTGAAGTCTGAAGATTTCTTTCATGTAGAGCAATATCCTACTGCTGAGTTTGTGATTACTGAGGTCAACTCCTACAATGCAAATACTGCTTCAACTGAAGAGAATGAAAACATGGCAGTAAAAGTGAATGAAGAAGAAATAAGTGAGTACAAACTGGAAAATCCTACGCATATGGTTACAGGTAACCTTACCATGCGTGATACTACGCTTAGCATCACATTTCCCGCTCGTATCAATGTAACAGATAATGAGATAACTGCTGAAGCTAAATTTAACATTGACCGTACCAACTGGAAAGTGTCGTACAATGATGAGGGAGATCCGGTACGTGTAGCTCAGGATAAATTTATCTACAATACTGTAAATGTAGGCTTTGATATTACGGCTACCAAAGGTAGTGAGCCTCAGGCAAGTACGCCTTCATCTGAGGAAAACTCAGCCGGTGATAATACCGACAGCTAACAGTAAATCGTTTATAAAGCAAAAAGGCTATCCCAACCGGATAGCCTTTCTTTTTTGCCCGCTGTTTTATTTTTAATGCTTATTATTCGCTATCGGAGTCAGCAGTAAGTACTCTGCCGTTGATGGTGATTTGCTGAGTAGGAGCCTTAGGGTCATTGGAGAAGATAGTAACCATTTTCTGCTGTCTTCCTCTACGTCCGTTAGAGTTGAAAGTAACAGATATTTTACTGCTCTCGCCCGGTGCCAGCGTATCCTTCTCCGGCGCAGAAACTGTGCAGCCGCAATTGGCTTTGGTTTCACGAATATTCAAAGGACTTTTTCCGGTATTGGTAAATGTGAAGTTTGCTCTTACTAATTCTCCTTCTTTTATGCTGCCAAAGTCATAGCTGGTTTTTTCTAAAGTGAGTCTGGGAGCCTGCTTCAGCTCTTCCTCAGTCATAGGAGGAAAGTACTCCTCTATGGTAGCCATTACAGTAAATTCCTTCACGCTGTCTTCAGCTTCATTGGTAAAAATACGAATACGGTCAGAAGCGAACCCCAGGCTTTTACGCGCCTGTGCATCATACGTCAAGTTGATGTTTCCCTTCTGATTGGGGAGCAATTCTTTAGGCTCTACTTCTATGGTGATATAGTCAGGCGTAACAGCGTTTGCACTGAAGATAACACTCTCTTCACTGTCATTGAATACTTCAAATGATTTGGTAACCGGCTCCTTAGTGAGGACCTTTCCCATGTTGAGCGAACGGTACTTTACTCTTAGCTTACCAAGCTGAGTAGGAAAATCATCCTCAGGAGTTTTGGGCTTAGGCTGCACAATACCCTGGATATACAATACCGCATTACTTGTTTCGGCATTAGAAGTGACCGTAATTGACTTTCTGAATGTTCCAGGGCGGTTCATAGGATTATACTGCGCCACAATAGTCCCGCTCTCGCCGGGAGGAATCGGGTCTTTAGACCAAGTAGGGGTAGTGCATCCGCAAGAGGGGCGTACATTACTAATGATAAGCGGTGAGTTTCCCGTATTGGTAAATGTAAATTCGTGGGATACCGGTCCGCCTTCTTCCTGTATAGCGCCAAAATCATGGCTATTGCTTTCAAACTGTATAGAAGGCTTTTGATCCTGTGCCCAGACAAAGGCTGACAGAAAAATCAAACAAGCGATAAACGACAACTTTCTTTTCATGAGGGACATTTTAGCTTATGTTTTGGGCTGAATAAGTTTTTCAGGTAGACGAACAATTTTTGTGCTATACATGTCATTTCCGTAGGGAATTCAGCTTTTTATCTTACCCACTTCAATGCCATATCAACTTAAAATGAATTTGTTAATAAAAGTTCGTCTTCTCACTTTATTTTGCCCTTGAAGTGATATTTTCATTTACTTTGTCAAAAAAACTGGAGAAAAAGATGTCAAGAATACTAACGGGTATACAAAGTACGGGTCGGCCACACTTGGGTAACATTCTGGGAGCTATCGTTCCGGCCATTACCCTTTCTAATCAGGAGAATAATGAGTCGCTATTTTTTATTGCTGATCTTCACTCACTGACCACTATAAAGGATGCAGAGACCAGGAAGCATAATACAGATGCCGTAGCCGCGGCCTGGTTGGCCTTTGGCTTTGATACGGATAAAAACATTTTCTACAGACAGTCGCGTATTTCTGAGGTTTGTGAAATGACCTGGTATCTCAACTGTTTTACGCCTTATCCGATGCTGGCCAATGCGCATTCTTTCAAAGATAAATCCGACAGGCTGGCGGATGTGAATGCAGGTCTGTTCACCTATCCGGTGTTGATGACTTCGGATATTATCATGTATGATGCGGATTATGTGCCGGTAGGTAAAGATCAGCAGCAGCATCTGGAGATGGCTCGTGATATTGCCAATACTTTTAATAGTCAGTATGGCGATACATTTGTGCTTCCTGAAGCCAAAATTGACGAAAGCCGCATGATAATCCCCGGTACAGATGGACAGAAGATGAGTAAATCTTATGGCAATACTCTGGATATATTTCTTCCGGATAAAAAACTGCGTAAGCAGGTGATGTCTATCGTGACGGACAGTACCCCTTTGGAAGAGCCTAAGAATCCGGATGGCGATACAGTATTTGCGCTATACAGCCTGCTGGCTACTGAGGAGCAAATTGCTGATATGCGTAAAAAATATGAAGGTGGAAACTATGGCTACGGCCACGCCAAGCAGGAATTGTACGAACTGATTCTTGAAAAATATGCAGAAGAACGTAAGGCTTTCAACTACTATATGGAAAACCTGCCGGAACTGCATGGCAAACTTGAAAAAGGAGAGGCTAAAGCCAGAGAGATTGCCCGTGAGGTTTTAGGAAAGGTGAAAGAGAAGTTGGGTTATTGATAATGGTGTTATGGTGCGATAGTGTTATGGTTTAAAAGTACTTGACCCACCATAACACCATAACATCAAGAACTATTACTCTCTAGAATTTTTATCTTTAAACTTATCAAACTTAGACTTGTCTTCTGCTCTGGGGAAAACATTGTCGCTTAGGTCAGTATCGGCAGTTTCCTGATCAGGATCTAGGGTGATAGAAGCCAGCTCTTTATCCAGAGCGAACACTTTACTGGCTGAATTTTCATTTTTACGCCAGATCTCAGCCGGGATTTTACGCGTTTCTGAAGTGCCATCAGCATAGTTAAACTGCACAATGAGCGGCATTACCAGCCCCCCTTCATTTTTGAAAGTGACTTCATAAATATTTTTGCCCTCGTATTGCTTACGAATGGCGTCATCATTCTGACGATTCATAAACTCACCGTAGAAACGTTCGTCGGTATTAGTAACGGTAAGCGGCTCATAAGTTTCCGGCATCTCCTTCGTATCTTCTGCCGAAGCTTCCGCTTCGTTAATATCGCCTTCCTGAGCAGTAACATTTTTCTCCACACTTACTTCTTCCGGTTGAAGCTTGTACCACTTCACATCGTCCACAGTAAGATCTACATGGTCGGTGGTGTAGAACCAGCCTTTCCAGAACCAGTCCAGATCTACGGCAGAGGCATCTTCCATAGTGCGGAAAAAGTCAGCCGGAGTAGGGCTTTTGAATTTCCAACGCTGAGCGTATTCTTTAAAAGCGGCATCAAAAAGCTCCGGTCCCATGATGGTATTTCGCAATGTGTACAGTGCAGCCGAAGGCTTACCATAGGCATTGTATCCAAACTGCATAATCTGCTCGGAATTGGTCATGATAGGGCGAATGAGATTTTTATCTCCTCCCATGTAAGTGGTAATAGTCTGCGGTGTACCAAATTTGAGTGGCATATCAGGATAAAACTCTTCGCTGGTCAGATTTTCCAGAAAGGTATTCAAGCCTTCGTCCATCCAGGTCCACTGACGTTCGTCAGAGTTTACAATCATAGGGAAGAAGTTATGACCAACCTCATGGATGATCACGCCAATCATGCCCCATTTTTTACTATCAGAGTAAGAGCCATCAGGGTTAGGGCGACCATAGTTAAAGCAGATCATGGGATATTCCATACCGATAGAAGCCGCATGTACCGAAATGGCTACCGGATAAGGATAATCAAATGTACGGTTAGAGTAGCCAACCAGTGTATTTTTTACCGCCAGAGTGGATTCTTTCTCCCAAAGTGGATTACCTTCTTTAGGATAGTAGGACATAGCCATAGGCTCCTTATCATTGATCTTTACGGCCATCGCGTCCCAGATAAACTTACGGGAAGAGGCAAAAGCAAAATCACGTACTCTATCGGCCTTGAATATCCAGGTTTTCTTGCCAGTAGCTTTAGTTTTTTCGTTTTCTCTGGCTTCCTCTTCCGTTACGACCATCACCGGCTTTTCATATTCATTTTTGGCCTGCGCCAGTCTTTTGCTCTGCTCAGAGGTAAGTACACTTTTCGCGTTCTGTAGCTCACCGGTAGCGGCTACGATATGGTCTTCAGGTACAGTAATGGCCACCTGAAAATCACCGAAAGAAAGAGTAAACTCTCCATTGCCCAGAAACTGCTTGTTCTGCCATCCGTTCACATCATCATACCTTACCATGCGCGGATAAAACTGCGCGATAGTATAAAGGTAGTTGTCGTCTTCCGGGAAGTACTCATAGCCGGAACGGCCTCCGTCCATCATACGGTCGTTAATATTGTACGACCAGTCTACATGAAAGCTGAAGTTTTCTCCCGGATTAAGCGTTTGTGGCAGATTAACCTTCATCATCGTTTTGTTGATGATGTGCTCCAGCGGCTTTCCATTATCATCCGTTACGGATTTAATGTCAAAGCCACCCTCAAAGTCATTATCATACATCACGTACTTCTGGAAAATACGGGCAGGTAAAGAATCCCTCACACTGCTCTGCTCAGTAATGGGAGTATTGGAGTCCTGAGCTCTCATATTCTGGTCAAGCTGTAGCCAGAGATAAGTAAGAGGTTCGGGTGAGTTATTGTAATAAGTGATTTTTTCCGATCCGCTTACTGATTGGTTTTCATCGTTAAGCTCAACTTGTATATCGTAGTCGGCCTGCTGTTGCCAGTACTTATAACCGGGAGCACCTGAGGCAGTACGGTATTCATTCGGGGTAGGAAGGGTCGTGCCTAGCTGCTCAAACTTTCCCTTATGCTCTTGTCCTTCCTGTGCCCAGACTGTACCTAAGCTCAGCAGGAATATCAGAGTTGTTGAAATATATCTCATAGTATTGAATTATTGATCCTTAGATAGAATATTGCATAAGCGTGCAATATACGCAGGAATAAAATGACAAATGGAATCAATAAGTTCTGTTATGAGGATAATTGCTGTTAAAAAAGCAATATGGAGGGCAGAAAAAAAGCCTGCAATGCTACAGGCTCCGAGTTTTACTTAGCTATCCAAACTTGTTCTTCCTGCTGGCTGCCTATTTGCAACATCAGGCGGGTAGGTTTGGGTACCAATACCAGACGGGTGAGCTTGTCTGGATATTCATCTACATCTACTAGTACACCTCCATCAGCTGCATGATAAGTTACCTGTCCGTTATCCTCTTTTTTTACATACTTATTAGCCAGATATGCGATAGGTAGTAAAACATCATTATCAGGACACAGCTCATCGTGTACATCAGCCAGGATATCTTCCAAATACTCACCATACTGCTCTACAAAGTCATCTTCCAGATCATGAAGTTCCTCTTCCACCTCATCATAGTTTTTGTCATTATAGTTAAGCTGACTCAGGATGTTTTTCTTTTCAACAATTTTTACCAGTACTTGGTCAAGCGCTTCAATATCCATAAAAAATAATTTTATTAATCAGTGTTTGTTACGATTTGAATCAGAATATGCAAAATTCATAAGACTAATCGGAACTTGCAAAACAAGTAACTAAAATGTTTTATAAGCTCAAGCAAAGATGAGCAATAAATAGATTAAGTATTTCGTTAAAATTTTGTTTTGATAAATTAAACAAAAGAAGATATAAAATAGTATGAATTTTAGGTGGATTTTTTTATCAAGCAGATCCCCACAAAATTTTTTGCTGGATGAAATGCTTTATATTGCCTTCATATAACAATCAGAAATCCTATAAGGACAACATCTCTTTGACATGCTAATCAGCAGAAACACAGAAGATATTTGACTTGTAGGTAAATACTTAACAGTATTATGAGTATGATAATCTATTTTTTTGCACTCCTAGTAGAATAATCGTATAGTTTGTGTGTATCTTTCCAAGATTATATAGATTTTAGTAACCTTGTAGAAGTGTGCAGAAGTAGCTCGCGGAATGAAATTATTATATCGGCTTCCAAAAGTATACTTGTTTTGTCAGAGAGAATTGTGTGAGTAGAAGTTATAAAGTTTCAAACATTAAAGTTTATAAATGCATCAGATTAATATCCTTTTAGTGGATGACCATCAGATTATTCGTGATGGTATAAAGTTAATGTTACAAAATTGTGATTTTATCAATATAGCCGAAGAAGCGTCAAACGTCACTGAAGCATTAGAGGTATTGGAAAGGCAGAATGATATTGGTATGGTAATTTCCGATATTTCTTTGCCCAAAGAGGATGGGTTTGAGTTGCTGAAGGTAATAAAGAAGAAGTTTGATAATGTTCAGTTCCTGTTTCTCAGTATGTATATTGAAGAACATTATGCATTGCAGGCAGTAGAACATGGTGCCGATGGATATCTTCCCAAAGATGTATCGGTGAATGCATTGATTGGAGCGATCAAAACGATTCACGAAGGGGATATCTGTTACGATAAAAAAATCTCAGATCTCATTATCAAAGCTTTTATCAATAAGAATATCCGCCGCTATGGCATTGGTGAATCCAGCCGCTCGCTTACCAAACGTGAGAAAGAAATTCTTGCTCAGGTAATTGATGGTGTCAGCAATGCAATTATTGCAGAAAAATTGGACATCAGTGTACGTACCGTAGAAAATCACAGAGCCAATATATTAAGAAAGGTAGGCGTAAAGAATACGGCAGAGTTAGTTCGTTATACTTTACAGCATGATGTGCTCAATTGAGTACCTTATGAATTTTTTTATCTACTTCTAATCTGAGAACTTCAAAGCAAACTTTCCTGAATTGACAGTTTTTAAACTATTTCTATGCAATTTTTGCAAAGGAATAGGATGAACTGTGGTTTTCTTTTTCTGGAAAAAATATAGGGGAACCAATACGTGATACCCTATCTGAAGAAGGTAGGGGTATTCTGCGCTTCAAAAAGCCTTATTACACTATTTTAATCAAAATTATCCTGTAAATTTAGGTCATTGTCCCTCGTGACACACCTAAATTTTTTTAAATTATTGCATATAGCTAATCATCCAAAACTTGCATTATGGATATTAAAATTAAAGAAAAAGCCCAAAAATGGTTGGATAGCAATATTGATGAAGAGAGTAAGCTCACCATCAAAAAAATGTTGCAAAATAGTAATGAAGACGAGCTAATTGATGCCTTTTACAAGGATCTTGAATTTGGTACCGGAGGACTAAGAGGAGTAATGGGAGTAGGGTCAAACCGTATCAACAAATATACGGTAGGTATGGCTACCCAGGGATTGAGTAATTATCTTTTACAAACCTACCCTGATAAGGACATTAGTGTGGCCATTGCCCACGACAGCCGGAACAATAGCCGTTACTTCGCTCAAGTTACCGCTGATGTGTTTTCTGCCAATGGCATTAAAGTTTACTTTTTTGATGACCTAAGACCTACACCAGAGCTTTCATTTGCCATTCGTACCCTGGGTTGTCAGAGTGGAGTGGTACTGACCGCCTCTCATAACCCTAAAGAATATAATGGATATAAGGCTTACTGGAATGATGGTGGGCAGCTTATAGCTCCTCATGACAAAAATGTGATCCGTGAAGTAAGTAAGATTGAAGGGATCAATGCCGTAAAGTTTGATAAGGACGAAAGCAAAATTCAGATCATAGGAAAAGATATTGATGATCAGTACCTGAATATGCTGAAAGGGCTTTCGCTCTCACCTGAAGCGATTGAACGCCAGAAGGATCTAAAGATTGTCTTTACGCCTATTCATGGTACTGCGATCAAACTTGTGCCTCCTGCTTTAGAAAAACTGGGTTTTACGAATGTTCATATTGTGCAGGAGCAGGCCAAACCGGATGGAAACTTCCCTACAGTAGTATATCCAAATCCTGAAGAATCTGAAGCGTTGGACATTGCGCTCAAGCAAGCCACAGAGATAGATGCTGATATCCTGATGGGAACTGACCCTGACGCTGACCGGGTAGGCATAGCCGCTAAAAATCCTCATGGAAAGTTTCAGTTGCTCAATGGTAATCAGACAGGCAGCATGCTGATCCACTATCTCCTGAAGATGTGGCAGGAAAAAGGTAAACTGGATGGGAAGCAGTTTGTAGCCAAAACCATTGTAACTACTGACCTGATTGAGAAAATAGCTCAGCATTTTGAAGTAAACTGCTATGACACTCTTACCGGTTTCAAATACATTGCAGCCTTGATACGTGAAAAAGAGGGACAGGAGGAGTTTATAGGTGGTGGAGAAGAAAGCTATGGTTATCTCTTTGGCGATAAAGTGAGAGACAAAGATGCAGTGGCTTCTTGTGTAATGATAGCCGAGATGGCTGCTTATGTCAAAGATCAGGGGATGAGTCTGTTTGATTTCCTTCTGGATACTTACCTGAAGTTTGGTTTGTACCACGAACGCCTGCATTCCCTTACCAAGAAAGGCAAAAGCGGGGTAGAAGAAATACAACAGATGATGCTTGATCTGAGAAATGATCCTCCCAAGACTATAGGTGGTGAGAAAGTAGTCAAAATTATAGACTATCAGGAAGGAAAAGAGAAAGATATGGTGAGTGGAGATCTTAAACCTATTGATTTTCCAGAGTCTAATGTATTGCAATTCTTTACTGAAGGAGGTAGCAAAATCTCAGCTCGCCCATCTGGTACTGAGCCTAAAATTAAGTTTTACTTTAGCATTAGAGGAGAACTGGATAATAAATCAGATTATGACAAGAAAGTGCAGCAACTGGAAGAAAAGATTTCCAGTATTATTCAGGAGATGCAGATCTAAACATTTCTGATCAATATTTTTAAGCTATCCTTCTTTTGTAAATGGAGGATAGCTTTTTTATTTTAAATAAGGTAGATGATATGGATATGATTGTAGAGTCTTTACTATTATTAGTAGCTGTAATATTGGGTGCTGCGGGAGGGTGGATTGCTGCACGTTTCAGGTATCAGCGACCATTTACCAATCCTCAGGAGATAGAGAGAAAATATATCTCTAAGGAATTGTACAGTGATGCCAAAAGAGAGCTTTATGATAGTCAGCAACAGCTGCTAAGACTGACTAAAGCTTTGGCAGCAAAAGAGCAACAGAACCAATCCCTCCATGAACAGCTACTGAATCAGAAAAATGAAGTGCAGGACCTTCAGCAGCAGTTTAGGCATGAGTTCAAAAACCTGGCCAACGAGTTGCTAGAGGAAAAAAGCCAGAAGTTTACTGCGCTAAATGAAGAGAAACTTAGTCATATCCTTAATCCTCTTAAAGAAAAAATCACTGATTTTCGCAGCAAAATGGAGCAGACCTACCATGAAGAAATTCGTGAGCGAGCTTCTTTAAAGAAAGAAATTGAACAGTTAATGCATCTGAACCAGCAAATCAGTGAGGACGCGATTCGGCTTACCAAAGCGCTCAAGGGAGATAACAAAGTACAGGGAGACTGGGGCGAAATGCAGTTGGAGCTTATTCTGGAAAAGGCAGGATTGGAAAAAAATATCCATTATACCAGCCAGAGTAGTTTTAATGACCAGATGGAAGAACGTTCTCAGCGCCCTGATTATATTATTAATCTTCCTGAGAGTAAACACCTTATTTTGGATGCTAAAGTTTCCCTGACAGCCTATGAAAACTATTATAATACTGAAGATCAGGCGGAAAGGAATCACTATCTGAAAGAGCATCTGGATAGTATCTATCGGCATATGAAAGGTCTGAGCGAAAAAAACTACCAGCATTTGTACCAGATCAATCAGCCTGACTATGTCATTATGTTTGTGCCACTTGAGCCAGCCCTGACAGCAGCCCTTCGTGAGGATGCTAAAGTTTTTGAGAAATGCCTGGACAAAAATATCGTTTTGGTTTCTACCTCCACACTATTAGCTACGCTGCGGACAATCTCCTATATCTGGAAGCAGGAAAATCAGAAAAAAAATGTTGTAGAGATTGCCGTAGAAAGTGGTAAATTGTATGATAAGTTTGTAGGCTTTGTGGACGACCTCGGTAAGATTGAGAATAGTTTGCAATCTGCACAAGGACATTATCAACAAGCTATCAATAAACTTTGTTACGGTAAAGGTAATCTGGTGAGGAGAGTGGAAAAGCTAAAAGAACTAGGAGCCAACGCGAGCAAGTCAATACCCGATAACCTGCTTGATAAGAGTATAGAAGTAAGGAAGATGTAATATTTAACTTTATTTATTCATAATATTACTTTTTTTATTAAAATATCACTAAATTAGCATCTTTGAATAGAAATAAGGTGCTACTCAACTTCTAAGTGTACACATATGACCTATAAGGAAAAAGAAATTGAGAAAAAATACTTTTCCATTGGAGAAGTTGCTGAGCAGCTTAACATAGCACCATCTCAGATTAGATTTTGGGAAGGAGAGTTTGACATCATTAAGCCTCAGAAGAATCGTAATGGTAAGCGACAGTTTACTAAAGAGGATATAGAAAAACTTAAGATGGTATATCATCTGGTGAAGGAAAAAGGTTATACGCTGCAAGGTGCAAAACAGATGATAAAAAATAATAATAAAGGCCTCAAAGATAAGATGGAGATGATTGAGTCATTAGAAGAGGTAAAAGCATTTTTGATAGAAATAAAGCAAAAGCTAGACAATCAATAAGCATGAGTGCGGTAAGCAATAGTTTTTCTGAAGTAGATATTAAAATCAATCAGGTTGCGCTAAGTATGTTGCCTTTTGTAGGAGGGGCATTGGCAAAACAATTGATCAACTATTGTGGGTCCGCAGAAGCTGTATTTACCAGTCCGATCAGGCATTTAAAGCGTATTCCTGGAATTGGAGATAAGATTATCGGAGGAATAAAAAATGCTGGCGAATTATTAGAGAAAGCTGAAGAAGAGGTTTTTCGTTGCCAGCAGGAAGGGATCAATATTCTGGCCTATACTGATGAAGAGTATCCGGAGCGGCTCAGGCATATTTACGATGCTCCGATCCTTCTTTATTATACAGGGGAGGCTAACCTTAATCATCATAGGGTGTTGAGTATTGTGGGAACACGGCAGGCTACACCTTACGGAAAAGAGATTGTAGAGTCTTTAGTGAGTGAATTAGCAGCTTTTCAGCCTGTTATCGTCAGTGGGCTTGCCTATGGCATTGATATTTGTGCTCATCGTGCAGCGTTGAAGTACGGGCTGCCTACAGTCGGTGTAATGGGTAGTGGAATGGATATTATTTATCCTTCTGTGCATCGTAGAGAAGCATACCAAATGCAGGAAGAAGGCGGCTTACTCACTGAAAATCCTTTGGGTACCAAACCCGATGCAAGAAAATTTCCGGCAAGAAACAGAATTATAGCCGCCTTATCTGATGCTACTATCGTCATTGAAGCGGCTGAAAAAGGAGGAGCGCTGATTACTGCAAATCTGGCAAATGATTATGATAGGGAAGTATTTGCGGTACCAGGAAGCTGGCAGCAACCTTATTCTAAAGGATGTAACAAACTGATCAAGCAACACAAAGCACATATTCTTACCCAGGTGACAGATATTATTGAAATGTTAAATTGGGATTGTGATGCTAGTGTGAAGAAAGAAATGCATCAACCTGTTTTACAGGTTGCAATAGATGATGAAGAACAGCAGGTTGTAGATGTATTGAGCAAACAATCGGAAGCTATGATTATGGATAACCTAAGTTGGCATACTCAGCTCTCGATAAGTAAGCTTGCTTCCATACTGTTGAGTTTAGAGTTTAAAGGTGTTATTAAGTCACTACCGGGTAAAAAGTATCAAATGGTAGGACGCTAAGGTGTATGATAATTATTCAACATTAGAGCATTTAGCTATGGTGAAAAATTATTATCATTTGTTAGGAGTTGACTATGATGTCTCTTCTGCTGATCTAAAATTGGCATATCGTAATCTTGCAAAAAAATATCATCCTGATATAAATCCTGATGATAGCGAGAAAGAAGAAATGTTTAAGCTGGTAAGCGAAGCCTATGAAGTATTGTCTGATCAAAATAAGAAGGCAGCTTATGATCTTACATTATTACTTGGACTTAATGACCTTTATGCAAGTCTTGAGGAAGAGGAAAGAAGGTATCGCTACGCGCGCAGACGAGCTTACTATTCTGGCAACTATTATCCTCCCAAAAGAGAGCCGATTACTTACTCCAGGAAAGTATATGCTGCAGTAATTTCATTAGTAGTAGTAGCGGCTATGTCAGTGCTTATTGTTCCTTTTGGCTTATCACATTATTCATCCGCCTACCATTACGACAAAGGGTTGGAATACTATAATGATCATCAATATTTTGCTGCACTCAATAGCCTGCATCGTGCTATTATTGATTTTGGAAGTAAAGATATTGAGGCTTGTTTACTTTCCGGAAACATACTAATGAACCAGTATGGGCAGTATTCTGCGGCTATGGAATATGCAAATATAGGTTTGAAGCGAGCTTCTACCAATCTTGAAAAAGTTCAGCTACTTTATCTTAAAGGTATGTGCATGAAAGGCGGAGGTGACTATCATAATGCAATCAATCAATTTGAAGAAGCTATAGCAATTTGGCCGGAGTATGATAGTCTTTATTTTCAGATAGGTACTATACAAGCATATCACTTAGGAAATTATCAGGAAGCCAAAAACCTTATAGATCACCTCATGGTACTAAACCCAGGTTTTCATGAGGCATATTATACTCGTGCTTATTGTAATTATCGGTTGGGAAATTATGAAGATGCATCAAAAGACATTACCACCTTCTTATCTACTGGGCAAACGAAAGAAGGTGAAGCTTATTTGATGCAGGCCCTGGTTGCTGATAAGTTACATCAGTCTGAAGAAGCATGTATAGCCATAAAAAAAGCTTCCCATCACGATGTGAGAGAAGCTAATAAACTTAAAAACAAATACTGTTTGTGATAGGCTATTTACTGAATTGCACGTCGGTTACACACATTTCTTATCATATCATAAGCTTTCAAATCACCTAATTCACCGGCCTTACTCAGGTCAAGGCAACCTTCCTGCATTAGCCCATGTTCTATGCGAAGCACTCCTCTTAGGAAGTATGCGTCAACATTTTTTGGATGGATCTGGAGGATCTTGGTGCAGTCGTTGATAGCATCTTTGTAGGCTTCCAACTCCCGACGTGCTTGTCCCCTTTGGTAATAGGCGTTCACATGATTTTCATTAAGCTTTATGGCTTCGCTAAAATCTTCAATGGCACCATAATAATCCTGGAGAGAGAACTTAATGTTTCCTCTTTCATAATATGCTTCTGCATACTCAGGGTTGATTTCTACTACCATGTTATAGTCTTTCATAGCCCCATGGTAATCTTCAAAAATTCTTTTTGTATTGCCTCTAAAAAAATAAGCCTGATAACGTAGTGAGTCAGCATCTATCGCTTTATTAAAACTTATAAGTGCCTCTTTGTACATACCCTCTCCAAAAAGCTTACGTCCCTTCTCTACATACTCTGTAGCTTCATTTTGTGCGTTGGCTCCAAATATCACAAGAAAAGCTAGAATTAAAGATAAATATAATTTTGACGACATATCACTATATATTTTAGTAATAATATATAGGCAAAGTACTAAAAAATAGGTGTTAAATTAAAACTATAAGCGTTATAAGGAGAGCGCATGTAATGTTTAAAGCAAACTTCAGAGTATCTCTAGCCAATTAATGCCTTTGTTTAGATACTTTAAAGTTTCGTATTCCTTGCTGCCTTCTTCAGGATGATAATTATAACTCCAATTCGCCTGTGGGGGTAGACTCATTAAAATTGACTCTGTCCGTCCCTGGGTATCAAGACCAAATTTGGTTCCCTTATCCCAAACCAGGTTAAACTCTACATAACGTCCTCTTCTGACCAATTGCCACTCTTTTTCACGCTCTCCAAAAGGTAAGTCTTTATTTTTATGAATTAAATTTGTGTAAATAGGTGCAAAAGTATTGCCTACATCTTGTACAAAGTGAAAAAGCTGCTCCAAACTCACTTCCTCAGAAGGAGATAACCTGTCAAAAAAGATTCCTCCTACTCCTCTCGTTTCCTGGCGATGCCTTACATAAAAATAATCATCAGCCCAGGCTTTAAACTTTGCATAGTATTCGGAATGGTGTTTATCACATATGTTTTTTAGTTCTTGGTGAAAATATTGGGCATCCGGCAGGTTGACATAATGAGGAGTAAGATCAATTCCTCCACCAAACCAATTGGTGCCATTGTCCATCTCAAAATAACGCACATTCATATGGATAATGGGTACCATAGGACTTAGTGGATGCATGACAATAGAGACCCCCGTAGCATAAAAATCTGTTTCAGGCAGTTGAAGTGCTTGTAATATTTTTTCAGGAGTTTTACCATATACTGCCGAAAATGCTACTCCTCCTTTCTCAATAATATCACCCTGAATGATACGGGTTCTACCACCTCCACCCCCTTCACGTTTCCAACTGTCTTCTATAAATTTTCCGCGGCCGTCAGCCTTTTCTAGTTGCCTACATATATCGTCCTGTAAAGACATAAACCAGTTGGTAATTTCTTCTTTATTATACATATGGTTTTATACTTTTTACTGTTAAATGAAAAGGTCCCTCCTGCTGATCTGAAATGAGAAATCCAACCATTGAAAGGTGGGAAGGATCAAAAATTTCATTGACTTTTTTACCCCGGATTGATGCTTCAAGTTTTGAAAAGGGCAGAAGTATCTGCTGTTCAAAGGAGTGCGTTTGAAAGCGTGCCTGGAAACGTGGACTTCCTGAACCACGTTGGTTGGCCAGGTTAAGCTTATATGTTTTTTGATCTCCAACAACTACTAAGCTAAGTCCACGATAACCCTTCAAATCAATTGGTGACAAAAGCTCATGATGTACAGAAGCAAAGCCTCCTTTGTTTTTTAAGAATAGCACACCAGACCACTCTAGCTGGTTATTGTTGCTGTGGTAAGCAGTACTCACTGAAACTCCTCCCATCACAGTATCATTGACACATTTCCATGCGGGTTTATCCGGGGGATTGAAAAAGTATGAAAAATCGTTATCCATATAATAACTATTGTACATAACAAGACCTACAAATGCCAATATTAGGTTGAAGAAAATGGATTGACAAATACTGGCAGAATTATCAAATGAATCGCTTTTGTAATTTTATTATGATTACTAACGAAAAAAGCCATACTGAATTGGTATGGCTGTGGATAATGACAACACAGTAAACTTACCTGTCTGCTTTATGGTCAGGTATATTCGAAGTTGTTTTGTCTATATCTTCTAAAAAATTGTCATTAGCCATTCCCAAAGTTTCCCCTTCTATTTTTAGAGGAGCAGACATAATACCACATGAATTATTAGAAATAAACACAGAGTATTCCCCAGGTTCACTGACAGTACATAAGTGACTGGATTCTTCGTCAAGTGGTTTTCCATTTTTAAACCAACGGTATTCATAGGAAGGCTTCTCATTGGCTTGTAACACTATTTTGTGTTGATCACTATTCGCATCATAAATTTGCAGATCAGCTTCAAAAGTTGTGAATGTATCAAATGTAACTGGAGTCGACCATTTACTGCTGGTGTAAACATTATAAGCTTTTACTCTACAAAAATATGCACTGTCTTCTTCCAGGCCTGTTACAGTATGAGAAGCATCAGTAATGATTGTATCCTGTACAACAACTTCTTTTCCATGCTCGTAGGTGTAAACCTGAAAATGAAAATTTTCAGCAGCCTTTACTTTGGCCCATTTGAAAAAATATTCTCCACAAATATTAAGCAGCAAGGAGTCGGCAGCACCAACCACCTGAGGAGCAGGGATACTTTGAGCTACCGAAATATCATCTAAATAAATTCCTCCTTTAAGATTGCCTGTTCCTGTAAACTTTCTGTCTCCTGATTGTTGAAAACGTATTACATATTGTTCAGAGAAGCGAATATTAGCCGTAACGGCAAGAGAGTCAAGGTTAAGAAAATGAGCCTGATACCTGCCTTTAGCTTCAGGAAAGCTCCAAGCTTTTGCAAAGCTTTTGCCTCCGTCTCTACTAAGCCATATACCATCTTCTTTATCAACCATATCGTAATTATTATACAGCCAAAAATTAAGTTGCAAACTTTGCTGCTGACTCAGGTCTAGGTGGAGGTCTATGGCATTGGTAGTTTGCTTTCCATCTTCGGTCCTTCCTATAGCCAGCCCTCGGGAACTTTGGTAGCCTACTGAGTCTAAAATTTTAATAAATCCTCCTGGCTTGATATGCTGAACAGAAGCGGTCAACATTGGATTACCAACATGCCAATGAGCACCAAGCGTGTCTTCAAAATTTTCCGAAAAAGGGATTTTTTGGTAAGTAAGTGCTACTGGATCTGTGATGCTGATATTATCAAGATAAATACCATCACTAATGGTGCGTGTACCTTCAAAATCATCATCATCATATTGCTGAAAGCGAACAACAAAACTTTGAGTGAGATTCAGGTTTTGTTGTTTTGCGAGCTGAGCAATGCTGAGAGAAGGAATGTCTCCAAACTGGCCATCAGTCCAGTTGTCACAATCAAAATCAAAGACTTTTTTAAAGTTTCTGCCTCCATCGCTGCTAAAGAAAATACCATCTAGTGGATGTGACTCATCATAGTTATCATAAAAATCAAAATTAAGAGATGCCTCATGGTGACCTTCCATATCAATATACAGGTCTAAGGCATTTGTAGTGTAGCTTTTATCGGTACTACTGCCTAATCTTACAGCACGGTTTCCATCCTTCATGGTGGTAACTTCTACGATGCCATTAGGCTTAACACTTCCATCATAGGCAGCAAAGCCTACTTGCCAATAAGGAGCAAGCTCTTTATCCTCAAAACTTTCATGCAATGGAAGTGAGGCATAAACGGGAGGTTTATCATAAACACGAATATTATCTATCATTATACCGTCACTTGATAGCCTGCTTCCCTCAAAGTCATCATCATCGTGTTGTTGGAATCTGATGACAAAGCGCTCATTTGTTTTCAGACCATATGCCTGGGCAAGCTCGTTAATATTAAGTGGAGGTAACGAACCGAAATGATCGTCACTCCAATGATCTGCGTCAAAAGCATAAACTTTACGGAAAGAAAGGCCTCCGTTATCGCTAAAAAATATACCGTCTGCTGCATGGGTTTCATCCCGGTTATCATAGATGTCAAACTGCAGTTTCGCATGATGGTATGAGGCTAAGTTGAGGTGAATATCCAGTGCATTAGTAGCGGGACTTTTGTCCATCTTACTTCCCATACGCAGCACATTTCCTCTGATATTGTCAAAGTGAACAATTTCTACAAGGGCGGCTGGCGATATCACATCTGAACTGTCTGATAAAATAGCGTTTCCGGTAAGGATGGTGGAAGATTCCTGGAATAATTTATCATTAGAAAAATCTTCAAAAAAAGGAAGTGAGGCATAGGCGATATTATACCCTAACACCTCTACATGATCCAGATAAATACCATCGCTAAATTCCTGCCCACCATTAAAGTCATCTTTACCATATTGTTGAAAGCGGATAATACTTTCCTCACTTAGTAAAATACCTTTTGCTCTGGCTAAGGCATTAAGGTTTATGGGAGGAAGAGAAGCACCATACTTCTGGGGCCATTGGTCAAATTCAAAAGCAAAGATTTTTTCAAAAGATGTTCCTCCGTCCACACTTAAGAAAATTCCATCTTGCACATGTGACTCTTCATGATTGCTGTAAATCACAAACTGCAGCATAAACTGCTGATTCCCGGAGAGGTCAAGGGGTAAGTCAAGGCGATTAAGGGTATGCGTATCATCTTTGCTTTTTCCGATGCGCACAGCATAATTCCCTTCTAAGCCTTCAGTAGGAAAAACTTCTATTACTCCGTTCGGTTGGCCAGGATTAATTTGCCATTGGGAAAGAAAGCTTCCTTCTTCAAAGTTGTCGGAAAAGATAATTTCTTGACCCAGAATATTCTTATAGCTCAGGAGTAGTAGGGTAAGAATAAATCCTATTGATTTTATTTTTGAGTAGACTGTCATCACTACTATTTTCAAAAATGGTAAAAATCTTACATATGTTATGTTTAACAAATATAACTATAAATATATAAAATTATCCTATTTATATAAATAAAAAATGTAGATTACATTTAAAATAGGCATAATTATAAAAACGTCTTAGTTTTTTGAGATCATTTTATGCAATTAAATTGGTATGAATTTACAGAGAATAAGGGTAAATCTCAACGAAAAAGTACTCATGTAATAATTAAATACAGTGAGTGAAATGTTAAAAAAATTTAGAAAGGATAACCTATACCAATATTGAATACACCATGAGAAATTTCATCCCAGACAGAAAATTTTTGACCGATCCATCGTTGTCCTTCTTCTCGGGCAGGATCATACATTTTTACTCCATAGTCAAAACGAATAATTAAAAATGAAAAGTCAAGCCTTAGTCCTAAACCTGATCCGACAGCAATCTGCTTGTAAAATGAACCTAGCTCAAAATTAGCGTCAGGCCGAGAAGCGGTTTCATAAAAAAGCCAAACATTACCAGCATCAACAAAAAAGGCTCCGCTTACAAATCCAAATAGCTCTCTTCTAAGCTCCATACTTGCCTCTAGAAGAATTTCTCCGGGTTGCTCATTATTGTATACAAAGTATCCATCCTCATCAGGGGCAGTTTGAGGAGGTGCTCCACCGGGTCCAAGACGACGAGGCCTCCATGCTCTGATGCTATTACTTCCACCGGCAAAAAAGTATTTCTCGTAGGGTAGTACATTTCCTGTAGTATCACCATAAGGCACAGCTACTCCAATATTCAGGCGGTAGGCAAAATCAGATGTTCTTGAGATGGGAATATACTGACGGAAATCAGTGTTAACTTTAACATATTTAAAGTACTCCAGTCCTCTTTTAGTAACGATTTCAGGGTCAATGAAATTAAATATCGTACCTCCGCTTTCCAGGTATAGTTTAAGGTAGGAGGCGTTACTCTTCCTGTTTGCATAGTTGCCATAGTTATTAAAATTAAAAATGGTAGAGAAATTTATGCTACTCACAAAGGAAGGTTCAAAAGATCTACTTAGGGGGATACCCAATGAATCTTGTCTGTCCAGAATATCCTGAAAGTTGTCACT
Organism: Catalinimonas locisalis; assembly: GCF_038039535.1. Classification (NCBI taxonomy): domain Bacteria; kingdom Pseudomonadati; phylum Bacteroidota; class Cytophagia; order Cytophagales; family Catalimonadaceae; genus Catalinimonas; species Catalinimonas locisalis. The sequence continues at coordinate 300,319 of NZ_JBBPHP010000004.1, read as the reverse complement.
AATATTTCTAGAGTCAATCAGGTTGATATCAATAGGCGTAAAAATAAAGCTTACTCGCTGTTGTTTTTGCCAGGTGTAAGAGAGCGAAGTATTAAAATTCGTTCGCACGTATTCCTGCCGGTCGGTGTAGTTATACCCTGTTTGGAGCCGGGTACGGGGGTTGAGTGCTCCTAAACTTGACTTCCAGTCTTCAGGAAGTGGAAAGATAAATTGTGGAAATGTAAGCGATAAATTTCCTCCGGCGTCCACACTACGGTAAGCTCCCTGTCCTTCTGTACCCGAAGGAGGGGGAACTCCCTCTATGCCTGCTCTGGCATTAAGCTCCATAATTTCTAACCCTCCGAATACATTCCTGATCTTGAGAGAAGAGTTGACAAAGGGCCCTGGTAGTCCTTGGCTAACATTCAGACCAACTTCATTTGACGTTTGGTACTTTTTGAGCGGACTCGCATACACACGTGCTATAAAATTATTTCCCGTGGTATCATAGTTAATATTGATAAACTTAAAAACATCAAGATTAGAGAGTTGTCGCTGTGTCTGTAGAGACTCCTCCAAACTGTACAGACTATCTGGATAAATAAATATGCGTCGGTCAAGGATTTTCTTATAATACTGGTATTCGTAATATCGATAAACAATATTATTGTATTCACTGGATTTACGTAATCCTAAGGAACGGTCGTTGCGAATATCAGAGTCTGTGACGAAGATGACCGAGTCTATTTTAAACCTCTTGTGATATCCTCTTTTCGCCGGCTCCCGAATGAGTGTGTTAATAGCAACCTCTCTCTGGCTGATGGTTGAATCAACTTCATACTCAATATATTGTCGGCTGAAGTCGTAAAAGCCGTTATTTCTAAGTAATGTCTCAATTCGCTCTCTTTCCTGTGAAAGTTTTTCCTGATCATAAACCTGACCTTCTCTTACCAGGCGTTCGTCATAGCTCTGGCTAAGTAACCTCTGAATGACAGTATCTTCAGTCAAATATGTGATAGTATCGATACGGTAAGGAAGTTGCTCACTGATTGTGTAGTTAGACGTAACCTTCCTGCCATCTAAAGTAGTCTCATGTTCCACTGAACCATTAAAATAGCCCTTAGTATGGATGTAGTTTTCCATTTGCTGTCGTGTAATTTCTGCCTGAGCGCTATCGTATATTGATAATGGCTCACCCCAGCGCATCAGAAGGTTACCCTCTTCCAGCTTACGATCTATTTTATTAACCTTTTTTTCCTTCTTTTCTTCTAGTCTTTGTATTTTCTTTTCTTTCTCAGCATTTTCAATTTTAGAGTTATATTCATCAATGATGTCTTGTTTCTCCTGTTGCAGTTCCTGCTTGTCATAAAAGTCTAAGCCAATGTGATAGATCCATACAAATGGAGTAAAAGGAATGAGGGGAAACTTACGGTTAGGTTCCTGACGGTAAAAGTCAGACAGGTCATCCTCACTAACCCTGTTGGCATCATTGATATTTTGTTTATATAGCAAATATTCTCCTTCATCCAGATAACGGGTACCCAGACAGCCTGACAGGAGAAAGCCTATTAACAGAGCAAGTATACTGCTCTTTAGGACACGGTATAATGGGACAGTACTAATAGCTAAAAATGATTTCAAAAAGGATTCTAAAATTAATTAAGTCTCTTCAACAAAAGAAGTACAGAAAAAAATATAAACTCTTCCTGGTTGAAGGAAGTAAAAATATACTGGAACTTCTGTCAACGCATTTTAGCATTAGAACGCTGATAGCTACTCCAGTGTTTATAGAAGTTCATAAAGATCTGATAAATAAGCACAAAGTAACAGAAATTATCCTAACAGATGAAAAACAGCTTTCTGCTGCCAGCACGCTTAAGACTAATAATGCAGCACTTGCTATTGTAGAGATACCCGATGCTCAACCCTACCAAAGCATCACGGATCAATATGAGCTGGTACTGGATGATATTAATGATCCGGGAAATCTGGGTACGATTTTGCGCATTGCCGATTGGTATGGTATCCCCCAGATTATTTGCTCCCCAGAAACCACCGATCTGTATAATCCTAAGGTAATCAGCGCAAGTATGGGGTCCTTTCTAAGAGTAAAAGTTTTCTACACGGAGCTGGAATCTTTCTTTAAAAAAAACAACAAGCCGGTGTATGCAGCTTATGCAGATGCTGGTGAGAATGTACATACCATAAATTTTGGTAGAGAAGGAATCCTCCTGATGGGAAGCGAATCTCATGGTATTAATCCCCACTATGCTGCATATGTAGACCATAGAGTCCATATACCTTCCTACGGACAGGCAGAATCATTAAATGTAAGTATAGCTACTTCTGTGATTTGTGATAATATGAGAAGATCTGCTGAGTAATTGAGTGTTGCATTTGGCTATATACTTAAAATCAAATTTAATAGTTGGCCTAGAAAAAGTTCTCAAATAAACTTTTTCTGAATATTTTTGAGATTGTTTTGAATTATAAGACATAAAAGTATTTTTACTCAATAATTATAAGTGATAATTTAGAATTATTAACTTTCAGCCCTTTTAGCTTAGAAGTAAGACCAAAAACTTTGAATAAATAGGTAAAGCGTGTTTTATCTTGTTGCTTAAACACATGGTGGGCAAGAGAACAACTGCTATTGAAGTGAAACAAAAGATTCTACAAGCTTAACTATATGAGAAAAAATTTGAAACTGATCATTGTAGATGATCATGTACTTTTCAGGCAAGGACTTACTAGGTTATTGAAGGAGAGGTTAGAAACGATCAATATTAAAGAAGCTGGCAATGGAAAAGAATTGTTAGCTATGCTGGAAACTCAAAAGCCCGATATCGTACTTATGGATTTGGAGATGCCTGAAATGGATGGTATAGAAACTTCCAATGCACTCTTAAATAATCCGAAATTTAGTGACATTAAGATTATTGTGCTTAGCATGCATGAGCAGGAAAAATTTGTAGTAGAACTTATAGAGAGTGGAGTCTTCGGTTATATCTTAAAGGATGCAGACATAGATGAAGTGCTTGAGGCTATTCGCGCAGTCGATAATGGGCAATATTATGTGAGTCAGCATACTTTTAATGCTATTCGGAAAGATATCAGCGAAAATAGTAAGTTTCAGCACTCCTTTGCCCAGGAGAATGAGAAATTGTCACCACGCGAGGAAGAGATATTAAGGCTGATCTGTAGAGAATATACGAATAAAGAAATGGCCGAAGAGCTTAACCTCAGTGTACGTACTATTGATGGCCACCGTAATCGCCTGCTCAAAAAAACGGGTATGAAAAATACAGCTGGCCTGATCAAGTATGCCCTTCAGACCGGATTTTATAACCTGGATTAATTAATCCAGGGATTTGTTTTGCGTAGCTTCATACATCATGTTTTCCGCTAGTTCTTTTCCAAGGTAATTATCAATCAGATAATGAGCTACATACAATAATGGCGTAAGAATAACAGCAACAGTGAATTTATAGATATAATTGACGATACCCACTGCGAATACCTGCGCGATAGGCCAGTTGCCAAATACGTAGAAAGCAATAAAAAGCACAACAAAACTATCTACCAACTGAGAAACTAATGTAGAGCCGGTAGCTCTAAGCCATATTTTGCTGCTACCGGTTATCCTTCTTAGCTTTTGAAAAACAATGACATCCAAAAGCTGACCTATGAGGAATGCGATCAATGAACCAATGATAATTCCAAGACCCTGGCGGAAAATCTTCTGAAAAGCAAAATTGATGTTAAAGTAATTACCGGCTTCATCAGTGTTGTTTACTTCCAGCCAGAACGAAGCTGGCGCTAACTCTGTGACAAGGTAAATTACTATAAAAGAGTAAGCGATGAATATGACGGTAAGATAGCTGATTTGTTTTACGCCTCTTTTGCCAAAATACTCATTGATTACATCGGTAGTAATAAATACAACGGGCCAGATCACTGCCCCGGCAGTAAGATTAAAATCTAAAATAAAATCACCGAAAAGATGAATTTGGGCAGGCTGAAGACCCAAAGTAGTTTCAGCAGAGAATATTTTTACTCCGATCATTTCAGCTAATAATGCATTAGTCAGAAAGATACCGCTGAGGACGATGAAAAGAATATTTCTTTTATGCTTATTGGTAGTAGTAGATGTGGTCACAGTTATATATCATCTATAAAGTAATCTTTTCCTTCCAGCGCAAGTAAGGTATTGGGAAATACGGTTTTTGCTTCTTCTAATAACGGTTCTAATGTCTTATACCTACTTGAATAATGTCCAATAATAAGTTGATCTACTTTAGCTTTGTAAGCTATAGTTGCTGCTTCCACAGTTGTACTATGGTATCTTTCGTTTGCCTTCTGAGCTTCATTATGCATGAATGTAGCTTCGTGGTAGAGCAAGTCAACTCCTTCTATATAGTCAAGTAGTTTTTCGTTGTAGCGAGTATCGGAGCAGTAAGCATACGCACGACTTTTTCTGGGAGGTAATGTCAGCTCTTCATTAGTATAGCGCAGGCTTCCATCGGCATTGTACATATTTTTGCCTTCTTTCAGAGCCAGAATGTCTGCTACCGAGATATCCGGATTAAGCTTTTCCTTGTTGATACGTCTGGGTTTCTCTTTTTCTCGGAAAAGAAAGCCACAACACTCAATACCGTGCTCAAGTGGCAAACTATGTACAGTAAATGATGGGTTGTCGTATAAGAGTTGTGACCTAAGATGGTCTGTAATACTAAAATGAATTTTGAATTTCAGATTAGCGTGCGTAGCTCTCATCTGTACAGTTATCATTTCAGAGAGCTTATAAGGACCGTAGATATATAAATCTTCGGTCCTTCCTGTGAGATTCAGCGTATTGATTAAAGCGATAAGGCCAAACACATGATCTCCATGCAGATGGCTGATAAAGATATGGTTTATTCGGCTTACTTTGGCTTTGTACTTCAGCAACTGCATCTGGGTTCCCTCACCACAGTCTATTAACATGTAGTGATTTTCCAGATTAAGTAACTGGCTGCTTTGGTGTCGGCCGTAAGCAGGCGTTGCTGAATTAGCCCCTAATATTTTAAGCTGAAAAGCCAACGTTTAGTCAACACCATTATCATTTTCAGAACCACTATTATTGAGGTCTTTCTCAATCTCATTCATAAAAACAGCGTCTACGGCCTCCTCTAAGGTTGGGATTACTGTCATCACATTGTCTAACTGAGAAATCTTGATCAGTTTCATTACGTGTTCATTTAGTCCGCACATAATGAACATACCTCCATCCTCACGGAAGATACGGTTGCCAACCAGCAAAGCACTGAGTCCGGAAGAATCAGTATATTTTACCTGTTCCATATTTAATATCAGGTTCTTAACGCCTTCGGCGTGCATAGTGATTAGTTCTGACTTAAGTTCAGGAGCAATAGAGGCATCTAATTTTTCTTCCTGGAGGAGAAAAGTACTGTACTGCTCTTTTTTGTCTATAGAATATTTCATCTGTTAATTATTTGTTTTTTTAAGGCCAGATGAAGCGACCTATCAGTGTGTCCACATACTTCAGTATGAGATTTTGCTGCTTTAAGTCATTTCATCAGATACGCAATTTATGAGTATTGTAAGATGCTAATTTACAAAACTATAAGGCATTTATTATGTTTTGCTGTATTCTGTTGAGAATATTGTCAGTTTTCTCTCTCACAAAATTTTTCCCGGTAATTTTTTCATAAAGCTCTATGTACCTTTCAGAAATACTGTTGACTACCTCATCAGTCATTTCCGGCATTTTTTGCCCTTCTTTTCCCTGAAAGCCCTGTGAAATTAACCATTGGCGGACAAATTCCTTGGAGAGCTGTTTCTGAGGTTCTCCTTTGGCCTGCCTTTCTTCATAGCCTTCAGCATAGAAGTAGCGCGAAGAGTCAGGCGTATGGATTTCATCAATCAGGTGAATACTGTCGTCAAATGTACCAAATTCGTACTTGGTGTCTACCAGAATCAAGCCTCTGTTTCGGGCAATACTGCTACCCTTCTCGTATAAGCGGTAAGTATAATCTTCCAGGCGCTTATAGTGATCTTCAGGTACGAGGCCCCTGGAGATAATTTCTTCACGGGAGATATCTTCATCATGTCCCTCCTGAGCTTTAGTCGCAGGGGTAATTATAGGATGGGGCAGAGGGTCGTTCTCTTTTAAACCTTCAGGAAGGCTTACGCCACAGAGGCTACGCTTGCCATCCCGATACTCGCGCCAGGCATGCCCTGCCAGGTATCCTCTTATCACCATCTCCACCGGATAAGGCTTGCAGTTGAAGCCTAACATGGCATTAGGGTCAGGCATGCCGGTTACCCAGTTGGGCACAATGTCAGCGGTAGCGTTCAAAAACTCAAAAGCGATCTGGCTGAGTACTTGTCCCTTATAAGGAATAGCACGTGGTAATATCACATCAAAAGCAGAAATGCGGTCGGTAGCAATGAGAACAATCTGCTTATCCAAAAAATATACGTCCCGTACTTTTCCCCGGTAAAAGCCAGTCTGGCCAGGAAGCTCAAAACGGGTTTCTGTAATAGTATTTCCCATAAGCGGGCAATTTAGTGATATGTAGATAAAAAAATACGTTATATTCAAACTAGATACAAAAATACCTGCTATACTCAAAAAATACCGGCTTTACATAAGCTTATTTGTTGTTTCCATAATCCTGAGTCTCTATTAATTTGCCCTGCTGGTCGTAGGTAGTCCATTTATCTGTTTTTTTTCCTCCGTTGTAAGTGCCCTCCTCTGCCACTTTGCCATTCTCGTGGTAAGCGCGATATGTTCCCTGCCGTACTCCATAGTAATAAGCAGTTTCACTTTTTAGCTCACCGGAAGGGTAATATTCTTTCCCTGTCCCGGTCTTTCGCCCTTTATTAAAATCCTGAGTACTTTTTATCCTTCCGTTGGGGTAGTAAGTAATTGTAGTACCTTGCTGCACCCCGTTGGCATAAGACTCTTCTTTTTCAGGTTTGCCATCTTCGTAGTAAGATTTCCAGGTGCCTACAGGTTTCTTCGCTGCATTATAAGAACGTTCCGCTTTCAACGTACCATCTTCATAGTACTGTTTTTCGGTCTTTATGCCTTCCTCATTAGTAACGATGGAAGCAAGTTCGCCATTCTTATGGTAGGTTTTACGCTCACCTATTTCCTTTCCATTACGATAAGTGCTCTCCATCTTGAGTGTGCCATCCGGATAGTAATATTTGGCCCCTCCATCCAGAAAACCTTCTTTGTAATACTCGTCGCGCAGCATCTGCCCTTCTTTGCTGAATGACTGTGAACTGCCGTGACGCTGCCCTTTACGAAAGTTTGTTTTATCCGCCACTTTCCCATTAGGATGATATTCGGTGACTAGCCCATCTACGACAGCGTTTTGGTAGGTAAATTCAGAACGCAAACTACCATCTTCATAATAACGTTTGGCTGGCCCGTGCTGCTTGCCATCCTGGTAGGTAATGACCTCCTGCAAATTGCCATTGGGATAGTAAGCTTCAATAGAGCCTTCAGGCTTACCATTTACAAAGTGCGTTTTGTTTTTCAGCGTACCATCATTGTAGTAAAGGCGCAAATCGCCCTGTAGCGTATCATTGACGTAAGTAGCAACTTGTATGGTATCGCCTTTAGGACTAAACACCACTACTTCACCATTTTTGATGCCTTTTTCATAAGGGGTAAGTCTTTGGAGAGAGCCATCGGTATAGTAGTCTTTCAGCGCGCCATAGAGTTTGCCTTTTTCAAAATGTGCTGCTGCGGCCAGACTTCCATCGTCATAAAATTTCTGGTAAAGTCCCTGCACCTGCGTGCTGTCCTCATTGAGAATGTAGTATTTCTCCATCAGCATGGTCTGGGCAGAGTCGTAATACGTCTGGACAAGGGTAGTGTCTTGAGAAAAAGCAAAGCTAATGCTGCTGCTCAATAAAATGCATATGGTAATAGTCGCTATGCAATATTTCATTATTCTTACTGTTTGATCAAAAGCGTGATTTATCCACTAACAAAGGATAACGCTATTTGATCCGAACTAGCGTGGCACCGTAGCCAAATTTTTCTTTCATGCTGTCTTCAAAGTATTTGATGCCTTCCATTTTAGACAATTTCTTGTGGATTTGATTTCTGAGGGTACCATTGCCTACTCCATGAATAAAAGTGATTTCATCCATACCCGTAGCGATCGCTTTGTCCAGCGCGTCCTCAAAAGTTTTGAGCTGTAGCTCCATCATATCATTATTGTTCATGGTATCGTACTGCTCAGTCAGCTTTTCTATGTGCAGATCTACCTGGCTGGGTGGGCGACTGAACGTAATGCGGTTGGCTACATCCTGTTCCTGAGTGTTGGCATAAATTCTTTCTTTGACCTTGTCAGGGTCAATAGGTTTTCCGGGGCCTTCATCCAGTTGAAATAAGAAAGCCGGTTTATTGAGCAGGGGAGCCTGACGCTGACTTTTGAAGAAAGTGGAAGCTTTGAGCTTCATTTTACGGGTGAGCGGTTCCCGCAAACTGTAGTAGCCATTACGATAAAACAAGCTCTGAATCACCAGGGTAGGCCATTGGTCAAACTCGCTGACCAGTACATCTTTGATTTTGACAAAATTATTAGCATTGACCATCCCGGCAGTGATGCCCTTAAAATTCTCATTAGCTTCCTCCCCAATCAGATAAGGCATGTCAAATTCCGTGGCATTGACAAAATAGGCCGAGAGTTGCTTATCGTTGAACTGCACAAAGGCGAGGTAAAGCCCCTGCCCGGTCTTAGTTTTTTTTACTTCTTCCCGAGTAGGCGTGGGCTTTGAAGTTCGGGGGGCTTCATCCCGTCGGAAATAATCAGCTTCTTCTTTGGCGATTACTACTACCTCTTCCCGCATCACCGGAATAGGAAAGCCATCTTCAATTTCTACTTCTATCAATCCTTTGTCAAGAAAGCGAGTGATGACGCCTTCTTCGCTGCCGCGCAGCATCCTGACTTTGTCTCCTATATTCATATGGTGGGTCTTTAAGGTTGCAAAAAATAATGTACAAAGGTAAGGGCTAGGGCTGACTTCTTAAAGCTTCAGAAATAAAGAGGGTAAAAACGAAATCCTCTGCCTTCTTCGTAACTCAGGGTAGGCGCGGGCAAATGAATAAGATTCACTACATAGAGTGCTCCGTTGAGCAGCTTGTTACCGAAATTGTTAGGAGGTTGTCTGAAGTGACTGAGGTCAAGATCTATGGCTAAATAATATTGCCGATAGGCTTGTAATCCGTATTCCTCATTCTCCGAAGCTCGGGCATACACCATATTTTCTGCTCCGTAGCCCACTGCTACATTAAGCCATTTGGGGATACCAGACTCAGGAAAAAAACGATAAAGATCAAAAGATAACCAATAGGTTTGCCCATTATAGTCTTTCAGAACCTCTTCATGCCAGCTTTTGCCCAAAGTATGAGGGCGCTGGGCGGGGAAGTCGGTGCGGTGAAAGGAGAACTTGGGTTGTATGCGCACTTCTTTCCAGATTTCGTATTGAAGAGGGAGAAATACTGCCCCCAGACTATTGGCGGCCAGATCGGTCCAGGAAAAACCATAGGCTTCAGAAAAGCCGTCAAATAACTCTACTGGAAGCAGCATCAGGCTGCCTGCCAGCGCTCCGTACCAGTGGCTTTTCCGCTCCGCCAGGCCTACACTTTGAAAAGCATGACTTCCTAACAGACTAAGCTGAAAAGCAGAGTAAAAATGTCCCAGTTTATCTACCTGCTTCCACTGTGGGCTATCGTCAAAAAACTGGAATGACTGGCTTTGCTGATCTTTGTACCAGAGGGAATACAGCCCAACATTGGCTGCCGCATAGCCTACTCCTCCGATAACCAGATAACGGTTGAGCTTTGCCTGATCCATCTCCATATGGCGTGCATTTGCAACGTGCACCGAATCAACAGGCTGAGCCTCCAGTCTGGTAAGCAGTGAAGTAGATGCAATGAAAATAAATAGGAGTTTTTCCACAGGGCGCAATTTAGGAAATCTACCGTTGTACCCCTTGTGAAATTAAAGAGATTGAGCGCTATTACTTTCCCACCGCCTTTTTGTATTCCTCCAGTGCCCTTTCTCTGGCTTCTTTATGGTCTACCATAGGTTCGGGATAGTCATCGGTATCAACTTCAGGTACCCAGCGATTGATGTATTCCCGCTCCTTATCAAATTTATCAGTTTGGCTGTAGGGGTTAAAAATCCGGAAATAAGGCTGAGCATCTACGCCACTGCTTGCGGCCCACTGCCAGCCACCATTATTATTAGCCAGTTCGTAGTCCAAAAGTTTTTCAGCAAAATAAGCCTCGCCCCAGCGCCAGTCAATGAGCAGATGTTTGGTCAGGAAGCTGGCCACAATCATGCGTACACGATTGTGCATATAGCCTATTTCGTTAAGCTGTCGCATTCCGGCATCTACAATGGGGTAGCCGGTTTTACCTTCGCACCAGCGTTTAAACTCCTTTTCATCATTTCTCCAATTGATTTTATCGTACTGAGGTTTGAAAGCTTTGTCCACCACCTGAGGATTATGATGCAGGATCTGCATATAAAACTCCCGCCAGATAAGCTCGCTTAGAAAAGTATCGTTGAGCTTTTTTGCCTCCTGGACTAGTTTTCGGATGCTAATTGTTCCAAAACGAAGATGAATCCCCAGGCGACTGGTGCCCTGCTCGGCAGGAAAATCACGGGCCTTGTCGTATTTTTTAATCACATCTTCATCAAGGTCATTGCTGGGAATATCCAGGCCCGAACGTTTGAAATTCATATCTTCCAGGCTGAGCATATTTCCTGCTTCCTTGGTCTGATACCAGTTGTCAAACCTCAGTGCGGAAGATAGGGGTGAAATCTCGGTCTGGGAGAATTTTTCCAGCCAGGCCCGTTTGTAAGGGGTAAAAACTTTGTAAAAGCCTCCATCATTGGTAGTGATTTCATCTTTCTCAAAAATCACCTGGTCTTTGCAGGTTATGAAAGATATATCATGCTCTGACAGTAGCTTATCTACCGCCTCATCCCTTTCTTTGGCGTAAGGCTCATAGTCACGGTTGGTATATACGTTAGTAATATCATACTCTTTGAGCAACTCTTTGTAGACGTCCAGCGGATTGCCATATTTAACCAGCAGGGTACTTCCTTTTTCTTTCAGCCGGTCTCGCATTTCTTTTACCGTATCATAAATAAATGTGACGCGGGCATCTTCAGGGTTTTCCAGGTCATCCAGAATAGTCTTATCGAAAATAAAGAGGGGAAGCACTGGCTGTTGGTCCTTCAGGGCATAATACAGAGCAGTATTATCTTCAAATCTCAGGTCGCGGCGAAACCAGAAAATAGTAATTTTGGAGGCACTCATGCTAAATCTCTATTCATTAAAACAAACAGTCACTACAACCTGTACTATAGCAAAAGTGTTTGTTCAGAAAGTATTGTTATATTGGCAATTCTTGGCTAAGACTTCATTAAGCCACTGAAAATTATTTAATTTGCCCGAAATTTTTTTTTAAATACCAAACCTCATCAATCAATGAGTGAACAAAAGATTACAATCAACAACGGTCAACTGAACGTACCTGACCAACCTATAGTCCCTTTTATTGAAGGCGATGGCATCGGTGTAGATATCTGGCCTGCCGCTCAGAAAGTTTTGGATGCTGCAGTGGAGAAAGCATATAACGGAGGCAAAAAGATCGCCTGGAAAGAAGTATATGCTGGAGAAAAATCTTATAACAAAAATGGCGAATGGTTGCCCAAAGCAACATTAGATGCTTTCAGAGAATATTTAGTAGGCATCAAAGGCCCACTGACTACTCCCGTAGGAGGTGGTATCCGTTCCTTAAATGTGGCCCTTCGTCAGGAGCTTGACCTGTATGCCTGCGTGCGTCCGGTACGTTGGTATAAAGGAACTCCTTCTCCGGTAAAAGATCCCGGTGCTACTGATATGGTGATCTTCCGTGAGAATACCGAGGATATCTATGCCGGAATTGAATATATGAACGGTACGCCAGAGTGTGATAAAGTGAAAAACTTTTTGATCAGTGAAATGGGTGTGAAAAATATCCGTTTCCCCAAAACTACTTCTCTTGGTGTTAAGCCTGTTTCTGTAGAAGGAACAGAAAGACTGGTGAAAGGTGCGATTGAATATGCACTTTTCCATAAGCTGCCCTCTGTTACGCTGGTACATAAAGGTAACATCATGAAGTTTACCGAAGGTGCCTTCAAGCAATGGGGATACGACTTGGCTAAAAAAGAATATGGCGCTAAAGACTACGAAGGTGGACCCTGGCAGATTATTGAAAAAGACGGTCATAAAGTGATAATCAAAGATGTGATTGCTGATGCCTTCTTACAGCAAATCCTGTTGCGCCCTGCTGAGTATTCAGTAGTAGCTACTTTGAATCTGAACGGAGACTATATCTCTGATGCCTTGGCTGCTATCGTAGGAGGTATTGGTATTGCCCCTGGTGCAAATATCAACTACAATGAAGGCAGTGCAATCTTCGAGGCTACGCATGGTACAGCACCTAAATATGCTGGTCAGGATAAAGTAAACCCCGGTTCAGTGATTCTTTCCGGTGCTATGATGCTTGATTACATGGGCTGGACTGAAGCTGCTGACTTGATCAGAAAAGGACTGGAAGGTTCTATTGCAAATAAGAAAGTAACTTATGATTTTGAGCGCCTGATGGATGGAGCTACTTTACTTAAGTGTTCTGAGTTTGGCGACAGCATTATCAGCTATATGTAATGCGAAGAAAATAAAAAAGCAGGTGGCTCAAGCCACCTGCTCATATTAGTAAGTTTTCTTCATACCTTATCTTGACCAGATTCTTTGTACTTCCGCAACCATCGTTTCTACTAAGGACTTTTCAAGCCCCAATCTTTCCGCGATATTCAAACAGAGTTGATATTCGGTTTCCGCAATCTCACCGTCAATAATTGACATAAAAACAGCGTCATTCAGCTGTTCTTCACGCTCAATCTGGTTTAAAGGAACTATATACTGCAATTGATGAGCATCAATTAGTAGCCGATCAATTTCTTCAGCTTCCAGGCCAAATTCTTCTCCACGCTCCGACAGAAACTCTCGTTCCCTAAAATTCAGGTATCCGTCAGCGGCAGCTACGGCTACTAAGTTTTTAAAATGCTCTAATTTTATTTTTCTTTCCAGCATAAGAATATGGAATAATGAATAATCAAGTGTACAAGTATAATTAAGGGGGCTCAGATTGCCAATTTTGGCAGTTTTTGAGAATGTAATGTCAACTATTTGCCTAAGTATTTTTCTGCTTTTCGGCAAGTATTTGCTATTATGTTACGCTAAAAAGTTGTAAAGATTTGTTGACCATAAAAGGAATATTAATAGGCTTTAGGGCTGAAGTTTAACAGAAAGCTATATTTGAAGCGTTCCGAAAGTGAACAATCTTGTTCATTCACTGGATTATCACACTATCCACTACATATACAATGAAAATAATTTTCTCTCTTATGCTGCTTTCTTTGCTGATTGGTTTTGGGGCTTGCTCACCTAATACAGAGGCATTATTATTAAAAGGTAAAGCACTGCTTGAGGAGGAAAAATATGTCCAAGCGGTTACTTACCTAGATAGTGTGATCAAACAACAGCCCGGGTGGGGTTCGGCTTATCATATGAGGGCAGTAGCCTATTTTGAGCAGCAATCTTACGAACAGGCTATTGCGGACTTCAGCCGGGCTATACAGTTAGACAGTACTTCATACAAAAACTACTACTATCGGGGCAATGCTTATCAGGAAGTGGAAGCCTACCAAAATGCGCTGGCTGATTATGACATTGCCACCCGCTTAAATCCTCAACTCAAAGGGCCGTATATCAATCGTGGTGTGGTTTTTTATATGTTGGGCGCATACCAAGAGGCTTTGCAATCTTTAAATCAAGCCTATCAGTTAGATAGCAGCGATGAGCAGATATTGTTGAACCGGGCCAAGACAAATATTGCTTTGCAGAACGGACAGGCTGCATTAGAAGATCTACAGCTACTGGCAGCTACAAAACCGGAAAGTGCTGAAATATTTTATCTCCTGGGAATAGCTTATTTGCAAAATCAACAAAAAGACGAAGGCTGTAGCGTATGGCTGAAAGCTGAAAACCTGGGCAGTAAGCGAGCGCTGGAAGCTATGGAAAAATATTGTAAAGGCTAACTCAGCGGGCTCCAAGTACCAAGCCGTAGGCGATCACCATAATCCAGAATTTGTACTGCATCAGTCCGGGAATAATGACAACCCCAAATTGCATAAATACTGCGAGTAGGGCGAGGATTACTGAAATCAGCAAAATGAGATTACGAGATTTTTTGGTAGCCATCTACTATATTATTTTCAGGTGTATTGGGTTTTTACTTTTCTCCAGACAAAAGCCTTGCCATCATTGGGCAGTAAAAAAAACTAACATCTGAATCACAAAGAGCATAAATAAGATCACAATAAGGCCAATTTTATTGTCAGAAGTTTTAGGCCAGCGGAAATAGAGTGCTCCCAGAATGATGACCGCAGGAATCAGAAAAAAGAAAAAATTATACACACTGAAAATAGGCTCCAGTTTTATAGGGTGGGAGTTTAATACAATATTGGCACTTATCACTGTGCCAAAGATTGGAGTGGCATAGATGGTGGCATTGGGGCTTACTTCTTTCCATTCATCGGTAACTTCCCGATCCACCAGCATGGCGTAATGTTCAAAATGAATCACACTGTGGCGGTAGATAAGGTTTTGTCCGTATTGGTTGGCACTTTCGTATGAGCGGGTGACCCTGATTATTTTTTCTGCCCGTTGTACCGAAGGCAAAAGGTAATCTACCAAAAATAGTATATTTACAAATAAAAGTGCTCCTACCAAGTAGTCAGAATATTTGTAAAGCACAGATAGGGTACGTGACTTCTCCTCAGCCGCCTGCCTTTGTTTTTCTTTGGCATAAGCTCTGGCCTTCCTTCTGCGCTCCGCATATTCCCGAACGTAGGGGTCATAAGCATAATTTACCTGCTCTTCATTAGGCTTTGCACCTACCGCCAGTAGAAAATTATAGGCCTCAGTTATTTCTACAAACCTGCGTTGTGCATCCGGATCATCATTGATATCAGGATGGTAAAGCTTGGCAAGTCTACGGTATGCCCTTTTGATGTCGGCCTCCGTCACGCCAGGTTGCAGTCCCAAAGTGTCCAGGTACTGATTCATTACTGCAAATCTATCAATTACTTAACACATAATGTGGAATTCTTATTTTCAGTGATGAGTGCGTTGTAGATTGCTAAATTTAGAATTATTAACGTAAATTGGGAGTTATATTTCATCAAATGGCGCAAATAGGTAAAGATATAGTACAAGCCATCCATTATCTGCAGGACGATGGACTTGTGGCTATCCCCACAGAGACAGTGTATGGGCTGGCAGCGAATGCATTTAGTGCTAATGCGGTAAGCAAAATTTTTGCTGCCAAAAACCGTCCGTCATTTAACCCACTGATTACCCATACACATGATATTGAGCGGGTAGAAAGGTATGTGAAGCAGATACCTCGTATGGCTTTTCAGTTAGCTCATGCTTTCTGGCCAGGCCCTCTTACTTTGTTGTTGCCCAAAAAAGATATTATCCCCGATTTGGTTACTGCTGGCTCAGAACATGTGGCAGTCAGAATTCCCAATCATCCATTGACTTTAGCATTATTAGAAAAGCTGGATTTTCCACTTGCAGCTCCCAGTGCTAATCCTTTTGGCTACATTAGCCCTACCCGTCCTGCTCATGTGGAGGAACAATTAGGGGATAAAATTGACTACATTCTGGACGGTGGCGAATGTGCAGTGGGGATAGAATCTACCATCGTAGGCTTTGAGAATGAGCAACTTGTGATTTATCGTTTGGGAGGCACAAGCCAGGAGGCCATTGAAGAAATCGTAGGAAAGGCTAATGTGAGAATACATGCCAAATTAGAAGGCAACTTAGACCCCAAAGCTCCCGGCATGCTCAAGAGTCATTATGCACCAGGCAAAAAAGTGGTGGTAGGAAACCTTGGTGATCTTTTGGGTAAGTATAACAAGGAAGAAGTAGCTATCATCTCCCTGAAAGATTATTACCCCCAGGTTGCTAATGAACGTCAGGTAGCACTATCGGTAGTTGGTGACCTGAATGAGGCGGCACAGGGTCTTTTTTCAGCATTGCGGGAGTTGGATAAGCTGCCCGTCAAATACATATTGGCTGAGTATATGCCAGAATACGGCCTCGGCAAAGCCATCAACGACCGCCTCCAAAGAGCCGCCGCAGAGAAGGAGTAGAAGGTAGTGTTCATCTTAGAAAATAATGATAATGGATTTTATTGATTCTTAAATAATTTTTAATCTCATATCTTATAAAGACAATACCTTCCATAACACCATAACACCATAACACTCAGAACAATAACTTTTCTACCGCATATTAGGCGACTGCCTCGGAATGAGCATGAACTCCTTTTGTCGACCGTCAATGTAGCGCACTTCTCCATCTTTAAAGACAGCCGTTTCTTCCAGCATCATACGAATTTCTTTGTTGTTCCACTCCGGAATTTTTACTCGGGTGTTTAGCTCAATCGCATAGCAGGTATTATTGTATAATGGATGTTCTCCCGAAGGTACACCCTCCTGATTATCCCACATACCTACCGCCGGTCCGGCCGCATGCCCGTGATATCCTATAGGGTGACTGTAAATGCTGGGTACTAAACCCTCGTCTATCGCCTGCTGACGCGTAAGGCGTAGGGCTTCATTACCACTACGGCCTTCTTTGAAATGAGAAGTCAGTATATCCTGTAGCCGGTTTCCTTTTGCCAGGGCTTCTACCAGCCCCTGTGGAGGGGCAGTTTCTCCAGGCTTAAGTACATAAGCATTTTGCTGCATATCGGTATTCAGACGCAGATAGGTAATCCCGAAATCAATATGGATAAGGTCACCGGGCATGATTACTCCTTCATTGGGAGTAGTTTGGGCGGCAAATGAACGACTGGCCTCATCAGTTTCCGGATCAGCACGAATAATGTCTACCGAGGGGTGAAACCAGGCCTGGAGCTTAAGTTCAGCGATGCGTTCTCTATACCACCATTTTACATCTTCATTGGTAGTAACTCCCGGCTGAATCACTTTTTCAGACAATCCTTCTGCGATGATGGTATGAGCAATGCGGCAAATCTGCTCGTAAATAGCCAACTCGGTATCAGTACGGGTTTCCAGCCAGCGTACAGCCAACTGCTCGGCAGAAACTACCCTGTTTTGAAATTTTTTGGGCAAACTGTTCAAAAAAGCCTGATGTTCTGTACTGGTCAGCCCATCAGCATGATTGAAAACTTCGGAAGTGTTGATACCGATTTTTTGAGGATTTTTCTCAGCTATAATAGCTGCCAGCCTTTTCCACTGGTCAGGTTCTTCCTCAGGGTTCCATGCGCTGGCAAAGATGTTTCCTACATTGTAACGAGCTACTGCCTGCCCTTCTACAGTTTCGTTTCCGGGCTCATGATAAATAGCCAAAATAGTACGGCGGCGGGCAGACAACCAGGTAGAAGGTAGCATGGTCCTGATCACCGGGTCTTCATTGTACTCACGCGCAATGATAAGCCACATGTCAATACCTTCCTCTTCCATGATTTTGGGTAGAAGTGTATGAAAACGCTCCTCCAGTATTTGATCCATGGTACTTGCCCTTTCCTTCAAAGGAAGAATATACGGCAAATCAGCGGTTTGGGCATAGCCTAAGTAACCCGACAAACAAAGAAGGAAACTTAAAGTAAATCTGTACATATTTAGGAAGGTTGGTAAGTGCAAACCGCAAATATAATATTTACCCTGAATTTAGGGTAAAAGTCAGGGCAAGATAAATTGACAGTTTATACCAACTTTTTTGCATCAGAGTGCGTTATGTGGATGATTTTGTACACCATAGAATTTGAGTACATATATTCATCGTAATACCAATTTATTAGATATATTTGCAGTCCAACTTTTAATGTATAAATCTAACACGCTAGTCAAATGACGCAGGTTGTTATAACATCTATTATTGCTTTTACACTGATCATCCTGCTGTTGGTAATGTTGCTGCTCTATGCCCAGTCCAAACTGGTGCAGCAGGGCGATGTAAAGATCATTGTCAACGGAGATGAGAAAAACCCTATTGTCACTCAAGCAGGTAGTACCTTGCTCTCCACGCTTTCCGGTGAGAAAATTTTCTTGCCATCCGCCTGTGGCGGCGGTGGTACTTGTGCCATGTGCAAGTGTGCAATTGACGAAGGTGGTGGAGATGTGCTGCCCACAGAAGAAGGTCACCTTAGCCGTAAGGAAAAGCAGGAGAATGTACGCCTTTCTTGCCAGGTAAAGGTAAAAAATGATATGCGCATCCGCATTCCTGAAGAAATCTTCGGTATTAAGAAGTGGGAGTGTGAAGTGGTTTCTAACTATAACGTTTCTACCTTCATTAAAGAATTTGTAGTGAAACTGCCTGAGGGCGAAACGCTGGACTTTGAATCAGGAGGTTATATTCAAATTGATGTGCCTGAGATTGAGGTGGATTATAAAACAATGGATATTACACCCAAGCCGGAGCTTGAGCACCCTGAGGATGTATACCAGAGTGACTGGGATAAATTTAAGCTGTGGGATCTGAAGATGAAGAATCCAGAGGCGATCTTCCGTGCTTACTCCATGGCCAACCACCCCGCCGAAGGTAATATTATTATGTTGACGATCCGTATCGCGACGCCACCTTGGGACAGAGCCGCTGGCAAGTGGATGGATGTGAATCCAGGAATCTGCTCTTCGTATGTATTCTCCAGAAAGCCAGGTGATAAAGTAACGATTTCCGGACCTTATGGTGAGTTCTTCATTAACCCTACTGATCGCGAGATGGTCTACATCGGTGGTGGTGCAGGTATGGCTCCTTTGAGATCACATATTTTCCACCTGTTCCATACCGAGAAGACAGACCGCAAAGTATCTTATTGGTACGGTGGACGTTCTAAGCGTGAGCTTTTTTATACCAACCACTTCCGTAAGATTGAGGAAGAGTTTCCTAACTTTACCTACAATATTGCGCTTTCTGAGCCATTACCGGAAGATAACTGGAAAGGCTATACCGGATTTATTCACCAGGCACTGTATGACAATTATTTGAAAGATCACCCTGAGCCGGACGAAGTTGAGTTCTATCTCTGTGGTCCTCCTTTGATGAACGCTGCTGTTCTTAAAATGCTGGACGACATGGGTGTTCCCCCTGAGAATATCAGGTTTGACGACTTTGGAGGTTAATCCAAGCAGAATATTAGGTGACAGAAAAGGAGTGAGAGATCACTCCTTTTTTTGTATACGTTGCTTTGGAGAAAGACTTTATTTCCAACGGAGCAATTTGTAATTTGCCTCTTCCCAATGATTTAAGTGTATTATGAACCTAAGTATTTTCTTTAAGCCTCTTGAAGCAGATGTGTATAAAGAAGCTAGTGCTACCAATAGTTTTTTTCGTGCCATACAGATTTATACCGACATATTTCCAGATTATGAAGGTGCAGATATTGCCATTATCGGAATAACAGAGAATAGGGGAAATCATGAGAATGGTGGAACTGAGCGGGCTGCCAATAGTGTGAGAAAAGCATTATACCAACTCAAGAAAGGTAGTGGTGCTTATAAAATTGTGGACCTGGGCAATCTGAATAACGCTCATAGTTTGGAGGAGACATATCTCAGGATCAAAGAGGTATGCGAAACGCTGATTAACCATAATACTTTTCCGATACTGATAGGAGGCACACATGACCTGGATTATGGGCAGTACCAGGCTTATGAAAGTATGGAAAAACTGATTAACGTACTGAGCGTAGATGCTTTTATAGATATTGACCCTAACAATACTGAGGGAATAGAAGGGAATGAACATAGAAATCATCTGCACAAGATGTTGGTACATGACCCCAACTATCTGCTCAACTACAGCCATATTGGCTACCAAAGCTATCTGGTAGATAATTCTGTTCCTCTTCTTCTTGATAAATTTTACTTTGATACGTATCGTCTGGGGCTAGTCAACCAAAACCTCAATGCGATGGAGCCGGTTATTCGTGCGGCAGATATGCTGAGCTTTGACATTACTGCTATCAAAATGGATGATGCCCCCGGCAATCGTCATGCGCAGGCTTTTGGCCTTAGCGGACAGGAAGCCTGTCAATTGTGCTGGTATGCTGGACATAGCGAAAAGCTAACCTCAGCGGGTTTTTATGAGTATAACCCCGATTGGGACAATGAGCGCAAAAAGACAGCTTCGGTAGTAGCTACGATGGTCTGGTATGTAATAGAAGGCTATTATCACCGTACTTACGAAAGTAATTTTGAGAGTAATGATTTTATCAAATACATCGTGCCCATGCCTTCCAAACCCTCCGTACTTACTTTCTATAAAGCCAAAAGGAGTGAAAAATGGTGGATGGAAGTGCCCAATCCACAGGTAGAAGCTGTGAAGGAACGACAAAGTATCGTACCCTGCGATCCTTCAGACTACGAAATGGCTACCAAAGGCGAACTCCCCGATCGCTGGATACAAAACCACGCTAAGTATCTGTAAGATTAATCTTTTTAGTTTCTGGTAAATTTTTAAAACCTAATTATGGAATGATCGTTCTAGTATCTATGTATTAAAAAGGAACGATCGTTCCAAATAATTTCTATCCAACAAATTAATATTATGAGTAATCTAAACGGAAAGATAGCAGTAGTAACTGGAGGCAATAGTGGTATCGGTTATGCCACAGCACAGGAGTTAAAAGAAAAAGGAGCTAGGGTAATTATTACCGGCAGGTCTGAAGAGAAAGTTAGAAAGGCCGCACAAGAACTTGGCGTAAAAGGCTTGGTAGCAGATGTAAGTAACTTACCTGCTGTAGAGCAAGTGGTAGCACAGATCAAAGAAGAATTTCAAAAAGTAGATATCTTATTTGTGAATGCAGGTGTTTTCTTACCAGCTCCTGTCGGGCAAATTACAGAAGAAATGTTTGATCACCAGATGGGGATCAATTTTAAAGGAGCAGTTTTCACTATTGAGAAGTTTTTACCTATTCTGAATGAAGGTGCTTCCATCATTAATTTATCCTCAATCAATGCTTATACCGGAATGCCTAATACAGCGGTCTATGCAGCTTCAAAAGCAGCACTCAATTCTTATACCCGGACGGCTGCTAGCGAACTGGCTGCCAGAAAAATACGGATCAATGCGGTCAATCCGGGACCAATTTCTACCCCTATTTTCGGAAAATCGGGATTGCCCGAAGAACAGCTTAACGGTTTTGCCGCAGCCATGCAAGATCGTGTGCCTATGAAGCGTTTTGGTGAGACTAGTGAAGTAGCTAAGCTGGTTGCTTTCCTCGCTTCTGATGATGCTTCCTTCATCACGGGAAGCGAGTATAATGTTGATGGTGGAATCAATATCAATCCTGTATTGGCATAAAAAATTTTATCATTTTTTGGAACGGTCGTTCCATATGTGTTTGTTTTAAGGCTAAGCTATTTATCTTAGCCTTTTCTTATGCCCAGAGTAAAACTGTTTAAAGAAGAAGAAGTCCTTCAGAAAGCCATACAGCTTTTTTCAATGAAAGGCTATCATGCTACCTCAATGCAGGATCTGGTAGATGCACTAGGTATCAACCGGGCTAGCCTCTATGATACTTTCGGTAGTAAAGAAGCATTATTTGATAGGGCCTTTGCTCTTTACAAAAGAGAAAACAGGCAGCGGGTGTTACATTTTTTAGCACAGCAGTCTTCTATCAAAGAAGGCATATTCAGGCTTTTTGA
This sequence comes from Catalinimonas locisalis, assembly GCF_038039535.1. Classification (NCBI taxonomy): domain Bacteria; kingdom Pseudomonadati; phylum Bacteroidota; class Cytophagia; order Cytophagales; family Catalimonadaceae; genus Catalinimonas; species Catalinimonas locisalis. The sequence continues at coordinate 278,507 of NZ_JBBPHP010000004.1, read as the reverse complement.
TTATGCTGTAGATGAATCAGTAGCTGATAAAGAGGCAAAAGGCTGCCTCGCAGTCAATACTACTACCGAACTGATACCAGGTGACCAGAAAATATGTTCACAGTTGTCAGAAAATAAAGCTGATTTTGAGAAGATTTTTTATGATTACCTTATGTCTGGTATAAAGAAGGGCGAAATCTCTCCTGATAAAGATGCCAAAGCACTGGCAGCTTTTCTGTTTACCTTATACAATGGTATCAAGGTAGTAGGTAAGATCAATCCTAATAAAGAAGAGTTAATGGCATCAGTCAAGGCAGGGTTGGCGGTATTGGATTAGCTTGTTGCTTAATCACTGGCTTTTTATGCTGAAAAAATTTATGCTTACGTGCATTGATTTATCCCCATACCTCATAGAAGTGCATTGATGAAACAAGAAACTCTATCTTCCAGTAAAATCAGCGTGATTTCAGCATGGCAGCAAGCTTAAAAGAATACAGTAAAGCACAACTGGCACTCCGAAACGGGCAGGATAAGGAAGAAATCTGGGTGGCTTATCAGGGAGTAATTTATGATGTAAGTACCTCCAGATTATGGCATAGAGGTAAACATTATGAACACTGGGCCGGGCAGGATCTCACCGATGAACTTCCGGATGCACCCCATACCGCTAAAGTTTTTGAAAGATTTAAGGCAGTTGGAAAGTTAAAAGTTACAGGTTAAAAATTTATGTTGTGTTCTTTAAACTTACAACCCTTAACCTATAACTTTAAATTTTTTCCGTTATGGACAGAAAATTTATTAAATGCATGATAATCATAAACTTATCAATCTTCAGTCTGAAATTGTTAATTTGAAATTAGTATTACTCAACAGCAATCATGGAGATTTCCAGATGTGCTCCTTTCGGCAAAGATGCCACGCCAACAGTAACCCTTGAAGGAGCCATATCACCAAAATAGCTTCCGTAGATTTCATTTACCTTTCCAAAATCGTTCAGGTCAGTCATGTAAATGGTAGTCTGGACAACATTATTCATATCCATGCCACCTTCTTTAAGCACTGCCTGAAGATTATTCATTACCTGCGTAGCTTCTTCTTCTATGCTGGATGTAACCATTTCTCCACTTTCAGGGTTAATACCGATCTGCCCTGCCAGGTATAGGGTATTTCCAGCCATGATGGCCTGATTATAAGGTCCTACCGGATTGGGAGCCATGTCTGTTTTGATGATCTTCTTGCTAGTAGCTTCAGTCTTTTCTGGCGCCACTTCTGTCGCTTCTTCTTCCTCTGCAGCAGGTTTACTTTGACTATTACAGGAGACAAGAAATACTGTTAAAGTAAATGTTAGGTAGTAAAGTGATTTGTACATGGTTTAGGTTTGGTTAAATAGTGTTATGGTATATTGGCTCAAACTATAAAACCATTACACCAAGAACTATAATATTAAATGGTTTAGATATTCTGATAGTATTGGTTTAGCTTATCTGTCAACTGACTATAGATAGGCTTGGTAAATTCTACAAAAAGGTCCTGAGGTAATGGAGGGCTCATTTCCAGGCTATTACATACTTTTGTTTGCTCTTCGCTCAGTGCTCTTTCATCACCTTTAAAAGTTCCCCATTCAGCGAACCACAAAAATTCGCCTGGCATCTCATCCCGATAAATTCGGGTCTTGTTGAAACCATCGTTAACCGTCATGCTCAAAATGCCTCCTGAGAGTACTTCCAAGCGTCGGGTGATCAATTTTGCTGAAACTGTACCCAAAACCGGCTTCTTAGTACCGTCTTCCAATTCTACTTCGCCCACTTTTACACTATCGCGCGTGATAGTTTCTTCTTTCTGAAAAGCTTTACTTTGCCCGACAGAAAAGTCTTCAAACTGTAGCTTAAGTACCTGGTCAGGAACAGTGATACCTGCTCTTTTGGCATCTTTCTCAGTATAAAAAGCGAGAAATTGATTCCGGCTCATAAGTGATCTTAAATGCTTATCCACCTGATCGTAAAAGAAATCTGCACTTACCTTAAAGTAACGGGAAGGTACTGGTACCGCCTCTACTACTACTACAAGGGTAGCTGCTTCCCGCGCCACTCTCAATTTACGGTCTACATCTTTGTAACTCGGCTGAAAGTCATTGGCATTCAGAAAATAATAGTAAGCTTCTTTAGCATCTTCGCGAGTACCTCTTTTGAGTGCTTTTTCGCCCTCAACGTATTGTTCTTCCGCCGCTTTTTCCTTTACCTGAGCATATTGCTTGTAATACTCCTGGGGGTTACGAATAATTTGTCTTGCTTTAGGCGAAGCATTAATAGCTTCGTACATATTATTCAGTGCCTGATACGAATCTGCAATATTAGTCCAGGGCATATGCATCGCATTACTTTTTGCTTTCTTGATCTCATTCAAGAACTTCTGCGTAGCTAAAGGGTAAGCTTTAAGCAGCGCCCTCTGAGATTTTTTGTTGTTGGGGCTTTTCTGCAATTTATCGACTGCTGCCATTACTGACTGATAGTATGCTCCTTTTTCCAGTAGTTTTTTACTGGAATTGCAGGAGGCCAGTACTGTAAATGCAAATAAAATAATGTATATATAACGAAGCTTTAGCATGATACTAAGATATTGTTGTACCTAAATATCATGCTAAAAGTGAGCCAAAATGCCTAAGCTTGTACCATATCAGTTCATTTTTAAGGACTGTTTGGATTGCTCATCAGCAAAAGTAAGTAATGCTTTTTCTAATCTGTCAAGATCACTGAGTTTGGTATAGACATGCGGTGTAATGCGTACACCATTGATCGCTTCCCATTTTACCGGCGTAGCATGTATCTTATATTCATTGAAAAGCCTATTGTTGATTTCCGGCGCATCTATGCCTTCTATACCAACATTACAGAGGGCACAAGAGAAATCTGCTGACAGTGGAGTGTTGATTTTTACCATAGGGTGATCTTTTACCTTATCTGCCCAATAGCGCTTGAGGTAGTGCAACCGAGCTCTTTTGCGCTCAGCGCCAATGGCATTATGAAAATCAATCGCCTGGCCAACTGCCTGCTCAGGAGCAAAGGAGCGGGTACCCAGACTCTCAAATTTACGAATATCATCACGCTCAGGCTCATGATCAGGAATGAGCGGCCATAAATCGGCTATATTTTTCTTTTTAACGTGTATCATGCCGGTGCCGAAAGGGGCACACAGCCACTTATGCAGACTAGTGCCAAAGTAGTCGCAATCCATAGCCGTGAGGTCAGAATCTATGTGAGCAAAAGCATGTGCCCCGTCTACAATGGTTTTAATCCCTCTTTTTTTCATCTCCGCACAAATTTTCCCGGCAGGTACGATCTGTCCGGACCAGTTGATCAACTGGGTGATGTGAGCCACTTTGGTTTTGGGCGTAAGGCCCTCCAGATAGCGCTGTACTATGGCATCTTCATCTTCCATTGCCAGGTCCAGCGTAATCCAGTTGAGCTTGATGCCTGTCCGTTTAGCACGGGTTTTCCAGGCATTGAACATGTTAGGGTAATCATATTTGCAGAGCAGCACTTCATCTCCTTTTTGCAGGTCCATGCCAAAGATAATGGTATCCAGGGCTTCAGTAGCATTTCGGTTGATGGCTACCTCTTCGGGAGAGCAGTGCGCTACATCGGCCAGCTTCATACGCAGAGATTCTCTTCCCTGATCTAATATGCGCCACATATAATAAGATGGGGCCTCATTAGAATAATGGTAATAACGATCTACAGCATCCTGCACGATTTTAGGCTGGGGACTTACACCCCCATTGTTAAGATTGATGATATTAGGAGAGACGGTGTAAGCCTGCTGGATACGGTGCCACAGTTCTTCATCCTGTGCCGCATCTTCAGGATTTAGTCGGTTGAGATGCACCAGAGCATCTTTGACATCTTCGGCCAGCACTTTGGTCATAAAAGGGCTTAGCGATAAGGCCCCGGATGCTCCGGCCAGTTTTTTGAGAAAGCTTCGTCTTAAGGTCATGATAGCGTTAAAGGTTTACCCCAAAGTAGTTGCCTATGAGCTTGTTTCAGGGACTAGTGTATAATATGAAATATAGACCCTGAAAAAATTCAGGGTGAACTTTTAACTAGGTGTACATCTGATCGGCTACATTCTTAATAGCCATTACCATCTTTTCGGTATCTTCTTTACTGGGGTTGGTATCCCAACTTCCCATATTATGCGTGCCGCCTACGATCATCCCATCTTTACGATTGATAGTATAAGCACCACGGGTATTGATGCGGTAGTCCACATAATTTTGTGGAATCAAAAAAGCCAGTTGGCCGGAGATAGGCGTCAAACATTCATCATTGGTAATTTGCTTAGCCCCGATACCAGTACAGTTGACCACACATTTTTCAGCTAAAGCATCAAAATCTTCCAGTGACTTAAATTCCTGAATTTTTACTTTTCCTCCAAATCTCAGAAAGTCATCTGTGTAGAGTTTCAGCAGTGAAGGAATGTTAAACACCATAGAAGTACTGCGGTAAACATAATCAGCTTTAAAAGGATGTTCGCCTTTTTTAAGGGCTACTGTCTGAGGTAATACATTCATGAAGGCATATTTTTCATCACTCTCATCCATATCATGATCACGTTCCAGACGAGGTTCATCACGCACGGAGTAGCTGTCTGTCCAGACAACATAGTCTCCCAGACCAAGAAGATTCTGGTAAGTACGGAAAGAGGTAGTATGCGCCCTTTTAAATTTTTCGTAAAACTCAGGCGTAATATTTTCCTTTTCAATCAGACGATGGGAAGGCGACCAGGTTCCGGTGGCTTTACTGGAAGTAATGTTAGGCGCCATTTCTTTGGTATAGATGGTAACATCGTAGCCCCTGAACTGTAGCATACGGGCGGTAGTAAGGCCAATGACTCCACAGCCTACCACTGCGATTTTCTTCTCTCCACTACTCGCCACCAGGTCGGCAGCAAGCTCAGCCGAACCCCAGGAAAGCGACCAGCCACTGCCCCCATGACCGTAATTGTGTACCAGAGTTTTACTGCCCAACTCCTCCTTTTCAATTCTTGGGCCGAGAGTCCGGTAAGGGCGTAAGCCTACGGTCTCCTTAATCACTCTGTCCATGGATATGCGCAACTTGGGCAGGTACTGCGATGAGTGAATGATATTGACCTGTTTTTTGGCAATGCGCATGGCACTTGGTGTACAGGCTGCAGCACCGGCAGCAAGGGTAGCCATTCCGGTATTTTTCAGAAACAGGCGTCGGTTCATGAGGAATATTATTTAGATTAGGTATATAATTTTGTAAATCTATTAAATATCAAAATAAATATTAAGTTATATGCAGAAAAATAAGTTGAATATTTGATTGATTTGTATTTTCACCGTAGGCTGGATAAACAGTTTGATTCTGTGTAAACTTGTACTTTTGAACCAACTCCTGAAGCGTGGCGAAAAAACAAGCTCTTTTTTCATTTGGCGTGATAGCTGATGCCCAGTACTGCGATTGTGATCCTGCCATCGGGCGTCATTACCGAAAATCTACCCAAAAACTTGCCGATTGCCTGCATACTCTTAATCAGCACGAACTAAGTTTTATCCTGGATGTAGGAGACTTGATTGACCGTGACTTCAGCAGTTTTGATAAGATTCTGGAAGTGTATGCTCAGTCCAAATTTCCGGTATACCGCACTTTAGGAAATCATGACTATGCGGTAGAAGAAGATAAAAAAGAAGAAGTAGCAGCTCGTTTGGGTATGCATGAATCTGCTTATTACGATTTTTCCTACCTGAGCTGGCGTTTTATCATTTTGAATGGTAATGAAATTTCTACTTTCGCTCACCCACAAGGAAGTGAGGCAACCAAAGAAGCGGAAGCAATGCTTAAGCAAATGGAGGAAAACAATGCCATCAATGCCAAAGCATGGAATGGAGGGATAAGCCGTAAGCAATTAGGATGGCTGCAAACGAAGCTGGAAGAAGCCGCTTCTCAGGGAGAAAAGATAATAGTCATGGGACATTATCCACTCTATCCCAAAGATGCTCATAACCTTTGGAATGATGAAGCAGTAGTAAAGCTGCTGACAAAATATCCGCAGGTGGTAGCATATTTTAATGGACATAACCACAAAGGTAATTATGGGCAGAAAGCGCAGGTGCATTTTCTCAACTTTAAAGGTATGGTAGAAACTGAGCAGGAGAATAGCTTTGCCATCGTAGAAGTTTTTCAGGATCGTCTGGTGGTCAAAGGTTTTGGCAGAGAAGAGAATCGTGAGCTGATGATAGGTTAAATGCCGTAGCTGATGCAAACCCTATTACAACAGGCACTGTCCGATTGGGAAGGTAAAAAGGTGGATAAGCTGAAAAGAATTTATCAGCAACAGCAGGATCAGCCTTCTTTTGTAGAAGAAATACTCTCATTACTTAAGTCAGAAGCAAACCAGAAAGCCGCGAGCTGGCTGCTCAAATATCATCTGGAGCAGGGTAACCTATTGACCGATGGGCAAATTATTACCATGACCAATAGTCTGGAAAAGGTATACAATTGGGAAAGCCGCCTGCACTTGCTACAAATTTTACCTTTAGTTGACATTCCCAAAGAGGCTCAACTTGCTGTTGAGGATTTTGTAAGAGAAAGCCTCTCCAGCGATAATAAATTCGTAAGAACCTGGGCACTACAGGGTATGTATGAGCTTTCACGCCAGCGGCCTGAACTGCAAAGAGAAGTCTATTTTCTGTGTGAAAAAGCCATGCAGACCGAAGCTGCATCCGTAAAAGCAAGAGTACGGAAAATCCTTGCTCAGCTAGAAAAGAAAGACAAGTAATAACAAATTCTGAGCAAAAAATAGAATATGAAAGGAAGCCAGTATTCTATATGCCTCCGGTCTAATGCTATATATTATATATTTAAGAAGCTGGAATGGAATAGTATTAGAGCAGTATGTCGAGAATATTAGATTGACTAGGCGGAGAAATATAAAAATTAATGAAACACATACTTATATATTTAATTTTATCATTTTTCTGGAGCTGTAATGGCTCTTGGTCAAATGAAATAGAAGTTTTTTTTGCTTCCAGAGATATGCATGTTTCAAATCCTCTTTCTTGTATGGCTTTAGAGGTAGAGTTTGGTGATGTTTTACAACATAAAACACTGGACAATGACACTTTACAAAGTGAGCTTTTTAAACGAGTTAAAATGCTTAAAAAGGCTGAAAAAGAGAGCATTTTTGATGCTAGAGCAATAATTCTTTTTCCAAATAATAATAAAATTGACACCTTATGTATAGGAGGACACTTTGGTATAATCTTAAATGGACAAGAAATGGAAGATGACCCTGAATTAGTGAAATTAATTTGGGCTGAAATAGAGTCCGTATCAAACTAATCCAGCTATTTTTCAAATTGAATTATCAATATTTTTTACATTCAAAAAGCCAGACAGGTCTTGACATTTTGAAAGGCTTGATCTATGGATAGAATAGATGTTCCATGCGGGGCTGGTAACTTAACTCACTGCTAGTCAAACATATACTCTTAGAGAGCTGTGATCCGGAAAATTGCTGATTGGGAAAATCGTTACCTTTATAAAAAATACCATCATGAGCAATACAGCAAAACTCAAAGATGATTTGCACCATATCATAGATCAAATAGACGATGAAGCGACTCTGGAGGCCGTACGTACGTTATTGACTCCTAAAGTTGAAGCAATATACAATGTAAAAGGTCAACAGCATGATCAGGATCAAATAGAAAATTTCTTGGAAGAAAGTGAAAAAGATATTGAAGCTGGACATACTGTTTCACACCAAGAACTTAAAGAACAAATCCAATCGTGGCGAAACGTGAAGTAGTCTGGACCAGATCAGCGCTAGCTGACTTAAAGGCCATCTATGAGTTCAACATTTCATTGCAAGGAGAAGAAAAAGACTATGAGCTCGTAGAGCTTATCTGACAGAAAGCAGATGTACTCCACCAACCCATCATCGGTAGTACACGTTTTGTGAGTCGTCGTCATCCGGAACGAAATTATCAAAAGTTAATTATTTAGCTCTATATCCTTATTTTCCGGCAGATCGGTCAGTTAGTTTTTGTCAATCTTATTTTTGATAGCCAACAAAACTCAGATAAGTTAAACTTGTAGAGCTTTGTTCCTTATCCTTGCTCAACTGGAAAAGAAATAAAACTAGTTGCTAGTAAGTTGCTCTGCCTCCCGAAATATCATACAAAAAGCCGGTAGAAAAACTGTTTTCTTCAGAGACGATAAAGCTTACCATAGCAGCCACCTCTTCCGGTTCTCCGAGCCGACTCATAGGAATTTTAGCAGTAAGATAAGCCAGTTGGTCGGGTGAAGTGTCGGCATTCATGGCAGTTCTGATCACCGCTGGAGCCAGTGCGTTGATGGTGATTCCGGCTGTTGCATACTCCTTACCTACCGATTTCACCAATCCGATAACGCCCGCTTTGGTTGTAGAATAGCCGATCATGCCGGGGTTCCCTTCCTTTCCGGCCATAGAGGCGATCAGCAGTATTCTGCCATATTTGCGGGCTTCCATTTTTTTGATCACATGCTTGGTCATCAGAAAGCTGCCCTTCAGGTTGATGGCGTAGATATTGTCAAAATCCTGGGTAGAGTAGTCGGTTATCTTGGTGCTGGTGGGGCCAACAATTCCGGCAGAGTGTACCAGTACATCAATTTTACCACACTCTTTTTCTACCTGCGCTATGCTCTTAATGACCTGTTCTTCATCCGAAACATCTACGGTATACGCTTGGGTAGGAAGATTCAGGTTGAGAAATTCTTCTTTGGTTTTTTGCAGCAATGCTTCATTGCGGTCAAAGAGCGCCAGAGAGGCTCCTTCCTCGCCTAGTCTTTGGGCAATGGCTTTGCCTAGTCCGCTGGCACCTCCGGTAATAAGTGCGACCTGGCCTTTGAACCTATCGGGAAAAAACGACATCATGTAAGTTTAGGTTGTTGGTTGTGTGATCTCCGAATATAAGGAGTTTTCTCAATTTAGTCTCTATTGATCAGAGAAGGCTGTTGATAGGGGATATAATTGGCTAACCAAAGGGCGGATAGTAAGTGTAGAATGAGATAAATCTTACCTTATGGATACGATTTAAAGCCTAAATCATTATTTTAAAGTTTTGAAAGAGAAAAAAGACGCTCTTAAACTGACAACTAACCAACGACCTAAAACTACATTATGCTGACATTACTATTCGTCTTGCTGGCTTTTGCCTTCATCATTGTTGCCATCATTAAGTTTGAGATACACCCTTTCCTGGCTCTTTTTGTAGGAGCCATTTTTTATGGGTTGATAGCAGGTATGCCAGCCGAACTGATCATTCAATCCATCTCTGAGGGTTTTGGGGGCGTATTGGGCAGTATAGGCTTGCTAATATTATTTGGAGTGATTATCGGTACTTTTTTGGAGAAAACCGGTGGCGCTTTTGTGATTGCTCAGAAAATACTCGCCTGGATTGGAGAAAAATCGGTTATGCTGGCGATGATGGTCACTGGCTATATACTGTCAATTCCGGTATTTGGAGACAGTACCTTTATCATGCTTAATCCAATCAGTAAATCTTTGTCTTTCAAAGGCAAAATACCCTACGCAGCCACGACAATTGCCATAACTTTAGGCGTGACAGCCAGCCATTCGTTGGTGCCGCCTACCCCCGGGCCTATTGCCGCGGCAGGTATCCTGGAAGCTGATCTTGGTATGGTGATCATGTGGGGCTTTATTGTAAGTTCATTGGCACTCGTGCCCTGTTTCTTTTTTGCCAAATACTATGCCTCTCGTATTGACCTGGTTCCAGAATTTGCTGAAGAAGAAAGGACTACAGAAGTCAAAAAATATCCTTCCCTGGTAAAATGTTTTTTGCCTATTGCAGTGCCTCTGCTCTTAATCGTACTGGCTTCTATTGCTAATTATCCTACCAGGCCTTTTGGCGAAAATACATTTACGTATGTCCTGTCATTTCTGGGAAGTCCGGTAATCGCCTTACTGTTGGGTACATTTTTATCTTTCGTCCTGCCAGCCAAATTTGACAAAAAGCTGCTATCATCTTCAGGCTGGTTTGGTGAGGCGCTACTCATTGCCGCTCCGGTCATCCTGATTACAGGTGCAGGCGGTGTGTTTGGCAAAATGCTGCAGAATTCAGGTTTAGGAGACATGGTCAGTGGCATAATTGAGCCCGGAAACTTAAGTCTTTTGTTGCCCTTCCTCTTGGCTTTTGCCCTAAAGAGTGCGCAAGGTTCTTCTACGGTGGCTTTGGTAACCACTGCCTCTATTGTAGCTCCTTTATTAGGTACACTGGGACTGGATTCTGAAATGTCTAAAGTATTTACTGTACTGGCGATTGGAGCCGGTGCTACAGCTATCTCTCATGCCAACGATAGCTTTTTCTGGGCGATGACACAGTTAACGGGCATGAATGTAAAGCAGGGCTATATGACGCACAGTATCGGTACTCTGATCATGGCCTCTACTGCGATTACATTGATTTTTATCATCAGCTCATTTTTCTAAATAACTTTCTAAAAAAACTCCGGGACAGCTATTATTTGCTATCCCGGAGATATGAGTGCTATTTTGGGATCTGAGTTTTTTGCATGAACATCATTTTGCTGTCCAGCCACCATCTACAGTGAGCATAGAACCCACCATGTAGGTAGCAGCGTCGCTGGATAGGTAAATGGCAGCGCCCTGAATTTCTTTCAGTTTTCCCCAGCGTCCGAGGGCGGTAGCGCCTACAATAAATTTCTTAGCCTCTTCGGTTTCAGCAATGGGGATATTCATTTCTGTCAGGAAAGGGCCGGGACAAATCGCATTCACATTGATATTGAAAGGTGCAAGTTCCAAAGCGAGTGCCCTGGTCATCTGCACTACTGCGCCTTTGCTAGCGGTATATGGGGTACGGTTGGCTAATCCTACCAGCCCGAGTGTACTTGCCAGGTTGATGATACTGCCTCTTTTCTTTTGCTTCATATAGGGTACAACTGCTTTGCTGCACAGCCAGGTGCCGTTCACATTAACATCCATCACCTGTTTAAAATCTTTGGAAGTCAATTCATCAATCGCTCCCCGGATGTTGATGCCAGCACTGTTGATCAGGATATCTATCTGCCCAAAAGCTTCCATCGCGGCCTTAGCCATAGCTTCCGTCTGCTGCTCATCGGTAATATCGGCGCTGAATGAGATGGCTCTGGTGCCATATTCTTCGCTGATAGCTTTGGCAGCATTCGCACCCTGTTCAGCATTCCGGTTGACCAACATCACGCTGGCCCCAGCAGAGGCCAGACCAGCGGCCATAGCTAAGCCTAATCCTTTAGAGCCTCCGGTAATGATGGCAGCTTTGCCGCTTAAGTCAAATAGTTTGATGCCTGGTAGTTTTTCTTCGCTCATAGAGAGTTAATGGTTAGTAGTTATTGTATTGGTTTAATAATTTCAAGATCAGCGTTCACAGTTGAAGGTGTGCAGCTAAAGTCAGGCAAAATATCCACTTCAAACTGTAAACCCTGAATTCTTAGCTTTTAGGCTCGTTCAAGATGATTTTTACTGTAGGCAAGGGAAGTAACTACGTTTTTTTCTTCCACTGCCAGTCGTTCTTCCGGCAGGAGTTGTGTTACTCTGGGGAGATCACCAGGGTATTTTTTATGCCTTACCATCCGGAGAGTACGAGCCAGCTCGCTGCCGGATACTCCCTCAAAAGTAGCCCAGTACGCATCCGTAAGACAGGGTACTTCCAGCGGATCACGGGTGATCATTTCCAGGTTGAAAGTGACCTGCGGGTTATGCTGCCGACAAAGCGAAACAATTTGCTGTAAATCCAGTATGCCTTCCCCCAGGGGCACTTCTGAAAGCAGGAAGCCATCCTCATATTCTTCTACGCCCATATCTTTCACATGCGTCGTAAAGACATAGGGTACCAGTGTTTGTACTACTTCCATGGGATCTTCCATCAGGGAGATGCTGTTGCCAAAGTCCAATGTGGCGCCTATCCATTCACTGTCTATCTGCTTGAGTAGACTAACCAGCTCATCGGCGCGCCAGTCTTTGTGGTTTTCTACTGCCAGTCTGATTTTATGTTTGCGAACTACTGGCTCAGCCCATTGCAGGGATTGTACAGATTGCTTTTTGAAATTCTTAAAATCTTCCAGCGTATGGAAGTTCTCATAACGACGGCCGCTCAGGCAAACAGTTCTCAATACCTGCACACCAGCTTCTTTGGCAGTTTTGACTTCCTGCTCAAATCCAGATACTTCATTCTCGGTTTTAGGTAAGCCAATAGAGCCTTCCAGATACAAGCCCATCTGCTCTCGTTTGTCGCGGATTTTTTTGGAAAAGTCGCTGCTCCAGTCGTGTACGCCTACTTGTACACCGCTTCCACCAAGTTCCTGACAATGCTCTAAAAGTTGAATAGCATCGTAAAAGCCAGGGTATTTCTGACTTTCATGTTTGGAATGCCATCGGCTGGCGTAGGAATGTACTACTATGCCCATAGGCACATCTTTCAGGAAGGAAGGAATGCTGAAGGATGGCAAGCTTAAAGTCATAGCTCCCAAACCAGCTTTTTGCAGGAAACTACGCCTATCTGCTGAATGATAGCTTTGCTCTTTTTTGATTAATTTCATCCGTTAGGTTGTTTAAATAGTAACTAGGAACAGGTTATAGGACTGAAGTTTCCTTTAAACTTGTAGCCTTTAACTTTCAACTTATTTCTCATTGCCCCGTCTGTTCCTCAGTATCTTTAATGTATTGATTGAGTTCTTCTACTTTCCAGGGCATTACTCTTCCCTGAGAAGTCAGTCTTGTTTTACCTACCAAGCCCCGGCTGACTGCTCCGGCATTATTGCCCCACTCATTGCGGATATAAGTCAGGATAGAAGCAATGGTGGCATCGTCCAGGGTAGAATGGGCGGGCATCACCGGCAGTATTTCCGGAGCATCGTAGATTTTACCGCCAACCTCAAGGGTGCCTTCCATGCCGTGCAATACGATGAGTGCAAGGCGTTTTTCATCGCCAATTACCCACTCAGAATCTACCAAGGGAGGGGCAAAGCGATTTAAGCCAGCTCCATCGGTACCGTGGCAACCGGCGCAGGTGGTAAGGTAATGTTGTCTACCCAGCGCAAACAGTTGCTGCTCTTCTTCGTTGAGCAGGCTTTGTTCTTCAACTGTACTCGTATCAGCCACATGGCCAGGCCATTCAAAAAGAGAAGCCAGCACTGCAAAGTTTGATGCTCCTGACTGTGCTTCCCGTTCTAAAACATGAGGAGCGGAAGCCAGCATGATCGGTTTCATTTTACCCTGCTTGCCCTGTATGGAGATACTGGTGAGTAGTGCTTTTTCCCGCCAGCTAAAAGCGTCTTCATTGACATCCAGCATACTTAGCAAGGCAGTTAGCTCGGCAGGTTCCCTTTTACGTATCACTGAAGTCGCCAGCATTTCCAGAAAAATAGCTTTGGAAGGCTCCTGTTCTTTCCACTGGGGAGATTGCCAGAGGGTTTGTAAAAAGCGAAATTCCTGATCTTCCAGGCTGCTGATTACGGCATCCCTGATCAGGGGGGAACTTCCGCTTCGCTCCGCAATGCCTGCCAGTAGTGGATAGGCTGCCTGGGTATTGAGCACTTCGGCGGATAAGGCCATTTGTAAAGTAAGTTCTTCAGGAGCGTCTTCAGCTATCTGAAGTAGTTTTTCACCAAGCTTTTTTTGTAACTGCTGATCATCCGCAGCCATAGGCTCCAGTAGTCGCAAGGCATTGGCGCTGATGAGGGGGCTGGCGTCAGTGAGCAGGTCAAGAAGCAGTTCTGGCTGGAGCATATCCATGCCTTCCAGCGTCCATAAAGCATGGAAACGGGCAAGGGTATTTTCTTCATTTTTAACCAATTCGTTTAGCGGAGCCTTAGTGTCTGGGTCATGACGCTCAATGAGCAGGCGCTGCGCTATGTCTCTGTGCCATCCGTTAGGGCTTGACAGTTGTGCAATCAACTCCTGAGAGGAAGCCTTGGATAGCTGCTGTGGCTTTTGGGGTTCCCAGTCTTCGGGTACCACTCGCCAGATACGTCCCCGGTTGATGGGAAGCACCAGTTTACGTTCTAATGTTTTTTCTTTCAGATAGGGCGTAATGTATTTGCCATGCTGCACCAGACCGCGGTACATATCAGCGATGTACAATGCCCCATCCGGTCCGGAAGCGATAGCTACCGGGCGAAAACGCTCATCGGTTGAGGCCAGAAATTCAGTGCCAGGATTGGGGTCATGGGCATTCAGTTGGAGGCCTCTTTCTACTACCACATTGCGTTTGACCAGATTGCCGGAAGGTTCGCAGACGAATACATTACCGTAGAAAGGGTCTGGCAGGGCGGTTCCCCGGTAGTAAAAAGGGGAACAGGCAGAGGTAAATTCCAGCAGTTTGCCTTCTTCATCCAGCGTACCGGGTATATAGCCGCGATTGATTGCCGGGTTAGATCGTATGGGGTAGATTCTTCTGTCTACGGTAAGGCCGTGGTCAATACCGGTGGTAGGCGTGTGATGCGCGTTTCTGGAAAGGTAATTGGGCGGTACCAGATCGGCATGCAGCTGCGACCAGTTGTAGTTGTAGTAGAGCCTGCCCTCATCATCCTGACTGATGCCCCACTGCCCTCTGAATTCGGTGCTGTCCCGCTGCCATTCGCCATCTACCAGACGATAGCGGAAGCGAGATTTGGCATTATAGTACCAGTTGTCTACCGCGCGTAATAAGCCATTACCAGAATGCTCCGGCAAAGGGCTGCCGGCATAGTCAGGGTCAATAAGCGTTTTAATATCGGCGATGAGGTCGCCATCAAGGTCCTTGGTAAGCCATAGGGCCTCGTTCTCAGCTACCAGCGCACCGCTGTCAATCAGGGCGAGAGCTCGGGGCATGATGAGACTATCCAGATAGATAGTGCTTTTGTCCATTTTTCCGTCAAAGTCGGTGTCTTCCAGCACAGAAATACGGCCTACCGGTTCGTTCTCTCCTTCGCCTTCAATGGTGGGCATGAAGCCCCGCATCTCCACTACCCACAGCCTTCCGTCGGCATCAAAGCGCATCACTACTGGCTCCTGCACCATAGGTTCAGCGGCCACCAGTTGTATTTTGAGTCCGGGTTCCAGTTGAAAGGTGCTGAGTTCTTCTTCAGGAGTTTTGGCCGGGGAAGGACCTTCGTCTGTTTTATTTTCAAAATTACCAGTACAGCTTGCTATACTTAAGAGAAGAGTGCCAATCAGGTAGGCGTAGGAGTTAGATCTGACCATAAGTCATGCTACAGCTTTTGCGTAATAGGTTGTTGTAAAGGAATAATATACTACAAATTAGGAAATTGGCAAAGTGCGCGTGTAGCATATAAGCTCAGTTCAATTATCTGAGCTAAGGTAGTTTGTTTCTCTCCTGAGAAACAGAAAGCATGCAGGCGCATATAAAGACAAGATAAGTTTTTATCCTAAAAGCAGAAGGCCGTCAGCATACATTAGTCTGTCATATCCAAAGCTTTGGTAAGGCATAAGATGAATAGGGGTAAATAGTACTTTTCCTATAAATTGCCTATATGCTGCTTTCGTTATGCCTCCATTGATCCTTCGTTTTTTCTCCAGTACAGCTCCATTTTTTGTTTTTGCACTTTTTAGGGATGGTAGGCCTGGTGGCCGCCTAAAAAAGGAGCATCTTCCTTTCCGATAAATATGTGAGTTGGCAGGAGAACGTTTATCTTGCTCCTCAAACATGATTGAACTCAAATATATGATGCCTGGATCAGTAAGACTTCTGTTCCTACTTGCCCTCACGGTGCTTGTAGCCTGTAGTAAAAGCCCGGAAGCACAGTTTAAAAGTATGGAATGTGCTCAGACGCCCATGCCCGAGTATGATGGTCAGTATGTTTCCCTGTTGGATGATGAAACCGGAGAAGTATTGAGAGATACTTTGGTAAAGAAAATTGAAAACACCAGAAATGTATTTAAGCCCTGCAGGCAGTACATCTACAGTGCTATTTATAAGGATAAAAACGGAGCGCTGATTTCGGACAGCAGGGTTTGGATGATGGCTACCGGAAATCGGTGGGAGTATCAGCCGAAAATGCAGGATGAGGTAGTGTTTCAGTATGCGTTCTCCGAAGAGCAGTTTGCAGAGATAAAGGAGTTTGCGGTGAACAAAGCGCTTTCACAGCATCAGCAATTTGTTCCTGAAAGTACAACAGGAATCATTGAAAATGTAGACGTGGTTTGGATGCACCCCTTCAGGAGCAATCAGTATCATTTTACGGAAGTAGCTGCTTTTCCCTACGTGAGACTTCCTCTGGAAATAGGTAAGTCGTGGACCGATAGGCTGCAAATAGGGGAAGGCTGGGGCGATTGGGAAAATACAAACGTTTACAGTGAGTATGAAATTGCCGATCGGGCAACTGTGAGTACGCCCTATCGGGAGTTTGCAAACTGCTGGTACATAGAAACCACAAGCTCCGCCTCTTTTGGAAATTCGCAGCATAACTTCTGGTTTGATGAAAATTATGGATTCGTAAAGATGGAATACGTAAATTATGAAGGACAAAGCCTCGTTTTTGAACTGATTGAGGTGATAGAATCCTGAGAGGCTTACAGGCTTGAATTTTTATTCCAAATAGTATGAACATTGAACCGGCTACCGAAGCCTGCCTTAAAGTGCTGACTGAACTGGCGCTAGCCCTGTGGCCGGACTGTGTTTTTGAGGAAGAGTATGAGTACTACAAAAAGCTGCCTGGCTCGGAGACGGAAATCTGCTTTCTGGCAAAGGAGAAAGAAGCGTATATTGCTTTTATCCACCTGTCATTGCGTAGCGATCATGTAGAAGGGACTTCCAGTTCGCCGGTTGGCTATGTGGAAGGCATCTATGTGAAGCCTGAATACCGCAAGCTTGGGATCGGCAGGCAACTCATTGCAGCAGGAGAAGGCTGGGCCAGGCAAAAAGGCTGTGTAGAGTTTGCTTCTGATACGGAATTGTCCAACGAGGAGAGCATAGACTTTCATAAGAAAGCAGGTTTTACTGAAGTAAACCGCATTGTCTGTTTTGCGAAAAGGTTGGAATAAAGATTTTGCCGTAAATTGGCAGCATCTTTTTATATGAAGCTTTATTGATGGAACCTGTATTTTTTGCAACGCCCGATGAATTCAGAGCATGGCTGGAAGATAATCATGAGCAGGCCACTGAGTTGCTAGTGGGTTACTACAAAGTGAGTTGCGAGAAGCCCAGCATGAGTTGGTCGGAGTCAGTAGATCAGGCGCTTTGTTTCGGCTGGATTGATGGTATTCGTAAGTCCATTGATAGTGAAAGTTATTGTATTCGTTTTACACCGCGCAAACCTAAGAGCAACTGGAGTGCGGTGAATATCGGGAAAGTAGAAGAACTGAAGGCCAAAGGCCTGATGCATAGCGCAGGTTTGGAGAAGTACAGCCAGCGCGAAGAGGGCAAATCACGAGTGTATGCCTATGAGAAAGAGCCTGAGAAGCTGGATAAAGCTTTGGAAACTCAGTTTAAGAATGATGAAAAAGCCTGGGTGTTTTTTCAAGCGCAGCCCCCTTATTACCGAAGGCAGATGATATATTGGGTGATGAGCGCCAAGCAGGAAGTTACCCGTGTAAGAAGGCTTGAAAAGCTAATGGAAGCATGTAAAAGAGAAGAAAGAATTTAACCAATATACTGTCAGATGAGTGTTTCTTTTGTACTTGCCCAGGCGGAAGACCTGAAAGATGTACTCCATATGATGGAGGACTTCTACACCATAGATGATTATCCTTTTGACAAGATACTGACCGCTGATAACCTGAAAAAGTTTGAGGCAAATCCTGAATTAGGAAGACTTTGGGTGATCATCTCAGAAGGAGAAATCATAGGTTATATTGTACTGACATTTGGCTTTAGCTTTGAGTTCAAAGGCAGGGATGCCTTTCTGGATGAGTTTTACCTGAAAGAAGCTTACCGGAGCCGGGGTATAGGAAGCCAGGCGGTGGATTTTGTGCTGAAGCAGGCTGAGGAATTGGGTATCAAAGCCGTACATCTGGAAGTGGAGCGACACAATGAAAAAGGAACAAAGCTGTATAGGAGTAAAGGCTTTGAAGAACACAAACGAGCGTTGATGACGAAGTGGTTGATATAGTTTATCTTTAATAAGCCTGATTGACAGAAATAAAGCGTAGAATTTAGTATTTTGAAAAGAGGCTTGGCTCCTGATTTTTTCATTATACGCTAACGATATGATACGGCTCTTTTTCTTTTTGCTTTTTTTGTCAGCTTATACGCTTCACGATGCTAATGCACAGGCTGAAAAGCGGAAAGTGTGGGGGCAGATCAGCGATGCACAACGTTACGAGGCTATCCCCATTGCTAATATCAGTACTTCCGGGCAAGGGACTTTTACCGATCTGGACGGTCATTTTTCATTGACAATTGGTATGGATGATACCCTGCGTATATCGCATATCAGCTACTATCCTTATGAAGTAGTGATGCAGGAAATGGAACAGGATACACTAAAAGTGCTTCTGATCCCGCGCGTCAATACCATGCAGGAAGTTGTGATACAGGGCTTGCCTTCGGAAGAGAAATTTAAACAGGATATGATAAGGCTGGAGGCAAAGCCCAGTATAGAAGAACAGCAGGCGCAGTCAAACGTAAATTTTGCCCGCTATTATTTTCTTTCCGGCTATGTACCCCAGATGAACAGCGACGACAATCACGACTGGTATGTGGCCGGTCCTCAGGATGTTACTTTTTTCTCCAGCGGCCCCTCCGGCGGACTGATCAGAGCGTTCAGAAATGTAAACCGTAGTCAAGGTTTGTTTAGGCCGGTGAGGACGAACTCTTCCATGCCTGACTCTCTCTGGCAAAATGTACAGCGACAGGTTAAGGTAGCCAGCGATTCTGTAACTCAGGATAGTTTGCTTAGTAAGGAGAAGGAGTAGGAAGCGGGGAGTCAGGAGACGGAAGATGGAAGAAGGAAGTGGGAAGTGGGAAGTTAGGAGTTGGAAGGTTGAAGAATCAAGTTGTGAGCTTAGTAATAAAAAAAAACTTCCTGCTTCGTGCTTCCAACTTCCCACACATTAATAATCATCACAAAATAACCCCCAACACATTTAACCTACACTATCTATGAAAAAGTCTGCTAAGAAAGTAAGCGGTATCGGAGGCATATTTTTCAAAACCAAAGACCCCGCCAAGATGAAAGATTGGTACAGTCAGCATCTGGGATTAGTGACCAATGAATACGGTTCTGTCTTTGAGTTTATTCAATCTGACAAACCTGATCAGAAAGGCTATCTGCAATGGAGTCCTTTTGACGAAAAAACCGAATACTTCAAGCCTTCGGAAAAAGAGTTTATGATCAACTACCGGGTAGAAAATATTGAGGAACTGGTGGAAGAACTCAAAGCCAGCGGCGTAACTGTACTGGATGAAATAGAAAGCTATGAGTATGGAAAGTTTGTGCATATCCTTGATCCTGAAAACAATAAAATAGAGCTTTGGGAACCGGTGGACAGAGTTTTTACCAAACTTTATGAAGGCAAGACTACCAAATAAAGGCTTATTTTTTTATCATTCTATTATTTCAATCTCATATACATTTTTTATGCGAACATTGAACTTCTTTTGTGGTCTGATATTTATTTTTGGCATAATAGCATGCAGTAGTACAGAAACTCAGGAACAAGATTCCTCAGCGGTTTCTGAAACGAATACCGTAACAGAAGTAACACGTGATGGAGTAGACATCGCTTATGAGCGTTGTGGTACTCAGGATACTACTTTACTTTTTGTACATGGCTGGTGCATTGATCAGACTTACTGGACTTCTCAGGTAGATGCTTTTTGTGGAGACTATACCGTGGTGACTATGGACCTCCCTGGTTTTGGGATGTCAGGAAAAAACCGGGAGAGTTGGAGAGTAGAAGATTTCGGGCGGGACGTTGCTGCTGTGATCGGTCAGCTGGATTTGCAAAACGTGGTGCTGATCGGGCATTCTATGGGAGGTGATGTGATTCTGGAAGCTGCCCTGGCTGAGCCTGAAGCGGTGATCGCGCTGATTGGTATAGATAATTTTAAAGAGGTAGGCGTGGAAATTACCGGAGAGGTGCAGACTGAAATAGATTCTTTTATGACGATGATAGAGCAGGATTTTGATAGTACCGCTACCGCTTATGCGTATCAAGCGCTGTTTCATCCTACTACTGATAGTGCGGTAGTCAAAAGAGTAACTGAGGATATTGGTACTGCTGATTCGGTAGTAGCCACTGCCAGTCTGAAATCACTCATGGATTACGGCCCTAAGGAGAAAGAGCAGCTTTCTAACTGGGATAAAAAGTTATACCTGATCAACAGTGACGCTACACCTACTGCCATAGAGGGACTGGAAGAAACTGGTGTGGATTACGATCTGATAGACATCCATGATAGCGGACATTATCCGATGATAGAGCAATCAGAGGAACTCAACCGCTTACTTCGTCAGGTTTTGGATAAGGTTTAAAAAGGTATTCTACTTAACAGGCTCATTTAAATATATGGCTATCATCACTTCTGAACAGGTAAGTTTTTTTGAAGAAGAGGGTTACTTAAAGATTCCTCAATTACTTACCGCTGACCAGCTCACTTATTACCGTGAGCTATATGAAGACTTCCTGGAGAATAAAATTGATGCTTCCCGCTATCGCTCCGATCTGGGAGGACATGTGGAAGAGGAAAAAACAGTAGGTGTTAAAGAACGGATTACCCAAATTATGGTGCCCAGCAGACTGGTCCCTGATTTGCTGAATAAGCCTTTGCATCAGCAAAGTTTAGCAATAGCACAAGCCCTGTTGGGAGATGACATGGCGCTGGATTTTGATATGCTGATTGACAAAGCCCCTTTTTCCAATACTCCTACCCCCTGGCATCAGGACTGTGCCTACTGGATTGACATGCCCGATCTGCGGGCAGTGAGTTGCTGGGTGGCGTTGGATAATGCTACCGTTGATAATGGCTGTATGTGGTATGTGCCTCAATCTCATCAGTTTCCTATGCGCCCTCATCGTCCGGCAGGTAAAGGAGGGGGAGCTTTAGAATGTGACGCTTCTGAAGAAGAGGGGGTAGCCGTTGAGCTTCAGGCGGGAGATGGTGTGCTGCATCAGGGAGGCACATTGCACTACAGTAGGGGCAATACCACCGCCCATAGGCGCAGAGCATTCATCACCAACTTCAGGCCGCAGCAAATGATTGCATTAGAGCGAGAGCAGGGCTACGACCATACCGGAGAAAGGGAGGTAAGGAGGAAGTGAAATTATATATTAATAAAGCTTATCAGCTTAAGTGCCATGTTTATTTAAATAAGCTCTCATATTTTTGTGAGTTGACATTAAATGTTCTACAATCACTTGTACTAACAGTATTATACTGGTCTGTCAGACTCTGGTAGAATTTATAATCAAAATCAACTTTGCTAGATATTTTCATACTTCCATCTTTAATTGTAGTAATAGGAATTAC
This sequence comes from Catalinimonas locisalis, assembly GCF_038039535.1. Lineage (NCBI taxonomy): Bacteria > Pseudomonadati > Bacteroidota > Cytophagia > Cytophagales > Catalimonadaceae > Catalinimonas > Catalinimonas locisalis. The sequence goes on along the minus strand of NZ_JBBPHP010000004.1, from coordinate 257,038 downwards.
CATATCGTTACTGTCTGTATCAATTTTCTTGTACTCTGAAATTTCATTTCCTATTATTAAATATTGATTGTCAAAGTCAAAGATTGCTGTACAACTTCCTTGAGTATATTGATTGATAAAAATGGTGTCCTTTTGCAGTTTTCCTTTAACTATTGAATCGACTACGAACAAGACGTTAGAACCTTGATTCTTAGAATCAAAAAACTGTGCGGTTTCTGGTTGGTGATGAATGTTTTTAATCGCCCTACCAATAACTACAAAATCGGCTTCTTTTATCAACGCATTTACATCATGCTTTTCCAACTTATCACAAACACAGGCATAAATAATAGCCGGATTTAATAGCATCATAAATAGTATGACTTTTTTCATTATGCTTGGTTCAATAAACTATCAATATTTGAATTCAACTTATATGAATACTAAATTAACATTAAAACTGGATAAAGCGATTATAGAGCGTGCTAAGCAGTATGCAAAATCTCATCATACCAGTGTATCCAAAATGGTGGAGGATTATTTGCACATGCTCACAGCAGAGGATAGATCATCTATTGAAGTTACTCCTTTGGTAGAAAGCCTAACAGGGATAATTGATACTCAGGAAAAGGATTATAAAAGGGAGTACGCAGATTATTTATCTAAAAAATATCAGCAGAAGTAAAGAGTCATACCCAGAAACTTGAAAGACTTTAAAGCTGCAAAGTTACCGGTAATGACGGCTAAAGATTATCTGATACGTTTTCAAAGCAGAGAGTAGTCTGTTATCGCTTTTTCTTTACACAAATTTTTATACCTTGCATACATCATTGGGGTGCTGGACGAAAGTCTGGCTGAGATTACACCCATGACCTGATCTGGATAATACCAGCGTAGGAAATGACCTTATTAGCTAATCACTGACTAATTGCCATTGCCTGTCTGTATGATCCGGGTTGTGGCATTTTTTATTTTTTAAAAGATTAGCTATGAGTACAGAGATAGAACAGAAGAAATTTGACCTTGTCACCCAGGAACTACGGCAGTGGCAGGGACGCGAAGAATGGTTCTTCAACCGCGAACATACCGACACCTACGAACTTTGGTACGAGGGACGCTACAAGCGTGCCGAGATCTGGCAGAAAAAAGTCATCGGCCAACTCATTAAGAAAGATGAGCGAGTGAAAACGCTGCTGGAGTTTGGCTGCGGTACTACCCGCTTTACCCGCTGGTGGCACGAGATAGGCATTGAGGCCAGCGGCGGCGACATCTCTCCTTTTATGCTGGGACAGGGCGCCCACCTCTTTGACGGTGATCTGGTGCTGGCCGATTCTCACCACATGCCCTTTAAAGACCATACTTTTGACGCCCTGGCGTTCATCACTACTTTTGAATACTATAAAGATCCGGTAAAAGTGATTCGCGAAGCCGTGCGGGTAGGCAAATACGGTATTGTGTTTGGCATGATGAACCGCAACTCTCCCAAAGTAGCCCGCAGGAGAATACAGGAGATGTTCGGCAAAAATCCTTTCTACGTCACCGCTACTTTCTATACGCCTAAAAAGTTGATGGCAATCATTGAAGAAGCTTTGAAAGGCAGAGATTATACGATTGAGTGGACGACTACCGGACTGCCCAAATGGTTTCCGGTGCAGCAATGGGGCTTGCCTTATGGAGATTTCTTTGGACTGCATGTACGCCTAAACGATGTGGAATGAGTGCCTTTGAAGACAATTCCGGCAAAATCAATAGTGCCTCTTTCAAGGAGATACTGCTGCCCTATAATGGCTATTCCAGAAATGAAGTGCTGGTCGGACCGAAATATGGCGTGGATACTTCCGTGATTGATCTGGGCAACGGCCTGGGCATGGCGGTGTCCAGCGATCCGCTTTCGCTCATCCCGTCGCTGGGATTGAAAGAGTCGGCCTGGCTGTCGGTACATCTGCTGGCCAATGATATGGCGACTACCGGCTTTGCGCCTATGTATGCACAGTTTGTGCTGAATCTGCCGACCAGCCTCTCGAAGCAGGCTTTTCAGGAATACTGGCAGCACATCCATTTGTTTTGTGAGCAGATCGGTGTGCATATTACTGGCGGCCATACGGGGCAGATTGAAGGGCAGAACTCCACCATTTCTGGAGGAGGCACCATGTTTTTGACGGCTCCGCTGGACAAAATCATCAACAGCCATCAGGCGCAGCCGGGTGATGTGATCGTGGTGACCAAAGAAACGGCGCTGAATTCTTCTGCCATTCTGGCCATGAGTTTTCCAGAAACGGTGAAAAGCAAACTGGGTAAAGAAATCTACGAAACTGCCTGCGAGAACTTCTACCAGACCTCTTCTTTACCCGATGCCCTGGCTGCTGTGGAAATCCTACAGCCCAACACCGAACTCAAAGCCATGCATGATGTAACCGAAGGTGGGGTGGTGGGTGCCATCTGCGAAATGGCTGGGGCTTCCGGTTGTGGTTTTATTTTGCACAATGATAAGCTTCCCATAGGCGAAGCACCTGATCAGATTACGCAATTGTTTGACATTGACCATCGCTACTGCATAGGCGCTGGCTCCATGATCATGGCAGTGAAACAAGGAAAGGAGCAGGGTTTAGTGAATCATCTGGCATCCAAAAATATCAGAGCCACTATTGTAGGTGAAATGACAGAAGCGGAGCAGGGTTTCAGGATGATAGAAAAGGAGGAAGAGAAAATAATTTCTTTTGACGGAAATGACCCTTACTGGGGTGCATTTTTTAAAGCATTGAAAAACGGGTTGAAATAGTGTTATAGTTCTGGGTGTTATAGTGTTATAGTTTTTCTAATAGAACACTATCAACCATAACACTCTAACACTGCCGCACCCTAACAATTAAGAAAAGATGGAAATAAAAATAAAAGGAGGGGTTTATCTGGTTATTGATCCGGCGATGGATGAACAAGTGCTGCTGGAAAAGGTAGCGCAGGCTTTGGAAGGCGGTGTGCAGGTGCTGCAAATCTGGAATCACTGGCCGGAGCACTTTGCATTAGCAGATAAAAAGAAATTGATAGAAGCCATTCTAAAAATCAGCACCCAGTATCATGTACCTACTTTGATCAATGAAGAATGGGAATTGCTAAAGCACACAGCTTTAGAGGGTGTTCATTTTGACAGCATTCCTGAAAATTACCAGGCTATCAAAAAGGAGATTGGCAGAATATTCCTTGGTGGGATTACCTGTAGCAATGACCTGGCAGTGATTGAGTGGGCTGAACGAAATGATTTTGATTATGTCTCTTTCTGTTCCATGTTTCCTTCCAGTTCGGTAGACAGCTGCGAGATTGTGCGGCCGGAAACAGTCCGGAAGGCCCGAGCCATCACACAAATGCCCCTCTTTCTTTCGGGAGGCATCACTACAGCAAATCTTGCGACTTTCAAAGAACTGGATTTCAATGGCGTGGCAGTGATATCAGGAATTCTGAGTGCTGATTCTCCTAAACATTCGGCTACTGCTTACCAAAACGCATTACAAACGATTAAATAACACAAACTTATGAATACATCATTGTTGAAGAAACTTTGCTGCCCAATAGACAAATCAGATCTTAATCTACAGGTCTTTCTGAAAGATGAGAACGGAGAGATCATTGAGGGTTTACTGACTTGCCCGGATTGCCAGCGATATTATCCAATTGTCTATGGCATTCCTATCATGACACCGGATGAGTATCGGGAGAAATCATTGGAAGCACCTATACTGGAAAGGTGGGGCATGAAACTGGAAGAGGGCAGTGCCAAAATGTTGTTATTGAAAGAGTAAGCATTTTTTTAGCATTTCGTAACAAAGAATTCACATATAAGTCTACCAAACCCGCAAAAAAAGGCTTAGCTTTGTGTCATTATGAAGTTAAGACTCACCATATAGTCAGGGAGCAACGTCTCCCCCTTTCTCTAAACTGGCAATGCTGATACTTATCCTCAACGGATAAGGCTATTGCTGATCGTTTGATTTTTCCCTGTACTTTCTTCAGAAGGTTTTACCAAGGTTTTTTCTTAGCTCAATTGAGCTTTTGTTGACTTATGTTTTTGCATACATATGCGGGTTACAAAATTACTATATCATTTCAGACATGCCCTGGAGGGCGATTACGATAACTATACTTCCGGAAGTATCAGGAAGGCAATTTTCTATCTGGCAGTACCCATGATTCTGGAGATGATCATGGAGTCTTTGTTTGCCATTGTAGACATCTTTTTTGTGGGAAGGTTAGGCGTCAATGCAGTAGCCACTGTAGGATTGACCGAGTCGGTGGTGACCATTGTGTACTCCATCGGTATAGGCTTCAGTATGGCAGCTACTGCGGTGATTTCGCGTAGAGTGGGTGAGAAGCGTTTTGGCAAAGCCTCATCAGCAGCTTTCCAGGTAATTTTGCTAGGTGCAGCCTTTTCTTTACTCATAAGTATTTCAGGATATATTTACGGAGCTGAGGTGCTGAAATTGATGGGAGCCAGCGAGGGAATACTGCTTGAAGGCACGAGATATACGCAGATTATCTTTGCCGGTAATATCAGCATCATGCTGCTTTTTATCATCAATGGAGCCTTCCGTGGAGCAGGCAATGCCGCCATTGCCATGCGTACCCTCTGGATTGCCAACGGTATTAATATCTTTCTGGACCCCTTGCTGATCTTTGGCTTGTGGATCATCCCAGGAATGGGCATTGAGGGGGCAGCCTGGGCCACTACCATTGGTAGGAGCATAGGTGTATTGTACCAGCTATACCATCTGTTGAAAGGAAGTACACGCATCAGACTGGACAGGCAGTCCGTCAAATTAAGATGGAAGACTGTGCTTAATATCATCAAGGTATCCTCCGGAGGGATGGGACAGTTTCTGATAGATTCTGCCAGTTGGATATTCCTGACACGCATCGTTTCGGAGTTTGGCAGTGTTGCGCTGGCAGGGTATACCATTGCTTTTAGAGTGGTAATGTTTACTCTTTTACCTGCCTGGGGGTTGTCCAATGCGGCAGCGACTATGGTAGGGCAAAATCTGGGCGCAAAATTTCCCGACAGAGCGGAGAAATCTGTCTGGTATACGGCTAAATATAACGTCTATTTTTTAGGTGTTGTCTCCGTGTTATTCCTATTCACCGCTGATATTTTTGTAGGCTGGTTTTCTCCTGAAGCAGAAGTGGTAAAGGCTGGCGCTACTGCTTTGAAAATCTTTTGTCTGGGATACATCTTTTTCGCTTTCGGCATGGTAGTCGTGCAGGCTTTTAACGGAGCCGGTGACACCCGTACACCTACTTTTATCAACCTGGGTGTGCTGTGGGTGCTACAACTGCCTCTGGCTTATCTGCTGGCTATATATTTTGATCTGGGCGCCTTGGGCGTATACATTACTATTGCCATCAGCCACTCCCTGCATGCACTGGTTAGCCTGTGGATTTTCAAGAAAGGCAAATGGAAGGAGATGAAGGTATAAATGCTTGAGTTATTATACAACTGAGTAGAACATATGAGTTATAAAGATCTCATTCATGATATTCTACTCAGTTTTTTTATCAAAACTTTCCCACCTCACCAAATCCCAGCGGAGAAAGTAAAACATGCTGGGAGGCAGTGTGCAAATCCCGCCAGCTACGGTTGAGATCAGTTTCGGGATTGAGCACACTCATTCCGGCCAGAGGGTAAATCATTTCAGCAGCACTGCGGGCAGCCTGAGCAGCATGCTTGGCAGATAAACTGATTTTTCTAAGCAACTCTTCAGGAATTGTTTTATTGTTTTCACAAGCTTGCCATGCTTCATGAACCAGCGAATACAGCCAGTTTCGTGAAGATTCCAGTTGGGCTTCCGCTTGTGCTAATGTATCCTTTACTTTACCATTATCTCTCAGGGTTTCTCCCTGCATTCCTTTTTTGTGCGTCAGCAATGCGCTGACTTCATCAAAGAAATGGCAGGCCATTCCCGTCAGTTGCAGGCAGGTGGTTACTTCGGCAAATTGCATAAAAGGAAAACGATAAAGTGGCCCCTGCTCATAAGGAGAAGGCTTGAGTAAGCTGAAAATTCTTTCTTCAGGTACGTGTACATGATCAATCTCAAAATCATGGCTGGAAGTAGCCTGTAAGCCGTAAGAATCCCAGGTATCTTTGATACGCACTTCCTCAGGAAAGAAGACGAAAGAGTAAAAGTCAGGGGTATCATTTGTGCTATCCGTTTTCAGCTTGAAATTGGCAGTAAAAGCGGTTGCATGGCGGGAGGCGCTGCCATATTTCCAACTCCCTTTTACTTCATAGCCTCCCTTCACTTGCGTAGCAATGCCGGAAAGCGCTCCGCTACCTGCTGTACAAGCCTTAGGATCAGTATAAATACGCTCGCTCAAAGTGGGCTGAATATAGGCGGCAAAGAGGTTTGCACCCGCTGCCAGGTTAACCGTCCAGCCCAGACTTCCATCGGCATAGGCCAAAGCTTCCAGTATCTGTAAAGCCTCCGGTAATGACATTTCCAGCCCCTGATACCTTTTGGGAATAAACAGCCGAAGCCATTCTTCCTGATATATCAGCGAAAGTTGCTCCTGCGTAAGCTTTTTTTGTTGCTCAGCTTGTGGAGCAAGCTTTCTAATTTCTTCAATAATAGCAGCAGACAATAGCGCTGTGGGGTGCTGTAAAAAATTCATATAAGGCAAAAGTTTAAAACTCTTATCAAGCTTGCTCCTAAATGATTCAGACAGCAAATAAACAATCAATGCGTTGAATTACGAGGATATGAGTTGATTTTGTTGAAGAGCAATCATAAGAAAAACAGATAGGTAGCAATGAATGTTCACTTCGTGTCCTCAAGTTCCTCCAGGTTTTTATTCAGCGTATGTAGCCATTTGAAATAGGTCTTTTTGTAATATAGATGATTGCCTAAGAGAGAAATTACAGCCATAACCCCGCTGATACTTACTTCTGTGAGCAGGGAGAGTTCTACCTGAAACAGTTGCAGCACAACCTTAACGACTATATAATAAATCAGCGGAAAGACAATCACATAGATCAGCGTGGTGAGTAGGTACCATCTTTTAAAACGTCCCATGGTACTCTTTAAAGCTGCTTTGATATTCGCAGCATCCGCAATATCAAATATCTTCACCTGTTCATAATAGGCCCACAAGGTAACGAGCCCAAACAAGGCCACCATGCCAAAAACCGGAAGCGCATGCTCCAGGTTTTGAAACCTTTCCGGGAAAATGAAAAAGAGTACTACATTCAACAGGAGACAAGCAAACAAAAGTATAATGGAAACCTTAGTAAGTTTCCACCAATAGAGGGTCGTACTACTCAGTTTGGATAATGCGTTGGATACATTCATGTTTTTTTCATTAAAATGTTCTGATAAAGGCCGGGCATGCTCTTTCTCTTGACTGAGATGAGCCTGCCATGTATTTCTTAGGTCATCAAGCTCCATCGTGAATTTTTTGTATGGTGTTTTTCAGCTTACTCTTAATCCGGTTGATTTTATAGCCTACATTGGATTCGGATATCCCCATCACCTGTGCGATTTCTTTATAGCTCTGCTCTTCCAGATACAGAAGCGTGATGGCTTTTTCCACATCCGAAAGCCTGTCAATGGCCTGCATCATGCTACTGAACAGCTCTTCCTCTACCGATAAGTCCGGTGAGGGTATTTGCAGAATATCCTGGTCAATGTCCTGAGGAAGTGGTTTTTTGGTTTCTTTGCGCAGACGGGTAATTGCTGTATTCAGCGCGATACGATACATCCAGGTGGATAGTCTGGCCTCTTTTCTGAACTTAGGAAAGGCCTTCCATAACTGTAGTACGATGTCCTGAAACAAATCCTGACGATCCTCACTGCTATGGCAATACATCTTACATACTTTGTAAATGATAGCTTCATGCGCAGTGATTTTGTCGATAAATTCTTCCTTCAATGGATTCAGCTTTATCTATTAGTCGTGGACAGATGTAAAAACTTAGGGGAAGGAAGAAATTTTTTATCCTACAGGCTTATCTACCTTTCAGTTTGACTAACCTAGCTGTGGACTGAATGGCTGTGTTGGCTCACCTAATTGTTGCTAAAAGTACCATTCTGATACCTGATGGTTGCATCTTTAGACTGGGAATTTGGGTCCAGCTGAAGTAAAAACTGGTTTAGGTTATGCTCTTTGTCCAGTCCCAGTTTTTTACGCAGGCGGTAACGTGCCGTCTTTACACTTTCGGGTGAGATACCCAAAATGCGGGCTGATTCTTTCAGGTTCATGTTGAGCCTGATCAGAGTACAGAGTTTGAGATCATTGGAAGTAATCTCAGGGAATTTTTGCTTCAGGAGATCAAAAAAGCTCTGGTGTACTTTCTCAAAATGTACACGAAAATCCTCCCATTCCCGGTCAATCTGAAAGTTAGTATTGAGCATCTTTTGAATTTGATCCAGCTTGCTGCGGGTAGTCTGGTCAGAGCTCTTTTTGAGCAGTTGAATAGATTCTTTAATGTCATTTACCAGTTCGTTCTTTTGGATGAAGTTGAGTGAGTAACTGGTAAGCTCTTTATGTTTATGCTCTAGTTCCTGTGTCAGTTCTTCTTCTTTGAGGCGGGTGTTCTCAAGTTCAAATTCTGCAAGCCTTCGTTGTTTTTCCAGCAGTGCACGTTTTTTTTCATTTTTTATCTGCTGCAGGCGGAATAGTAAAAATACCAAGCCTCCGGCCAGGATAATACCGATAACCAACAAGTAAACCCACAACACTTTAATTTTACTTTCTTGTTTTAAGAGGGCAATTTTCTGGTCCTGTATGGTAAGTTGCTGTTCCTTCTTCTCCAGTTCGTGCTGATGTTCTATCCGGGCCAGTTCGCGGGCTTTTTGGGTATTCAGTACACTATCCTGCATGGCAGCATAAGCTTCAAAATAAGCGAGCGACTGCTGGTATTTCCCCTGGGCAGCATAAATTTCTTTTAGTTTTAAATAAATATCGCTCAGAATCATTTTAGAACTCACAATATGTGCCCACTCTTTACTCAGATGAAGTTTTTCTTCCGCCAGTTTATAGTCGTTCATGTCAGCGTATACCGTGCCTATGGAGAGCATATTATGGGCAGCCCCTTCCCAATCATCTATTTTTTTCTGAATTTTCAGAGATTTTTCATAATACGCCAGAGCCGTATCTAGCTGTTGTTGCTTATGGCTGAGGGTTCCCAGATTATGGTAAGAGTCTGCCAGCCCGTAAAAAAAGTTGATTTCCTGACTAAGCGTGAATGCTTCATTAAAATATTGTCTGGCTTTTTCGTACTGTCCAATGCGGTAATAGGCTTTCCCTAAGTGGTTATCTGTGTTAATCAGGCGGTCTTTTCTACCCAACTTCTTGAAGACATCATAAGCGAGAAAAAAGCGGGGAAAAGCATTGTCGTAGTCTTCCTGATCTCTGTACACCAGCGCCAGGTTCATGGTAGCATTAGCTATTCCCAAAGTATCATTTAATGACTGATAAAGTGTAAGTGCATCTAATACATATTTTAGGCCGCTATCATGATTTCCCCGGGCCCAATGACTCACACCTACTACCCGGTTAGCATAAGCCATCCCCTCAGGATACTGGAGGGCAGTAGACAAATCTAAAGCTTGCATGCCATATACTTCAGAGCTATCTGGGCAGCTGATCCAGTAATTTCTGCTGATCTTGGCCAGAAGATCTGCCCGATCCTTACCGGGTTCAGGAAATATGTTGAGCAGAGATTTTAGAGAGTCTATTTCATAAGTTTCTACCTGCCCAAAAGTGGGATCTATAGATAGGAGGAAAATCAGGAGATAAATCAGCTTTTTCATAAGCATGTAATAGGTGTGGGCAAATACCCAAGAGGGTAAAGGAAGCGATAAGATACACCTTTTTGGTATACCATTCCACCCGAGCAGGTAGACAAAAGGTGAACATATACTTAAACCTTGTTATAGTATATTTATGACAAGTGAAGTAGCTTGATGCTTAAGTTCTTTTATATTGGAGAAGCATCTTAATACATTCCATGTCTTTAAAATTACTATGACACAAGCTAAACTTCTCCTGGCCTCACTCTTTTTTGCTGTTTTATTTATGGCTTGTGATTCAGCCAGTGAAGATAAAAATGAACACCTTCCTAATATTATCTACATCAACGTTGACGATCTGGGCTGGAAAGATCCGGCCTGGACAGGCATGGGGTTTATGGGGAGTGAATTTTATGAAACGCCAAATCTGAATAAGCTGGCATCTCGCTCTATGCTTTTTACGCAAGCTTATGCCGGAGCGGCCAACTGCGCCCCTAGTCGGGCCTGTCTACTTTCCGGAATGAACACGCCCCGCCATCAAATTTATACGGTAGCCAACTCTGACAGAGGAGATGAAAGAACGCGCAGAATTATTCCTGTTCCTAACACAGAAACACTGGCCGATTCGGTCTACACACTGGCGGAGATGCTTCACGACCAAGGCTATGTGACGGGAACTTTTGGTAAATGGCATCTGGGCGAAGACCCCAGAACACAAGGCTTTGATGTAAATGTGGGGGGCAGCCGTAACGGTAATCCCGGAAGAAACGGCTATTTCAGCCCTTACAATGTAAAATATCTTAGCGATGGGCCGGAAGGCGAATACCTCACTGACCGACTTAGCAGGGAAGCTATGAGTTTTGTAGAGCAGTATCAGGATTCCACTTTTTTTCTTTACTTGCCTTTTTACACAGTACATACGCCCATTATGGGCAAAGAGGAGTTCATAGCAAGGTTTGCAAATAAAGAGGGTGCGGAAGGACAAGATCGTGCGGATTATGCCGCCATGGTGGCTTCTATGGATGAAAATGTGGGACGACTATTGAATCAACTGGATAGTCTGGGGCTAACAGAAAATACGCTGATTATCTTCACTTCAGATAATGGTGGGATTCGCTCTATTTCCAGCCAGCAACCCCTGAGAGCCGGGAAAGGATCTTACTACGAAGGAGGCATCAGGGTTCCTCTGCTGGTATCATGGCCAGGAAACATTAAAGCCGGAAGCCAGTGTAGTGTACCAGTAACTAATCTGGATATTTATCCTACGATACAAAATATCGTAGGCGCAGAACAGCAAAATAAATTGTTGGATGGCAATGATATTTCTTCTCTGTTTTACGGAGACAGTATTGCGGAGCGCCCTTTATTCTGGCATTTTCCTATCTACCTGCAAGCCTATGATATGCAGGAGGATGATGGCCGTGACCCTTTGTTTCGTACCCGTCCCGGCTCGGTCATTCGTATGGGCGACTGGAAACTGCATGAGTACTTTGAGGACGGAGGTCTTGAACTCTATAATCTGGCTGAAGATATCGGTGAAAGGCAAAATCTGGTAGAGGAGTATCCTGAGAAAGCAGAGGAACTATACCAAATACTGCAAGACTGGCGGCAGCAAACCCATGCGCCTGTGCCTACAGAAAAAAATCCGGCTTACGATGCTGCCTATGAACAGCAGCTTATTAGTGAGGTAGGAGAGTGATTTTGTCAATCCTGATAAAATAATGGTTTAAGCCAGCACATCATGAATTACATGTCCGTGCACATCGGTCAGGCGGATATCCCTACCACTAAAATGGAAAGTTAGCTTTTCATGGTTTACACCCAGTAGGTGCAGCATGGTAGCATGCAGATCGTGGATGCTGACTCTGTTTTCCTCTACCCGGTAGCCATACTCATCGGTACGCCCAAAAATGGTTCCTCCCTTGATACCTGCACCCGCCATCCACATACTGAAGGCAGAAGGGTTATGGTCGCGCCCGTTGGTGCCCTGAGCAAAAGGTGTTCTGCCAAACTCTCCTGTCCAGACGACCAGGGTTTCATCCAGCAGCCCCCGGCCTTTGAGGTCTTTGAGCAGACCGGCAATGGGCTGGTCTACCGCATGGGCATTGCGCTCGTGCCCATCTCTGAGGTCATCATGTTGATCCCAGCGGTCGGCTTCCACACTGGGACAGGTAAGTTCAATAAAACGTACGCCTCTTTCTACCAAGCGCCGGGCCAGCAGGCACTGTGCGGCATAACCCCGGGTATGCGGATCGTCAGACTCAAAGCCATAGAGTTTTTTGGTAGCCTTACTTTCTGAATCAAACTCAGTGAGTTCGGGTACAGAGGCCTGCATACGATAAGCCAGTTCATAATTGGAAATCGCTGACTCTACAGCATCGGCATGCCCCAGCTTACCCATCAGGCTCTGATCCATTTGTTTGATATAATTCAGTTTAGCATCCTGTATACCTTTGTTTTCCAAAGGCTGGATGTTGGCCAGGGGTACGGCCTGCCCTTTGAGTACCGAAGCCTGGTATGAAGCGGGTAGGAAACCGCTATTGAAGTTATCCAGTCCACCGGGAGGCACCAGCCCTCCATCCAGTACCACATAGCCGGGCAGGTTGTCGTTTTCGCTGCCCAAACCGTAAGTCACCCAGGCGCCCATGCTGGGGCGTCCCTGCAAGCCGCTGCCAGTATGCAGAAAATAGTTGGCATTGGTGTGCTCGGGAAAGTCGGAAGTCATGGAGCGGATCAGGGCGAGGTCATCTACGCAGGTGGCGATGTGGGGAAACAAATCACTGACTGGCATGCCGCATTCACCGTACTGCTTAAAGCTCCAGGGGCTTTTGAGAATTTTGCCAATATTGTCAAACTGGGTGTTATCTACTTTAAATTTCTTGTAAGGATCTTCACCATTTTCTTTGGCTAGCCGTGGCTTGGGGTCAAAAGAATCTACCTGAGATACGCCACCATCCATGTATAGAAATATCACATGCTTGGCTTTAGGAATATAATGAGGCGAGACTCTTGCTTGGGCCGTTGCCAGAGAAAGTCTTTCCACTTCCGTGCAGGCTGCTCCCAGGCCGCCAAAGAGGCTGGCAAAAGCCAGTGAGCCAAAACCACTACCGCAGGTAGCCAGCATTTCACGGCGGCTGAGGGGACGGTGGATGATATGTTTATTATTTCCCATAACTCAGATCAGATAGATAAACTCTTTCATGTTAAAAATGGTGTGACAGTAGTCTTGCCAGACTTCTATCGACTGCATAAGATTTTCCTGAGATACCTCATGTGTTTTTGCCTGCTGCTGTAAAAAGGCTTTAGCCTGATTCACTTCTTCGGCTTTGGCATTACGTGCAAATGACCACTGATAAATCCACTGGATACGTTCTTCCAGGCTTAGTTTTTCCTGAGTAAGGACTCTTCTGGCCATCACTTCCGCCTGCTCGGCTACGAAAGGATCATTCATCAGCATCAGCGATTGGGCCGGTACGTTGGTAGCATTGCGTTTGCCGAAAGTAGAGAAGGGGATAGGGCGATCAAAAGTTAGCATCATGGGTGACAGGAAGTTTCTTCTGACTTCTACATAAATACTGCGTCGGCCATTGCCATCCAGCGGACCGGAATTCCGTGGTCGTCCCCGCCCCTGCATAAATTCTGTGAGGTGGACAGGAACGGAAGGTCCGTACATGCTGGAGTCCAGCCGGCCGGATGCAGTGAGCATACCGTCGCGAATGGCTTCAGCTTCCAGCCGACGCAATGGAAAGCCGGACAGCAGAAGGTTTTCTGAGTCACTTTTTGGTAAAGCCGCTCCGGTGATTACTTCTCTTCGGAAGGTTTTTGACATGACAATCATCTTCACCATTTTTTTCAGCGACCAGCCTTCTTCCTGAAATTGGATAGCCAGGTAATCCAGTAGAGCCGGATGCGTGGGCAGTTTTCCCTGCAAGCCAAAATTATCCACAGTCTCCACAATGCCTCTGCCAAAAAGGTAGTGCCAGATCCGGTTGACCATCACCCGGGAGGTGAGTGGGTTATCAGGACTGGCAATGGCTTCGGCCAGTTCCATTCTTCCACTTCCTGAAGATCTGAAAACAGAATCTTTTGTGGGAATACTGCTAAGAAAGCGATGCGGTACTTTTTCTTCAGAAGGGGTCTTAGGATTACCTCTGACAAAGACCGGGCTGTTGATGCTAAAGCCATCGGTAATCCCTGCAAAAAAGGCAGTGTCTCTGAAGTTAAGCGCTAATTGTTGTTTCAACTGATAGAGTTGCTGAATTTCAGCAGAAAGGTTTTTCAGAGGTTTTTGTCGTAGTGACTGATTCAAGAACTTTATTTCCTCAGAACTGCTCTGTCCTTTGACCCACTGTTGTACTAACTGGTATAGGTTCAGGTTTTGAGGAGCTTGCACTGCAGGCATATCAGGCCATTCCTCATCATAAGCCAGGGCGTAAGACACTTCTACAAATGCATCGGGAGGAAGTTTATAATAATGCCTGTCAAAATAACCGGGAATCACTTCTATATAAGCTTGCTGCCCTTGCCAGGGAGAGACATCCACGGTATAGTTATGCCACTTATCCTGATCTACCCGCATTTCCAGCTCGCCATAAATAGGATCCTGGATGAGCTGAAAATTGTCTATGATGATGCGGATGGAAGATTGCTTACCCAAAGTGCGGATGCCGATAAAATCCTTGGTGATGGTAAAGTCGGGTGAGCGTAAAGCGCCGACTACACCGGTATTGATAGTTCGACTGGAAGCTTTTCCTTCTGAAAGACGAATGAGCTGGGTAGCATTTGTGTTGAAGACAGGTTCTCCCAGTGTGGTTTGACCGCCAAAAGCCTTACCAATGCTTTGCCAGCCATCTAAATCCTGCCCTCTGAAGTCTCCAATCACTTCATAGGCAGCTTCAACCCTTTTTTCTTCATTTGATTCATGTAAAGCAGCCTTTTGTACCGGCAACACTTCATTCCCCATCCAGGATTCAGCTACCAAAGCCTTGATATTTTCTTTGACTTTTTGGAGCTTTTCCAGATCCTTTACTTCTTCCAGTTTTAAGTCAGCATCGTGTATGCTGAATCGGCTACTTTTGATCACTCCATAGAGTGCATAATAGTCAGTGGTAGGGATGGGATCAAACTTATGGTCATGGCAGCGGGCACAGGCAACGGTGAGCGCCTGAAAAGTCTTGCTCGTCACATCTATGATGTTGTCTACCCTTTCGGACTCATCAATTACCAGGTCTACGGGGCTGTGTTTCCCTTCCGTTAAGGTGAAAAAAGTAGTGCCCAGTACCGACTCATTACGTCCTGTTTCCGCATGCCAGCGAGGAGATTCCAGCAGGTCACCCGCTAGATGTTCTTTGATGAGTTGTGGATAGGGCAGATCTTCATTGAAAGCCCGGATCAGGTAATCTCTGTACTGCCAGGCGCCCTGTACCGGATAATCAAACTCATGGCCTTTGGTTTCCGCGTAGCGCACTAGGTCCATCCAGTGTCTGGCCCAGCGTTCGCCAAACTGTGGGGAGTTCAGGTATTGATCCACAATTTTTTCATAAGCAGCGGGACTTTCATCTGCCAGGAATTTCTGCACATCAGCCGGATGGGGAGGCAAACCAGTCAATAGGTAGGCCAATCGGCGGATTAGTGTTTGCTTAGATGCCAGTGGAGCCGGAGCAATTTGCTGATCTTCAAGTTTATCCAAAATAAATGCATCTATTTCATTGTCTGGCTGCTCCTCATTTATTACCCGGGGAATATCGGTTTTTTCAGGAGGGATAAACGCCCAATGGGGTTTCCATTCTGCGCCCTGGGCAATCCACTTTTCCAGCAGCGCCTTCTCCTGCTCACTCAGGCTCAGGTTGCTTTCAGGGGGAGGCATTACCTCATTAGGATCATCGGCATGAATGCGTCTGATCACTTCGCTCTTTTGGGGATGGCCGGGCAATACAGCATAAGTATCTCCTTCTCTCAGCGCGGTAGCCCCTTCAAAAGTATCCAGCCGTAGCTCTGCCTCACGGCTGCTGGAGTCGGGACCATGGCAGAGGTAGCAGTTTTTGACCAGGATAGGGCGGATATGAAAATTAAAGTCTACGGTTTCAGGCAGATTCGCTGAGGGCTTCTCAGCGCACTGGTTGAAAATCGCTGCTGCCAGGAAGAGCAGCATAGCGGGTAATAAAAATCTGATATCCGTAGCTTTCATACAAAAAGCATTGTTCGCTGACAGTAAGCGGTAAGATTCCTCAAGACCAGGTTCCGCTGACTATCTAGCATAGGTTGTTGTAAATTTTATCTATCAATATACTGATAACAGCATTTCTCTACAAATCTAAGTTTGGCTTCTGACTGGAAGTTTATTTCTGGAAAACGGATAGGCTCATACAAAGTAAAACCAACCATACTTCACATTTGAGTTAAAGAAGGTTGCCTTTTTTGAGTAAAAATCACCCGCGTTTGAACAGGGCCTTTATGCCAAAGTCTGCTACTGTATTTCCAGCTAATTTAGTCAGTTGAAAAAATTTAACCTTATACTGATAAAGTGGATAAAGACACACTGGAAGCACTGGAAAATGCTCTGAAGGCTTCTCCTGATAATGTTCTGCTGCGAAAGCAGGTGGGCAAAGCATTGTTCAAAAATGCTGAATATGAGCGGGCAAAAGATCATTTTAACATTATTCTGCAAACCGAAGCAGATGATGAAATCAAGCTCTACCTGGCTCAGTGTTATGCTTATCTGAAAAATTTCAGCCCTGCGCTGATTATCTGTGAAGAGTTGCTCAAAAATACATTGAGTGAGAAGCTGGTGGAAGTTTATCTGCAGATTCTGATCAATGACGGACAGTTACAGGAGGCAATTGACCAATACCAATCTTTTCAGATCAGGCTAACGGGATGGAAAAATGAAGAGATTGAAGCCCAGCTAAAATTGCCTGCCCAGCCTCATGTTTATGAAAGTGATGCGTCGGAGGAAGATGCTTACAATCCCTTTCTTGAAAAGCCGGATATAGATTTCTCCAAAGTGGGTGGTATGGAGGAAGTTAAGGATGAGATCAGAATGAAGATCATTCAGCCGCTGAAGAACCCTGAACTTTTTAAAGCTTATGGTAAGAAAGCAGGAGGCGGAATTCTGATGTACGGTCCTCCCGGTTGTGGCAAAACCTACCTTTCCCGGGCTACTGCCGGTGAAATTGACTCACGTTTTCTCTCGGTGGGTATAGAAGAAGTGATGGATATGTGGCTGGGCAGCAGTGAAAAGAACCTTCATCAGAAATTTGAACTGGCCCGGAAAAATACGCCCTGCGTGGTGTTTTTTGATGAAATTGATGCGCTGGGCAGTAAGCGAAATGACCTGAAGCAGTCGGCCGGTAGAAATATCATCAACCAGTTTCTCAAAGAACTGGATGGAGTCAATGCCAATAATGATGGTGTTCTCATACTCGGAGCTACCAACTCTCCCTGGCATATGGATTCCGCTTTCCTGAGGCCGGGCAGGTTTGATAAAATCATCTTTGTACCCCCACCGGATAAAGACGCTCGTGAGAAAATCATTACGCTATTGCTGGAAGGTAAACCTATCCAAAAGATAGACCATGCTAAAATTGCGGCTAAGTCAGAAGGCTTTAGTGGCGCTGATCTTAAACTGCTGGTAGATATGGCGATAGAAGAAAAACTAAGGCGCTCCATGAAAAGCGGCAAAGTAGAAGCTATTGAGACCAGCGATCTGCTGGCCCAGTGCAAAAAAGTACGTCCCAGTACCAAAGACTGGTTCAATACCGCCAAAAACTATGCGCTCTATGCCAATGTCTCCGGTATTTATGATGATATCATTTCCTATCTAAAATTGTAAGCATGCTCGCCGAACATATTTCCAGAATTCACCTGCTTATTGAAAGAGATAAGCTGGACATTGCCCAGCAAAAAATAGCCGAAACACTGGCCGAGTTTCCCGACTCAGATGACCTGCATATTTTGCAGGCAGAGCTTTATCTTAAAAAAGACGAGTACAAAAATGCACTTGAAGCTGCTGAGAGAGCCATCGGTCTCAATCCGGAAAATGAAGAAGCTTATGGCATTCAGGCGAGGGTGTATCTGGCAAGAGAAGAATATAAGAAAGCGCATACTGCCATTGACAGGGCTTTAGCATTGAATCCTTATGCATCAGGATATTATGCGATAAAAGCTGTGATCTTTTTGGATACTCAGAAACATACTGAGGCTATTGCATATGCCAAAAAAGGTCTGGAAATTTATCCTGATGACCTTTTATGTAACAATGTGCTTTCTCTGGCACAAAATAAAGCAGGACACTCGGAAGAGGCTTTTGAGCGATTGGAATATATGCTCGCTGAAGACCCGGAGAATAGTTTTACTCAGGCGAATATGGGTTATCACTATCTGAGAAAAGGCGAGGTAAAAAAAGCCAAAGAGCATTTCTCAGTGGCTTTGCAGAAAGATCCTACCAATGAATTTACCAAAGCCGGTATGATGCAGGCAATCAAATCTACCAACTGGTTTTACCGCAAGTTTTTGCAGTACTCCATGTGGATAGAAAAGATTGGAAGGAAGAATAAATTTGCGCTGTATATCGGGGTGATCATCCTTGTAAAAGTACTTCCTTTACTACTGCCTTTTTATTTGCTACTGATCCTGTGGAGCTGGTTTGCCGGTCCGCTAAGCGACATCATTCTCTATTTTGACCGCTACGGCAGCTACCTGATGACCAAAGAAAACTATCAGCTGACCAAAATCAACATCTGTATACTTTTGGTGGCTGCCTTTTGTCTCATACTCTCACTGCTGGTAGACAGTAGCTTTTTCGGACTGGCATTTGCCCTTGGCTTATCTATCGTACCTATTTATCTTATTGATTCCAGTATCAGGCCCAGAAAGCGTATTACGATGGGCGTATTTGCCTGTTCGTTTATTGGGGTAGGGCTTTGGGGCGTGTACACCTCTTACTTTATGGGGGAAAGCGCTTGGGCAGCCTGGGGAATTCTGCTATTCGGTGCGGTGGCTTTTTCATGGGTAGCTTCCCTGATGGAGTAGTAGATAGGTTTGGCTTGCTATCAGGTGTAGCAGTTAAAGTAGACCATAAGCTGCAGGGTTGATACTTTATTTGCAAAAAGATAAAATATATTTACTGAACTTCTTAGTCCATTTTTTTATTAGTATTATAGTATGTTTTTGTTAAACAATTGTGGTACGATATTACTTATTAATAAGTAAGGTGTTGCGATGTTAGCATATAAGCCATCTTAATTGAATGATATTCAGCAGGCTTTTTGGTAGGTTTCTCTACATTTTTTTGCATAACATCCCATATTCCGCATACCATTAACCCACATAAAGTTTTACCGATTGCTGCGCGCATTTTTCGATAGATGAATAGGCGTGTACGTTGACATTGAAGTTAAATTGACTTATATTTATATTTTTTATAACTATTGAGGTAAGTTTTTAACTATAATTGTAGATGTTTTTGGCCCTTTCATTCATTATTTAGTAACAAGGATGCTAAAAAAACTGCCGCCAAAAAGCTTACTTCTGCCCTGATTTCTAACTGATTAACTGAATAATAAGAGATAAATGGAGATTATTAATTTGGAGGACAAGTATCATCTTATCACTTCTGATATAGTTAATAATCAATATATAGTATGTAATTTTTTACGTGTTTTTCTTTTGTCGACCTGGTTAAAAAAGACACAAATACATACTACTATCAGTTGGGCAAGAAGCCCTCAGGCTTTTAAACTTCAGTTCAATTTGTTTCGGCTTAACCCTTTCTAAGCGCTTCGGCTTCATCGCCACCGATTTAAGGTTTACTGATTTTCGGCACTTTTGCCCAGCTATGTTTAGTCATTAATTTCACTATTAAAATATTTTTCATGAATATTAAAATAAATCTATTTCACCTACTCTTACCTTTTTCGGTAGTGTTCTTTGCTTCCTGTAATGAAAGCGCACAGAATGCAGAACAGAAAGGAGAAATGCAGAGCCTTCCTGTGACGGAGATAATGGTGAAAGACACCGTACTACATCATAGCTATGTAGCAGACGTACAGGCAGTACAGAATGTAGAGCTGCGTGCACGAGTACAAGGTTTTCTCGAAAGAATTTATGTAGATGAAGGCCAGGAAGTAAAAAAGGGTCAGTTGCTCTTCAAAATCAATGATGAGGAATACAAGGCAGAACTGGCAAAAGCCAAGGCTAATCTGAAAAGTGCAATTGCCGAGGCCAAGGCATCGGAACTGGAAGTAAATAGATTGAAAGTATTGGTTGATAAAAATGTGATCTCCAATACTGAATTGGAAGTGGCACAGGCTAAGCTAGATGCTATGAATGCCCGCATTGAAGAGGCCCGCTCAGCTGAGTCCAACGCCGCGATGCGCCTCTCGTATACCAGTATCCGCGCTCCCTTTGATGGCATACTTGACCGTATTCCTCTTAAAAGAGGAAGCTTAATAGATCATGGAACCCTCCTCACTACCGCATCCGATATCAGTTCGGTTTATGTGTACTTCAATGTCTCTGAAGGAGAATACCTGGAGTATGTAAAAAGTAAAGCCAATGATCCTACCGAGCAGAATGATGCCGTTACCCTTACCCTGGCGGATGGAAGCAGTTATCCTTATCCGGGTAGCATAGAAACAATGGAAGGTGAATTCAAAGCTAGTACTGGTTCAATTGCTTTCCGGGCGAACTTTCCCAATCCTGACAAAATATTAAAACATGGAGCCACCGGTAGAGTAAGCTTATATAATACGATCAATAATGCCCTGATGGTCCCCCAGAAAGCTGTATTTGAGATTCAGGACAAAAATTTTGTGTTTGTAGTAGACGCTAACAATCAGGTAAGGATGAGGAGCTTCGTTCCCAAGCTTCGTTTCTCCCATTATTATATCGTAGAGTCTGGGCTCCAGGCTGGTGACAAAATTGTGTACGAAGGGATTCAAAATATCAGTGAAGGGATGAAAATTACCCCCCAGCCGGTAGAAATGGATAGTTTGATTGCACAGAATCCATGATCAGCTGTACACAAATGTATAATTCTCTAACCCTAAGCCCTGATAGAAAAAATGTTTGATATCTTTATCAAGAGACCTGTACTCTCCCTGGTGATTTCTCTGCTCATTACGCTGCTGGGAGTACTTTCATTCTTTACTCTACCCATAGCACTCTTTCCTGATATTGCCCCACCTTCGGTTAAAGTAAGAGCTAAATACAGAGGTGCCAACGCGGAAGTAGGCGCCAGTACCGTAGCCACTCAGCTGGAAAAAGTAATCAACGGTGTACCCGGGATGACCTACATGACTTCAGTATCCAGTAACCGGGGTACTAATGTGATCAAAGTATTTTTTGAAGTTGGCACGGACCCTAATATGGCAGCAGTAGAAGTGCAGAACCGTGTGTCTACGGTTGTTAATAACTTACCGGAAGAAGTTGTCAAAGCTGGAGTTTCTACCGAAAAAGAGGTAGAAGGACTGCTCATGTACATCAATGTGATGAGCGAGGATACCTCGCTGGACGAAAAGTTTATCTACAATTTTGCTGACCTCAATGTGCTTCAGGAGCTAAGAAGAGTACCAGGGGTAGGCTATGCGGAAATGATGAGTACCAAAGACTACTCCATGAGGGTATGGCTCAAGCCTGACCGTATGACAGCCTATGAGGTCTCTACTGATGAGGTAATCGGGGCTATTCAGGATCAGAATATTGAAGCTGCACCGGGAATTGTAGGTATCAGTAATGACAAACTCCCGCAGATGCTCCAATATGTACTACGCTATACCGGGAAGTTTGATGAACCTAAACAGTATGAAAATCTGGTAATAAGAGCAGATAATGATGGGTCAATTCTCAGGCTCAAAGATGTAGCTGATGTGGAATTAGGTAATCTGAACTATGGTAGGATCTCAAGGACAGACGGAAGACCTGCAGCCTCTATCATGATCATCCAGCAGCCAGGCTCCAATGCCCGAGCAGTGATTCAGAGGGTGAAAGAACGTATGACCGATCTGAAAGCCAGCTCTTTCCCTCCCGGTATGGATTATAAGATCAGTTATGATGTGTCAGAATTTTTAGATGCCTCTATTCATGAAGTGGTCAAAACTCTGGTGGAAGCCTACATTCTGGTATTTCTGGTGGTATTCATCTTCCTGCAGGACTTTAGGTCAACGCTCATTCCTGCGTTGGCAGTTCCGGTTGCTCTCATTGGTACCTTGTTCTTTATGGAGCTTATGGGCTTCTCTATCAACCTGCTGACTTTATTTGCTTTGGTATTGGCTATTGGTATTGTAGTGGATAATGCAATTGTGGTGGTAGAAGCAGTACATGCGAAAATGGAAGAAACCGGAATGTCTCCGCGTAAAGCGACTTTTGCTGCCATGCACGAAATCAACGGTGCGATTATCGCCATTACTCTGGTCATGTCTGCAGTATTTGTTCCGGTAGCTTTTCTCTCGGGTCCGGTAGGTATCTTTTATCGCCAGTTTTCGCTTACGCTGGCAGTAGCTATTGTTATCTCGGGGGTCAATGCACTCACGTTAACGCCTGCTCTCTGTGCACTTTTTCTTAAAAATACCCATCACGCTGAGAAGAGAAAAGGCTTGTTGCAGCGTTTCTTCCACAAGTTCAATCAGGGGTATTTCGCTTTTGCCAATGGTTACAAACACAGTGTTTCATATTTGGCAGGCAGGAGAGTAGTTACCGTATTGTTGCTGCTGGCCTTTTTTGCCGGTACCTGGGGTGTCAACCGCATACTTCCAACGGGCTTTATCCCTACTGAAGACCAGAGTATGATCTATGTAGATGTGGCCGCTCCGGCGGGAGCGACAGTAGAGCGTACCAAAAAAGTGCTGGATGAAATTCAGGAGGCAGCAGGAGAGGTTGGTGCAGTGGAATCCTTTACTTCTCTGGCAGGCTACAGTATTACCAATGGTTTGTCAGGAGCTGCTTACGGCATGGGCATGGTAAATCTCAAAAACTGGGAAGAACGTGAGGAAAGCATAGAGGAAGTTATCCGTCAGCTTGAAGAAAAAACGGAGTACATCAGTGATGCCCGCATCAAATTTTTTCTTCCACCGACGGTTCCTGGTTTTGGTAACTCCAGTGGATTTCAGATGAAGGTACTGGACCGCACCGGAAGTGGTAACCTGGAAAGAACAGCTCAGGTTACAAATGACTTCATTGCTGCTTTAACCAAGGCTCCTGAAATTAATAATGCCTTTACTGATTTTGATCCCGGTTTTCCCCAGTACATGATACACGTAGACCAGGATATGGCCGCTAAGAAAGGAGTATCTATCACCTCTGCGATGAAAACGCTCCAGACCTTGGTGGGAGGTTTGTATACTTCAGATTTTGTCAGGTTCGGGCAAATGTATGATGTGATGATACAGGCCGCTCCTGAGTACCGCGCTAAACCGGAAGACGTATTGAGTCTGCATGTAAAAAATGATAAAGGAGAAATGGTGCCCTACTCTACCTTCGTAACCATGGAAAGAGTATACGGCCCGGAGCAGCTTACTCGTTTCAATATGTATACTTCTGCCACGGTTAAGGGTAGTCCTGCGCCGGGATATAGTAGTGGAGATGCTATTGCTGCAATACAGAGAGTGGCCAAAGAAGAATTGCCCCGAGGATACAGTTACGATTGGTATGGTATGACGAGAGAAGAGGTGCAGTCAGGAAACCAGGCGATTTACATCTTTATCATCTGTCTGGTATTTGTGTACCTGCTTCTGGCTGCCCAGTATGAAAGTTTCCTTCTGCCCTTGCCTGTAATACTTTCCCTGCCAGCGGGTGTTTTTGGTTCTTTCCTGGCTTTGCACCTGTTCGGTCTTCAGAACAATATTTATGCGCAGGTGGCCTTAATCATGCTGATCGGCCTTCTCGGTAAAAATGCCATTCTCATCGTGGAGTTTGCGATACTGAGAAGAGAAGAAGGAGCCTCTGTATTGAAAGCAGCTATTGAGGGAGCAGTATCCAGGTTAAGACCTGTATTGATGACTTCCTTTGCCTTTATTGCCGGTCTTATTCCTCTATGTCTGGCTACCGGTGCCGGTGCGATAGGAAACAGGTCTATCGGTACGGCAGCAGCAGGTGGTATGTTGATAGGGACCATAGCGGGATTGATCCTCATACCAGGGCTGTATGTACTTTTCGCTAAAGTTACTGAGAAGAAGGATGATCAAGTTTCTCAATCCGAAGATTCTCAAAAAGTGAAAGTTTCTCTCTCAAGTAATTAAGTGAAATATAGTTATGCGTTTGAACAAGATAATCAATACATCTTTATATATTCTATGTTTTGTGGGGTTGGTCAGCAGTTGTAAAATAGCAGAACCACCCCAGATGCCCCGTACTACTCAACTCCCTTCTACCTTTACAGGAAGTACTGATACCATCAGTATGGGAGACCTGATTTGGGAAGATTTTTTCAATGACCCTCAGCTGGTGCAGCTTATTGAGGTTGCCCTTAATAACAATCTGGATTTGCTCACCGCGGTACAGAGAATTGAAGTGGCCAAAGCTAACTTCCAGATCAGAAAAGGAGCTTTACAGCCTACTTTAGATGTGAGGTTTAGGGCCAGAACGGGAAATGTTAAAGAAAACCTGTTAGACAATACAATCAACGGGGATAATGTAGCTAATCAGACTCAAAACTACTTTCTGGGTTTGCAAAGCTCATGGGAAATAGATGTCTGGGGAAAATTGAGAAGCAAAAAGGAAGCGGCTTATGCCCGCTACCTGGCTACTGAAAAAGGAAAACATCTGATCACTACTTCACTGGTAGCTGAAGTAGCCCGTATGTATTACGAATTGCTGGGGCTGGACAATGAACTCCAGACTTTAGAGAAAAACATAGAGTTTCAGGAGATAGCGCTTGAGATGATACAAATTCAAAAAGTGGGTGGACGGGCCACTGAACTTGCTGTGCAGCAATTCAAAGCACAGTTGCTCAGAACCAAAAGCCTGAGATTTGAAAAGCAGCAGCGGATTATAGAAGTAGAGAATGAATTGAATCTTTTGCTGGGAAGGTATCCTCAGCCTATTGAAAGAGGAGAGTCTATTCTCAAGCAGCGTTTACCCGAAGTAGTTAGGGCAGGGATACCTTCCGATATGCTTTTGCGGAGGCCCGATATTCAACAGGCAGAGTTGAGGTTAGCAGCAGCAGAGGCTGACGTAGAAGCAGCCAGAGCAGAGTTTTTGCCTTCCTTTGAAATTACGCCCTATGCAGGCTTCAATACAGCCAGCCTGCCCTCTCTGATGAACATGCCCGAAGCACTAACCCTGGGAATGATAGGAGGAATAACCGCTCCTTTGCTAAATCAAAACCGTATCAGGGCCGGGTATGATCAGTCGGTGGCCCGCAATCTGGAAGAATTCTATACTTACCAGCAAAAAGTATTGAGGGGTTATCAGGAAGTAGTCTCCTGTTTAAATAGGGTTGATAACTTTACCAAGGTATTTGAACTTAGGGAACAGGAAGTTGAGGTACTTACCAATTCAATAAGTACTTCTAATGATCTTTTTGCAGCCGGATATGCAACTTACCTGGAAGTCATCACGGCTCAGGGCAGGGCACTGGAAGCTGAACTAAGCATGACCAATACTCGGAAAGAAATCTTTGTTTCTCTGATTGATCTTTACCGGGCGTTAGGAGGTGGCTGGAAATAGCTGAAAATTAGTTTGGCATTTACTCTCACTGACAGCAGGCTATCTCAATATTTTCTGAGATAGCCTGTTTTTTTATCTATCATCAGGGTTTGTGGATAATATAAGTTACCAGACCCCATACCATAAACTGATGCTCTTCGGTAATTGTGATTGCTTTATAAGCAGGATTTTCGGGCCTGAGTATAACCTGTTTGCCACTAAAGCAAATCCTTTTTACTGTAAACTCACCGTTAATGATACATACAGCAATATCATTATTTTGCACTTCTTTTGACCGGTCTACAATCAGAATGTCTCCTTCGTGTATGCCGGCGTCTTCCATACTATGTCCTTTTACCTTGGCAAAAAATGTAGCACTTTGGTTGCGAACCAGATGCTTGTTGAGGTCCAGTTCTGATTCCATATAGTCGTCTGCCGGAGAAGGAAAACCCGCTGGTAACAGTGATTGGTGAAGAGGGAGGGCTAAAGAGGTTTCCAGCTTAGGATGATAAATGGTAAGCTGGACGTTAATGGTTGAACTTCTAAATCTGGTCATGATATATGGTTAGTTATAAGTTATTAATATACTTAATTAAAGTATTTATTGTTCTCAAATTAAGTATATTTTGTATAATAAAACACAAATTTTCAGGAGAAAGTCGCTCTATTTGGTACCGAACTCATATATTATGCATGCCTTTGCGGTAGAGAGATTAGAAAAGCAGATTGACTATTGTGGCGGGCAAATCACAAAAGATTTTATTACCATAGGCTCATAAATCATCCGTACATCATAATCTCAACTTATTTTTATAGCTATTGAAATGAAAGAAAGTGTAAAGTACAATCAAACATATCTGTGGCTTATTAGCATGACAGCTGCCATGGGAGGTTTCCTTTTCGGTTACGACTGGGTAGTGATCGGGGGAGCTAAACCCTACTACGAGCCTTTTTTTAATCTAAATACGCCTGCCTTACAGGGCTGGGGTACCAGCTCTGCATTGGTAGGCTGCATGGTCGGTGCTATCGCCTGCGTTTTTTTGAGTGACAAATATGGACGTAAACGCCTACTGATTTTTGCAGGCTTTCTTTTTACCCTTTCAGCAATAGGCACTGCGCTGGTATCGGATTTTGGCTGGTTCAATATCTACAGGATTGTTGGAGGGGTAGCCATGGGAATCGCTCTGAATCTTTCTCCTATGTACATTTCTGAAATTTCTCCACCAGAGAAAAGAGGTATGTTTGTAACCATCAATCAGCTATTGGTAATGATAGGTGTGTTGATGGCACAGTTGGTCAACTGGCGAATATCGCTGCTGGATACAGCGCTGCCGGTGGATGCTACTAACGCGGTGATCGCCCAAAGCTGGAGTGGCCAGGCCGGATGGAGGTGGATGTTTGGCGCGGAAACTTTACCTGCTTTTTTATTTTTTGTGCTCATGTTTTTTGTGCCGGAAAGTGTGCGTTGGCTGGTGAAAAACGGACAGGAAGAAAGTGCCATGCGGGTGCTGAATAAAATAGGAGGAAGTGAATATGCCCAGTATCAGGTGAAAGAGGTGAAGAGAACAATTTCCAAAGAAGATGTATCGCATGTCAATTTTAAGCAACTTTTAAATTCCAGAGTCCTCAAGTTTATAGGTTTAGGAGTGTTTCTGGCTTTCCTTCAGCAGTGGAGCGGCCTGAATGTAATTATCTATTATGCCTCCGACATTTTTCAGGCGGCTGGTTATAATCTCAAGCAGATGATGCTCAATATCGTGGTAATTGGTACAGTCATGGTACTGTCAGTGGTAGTGACCATGCTTACGGTAGACAAACTGGGCAGGAAAACCCTGCTGTTGTTTGGTACATCTACCATGGCTGTGACTTATGCCCTGATAGGTTACTGCTTTTATGCCAACTATGAAGGTTTTCTTATCGTGCTGTTGGTACTGGCCAATGTCATGTTCTATTCTATTACCCTCGCGCCGCTTCTGTGGGTGGTGCTGTCTGAAATATTTCCTAATCGTATCCGTGGAGCGGCCATGTCAATCGCTGCTTTTGCCCACTGGTTAGGCAACTTTACGCTTACTTTCAGTTTTCCTACCATCAAAGAAAACCTGGGCTGGGCTAATAATTTCTGGCTTTATGGGGTGATTTGTGCAGTAGGTTTTGTAGTACTGTACTATATCTTACCCGAGACCAAAGGGAAATCCCTTGAGGAAATTGAGCACGAACTGATTGACGGCAACCCCAAAAAGGAAGAAGCGCTTCAGTCAGTAGTAAATGATTAACTTAGGGAGAAAGAAATAAAGTTTTAACAAAAACAAAAGTGCTTGTAGCCGTATGACTGCTGGCACTTCGTTTTTGTATATGGCTGCAAATATTTTTACCAAAAAAACAGGAATTGATAGTGTCAAATTTTCAACATTATTTCTTATTCCTTATGAAATAATCAACAAACAGCTCTATTTGTTATTTAAGGTGAAAAAGTGAAAAAATAGTTATCTCAGTTTGAAGGTGTTTGGCAATCGCTCCTCCACTTAGTTCATAGATACTCTGAATGTCTGAAATGAGGAGTATCTAAAGCATTCTGGGAGTAGCAATAAGCACAGGCAAAGTAGCTATTGCTCAGAGTGAAGCTAAAGCGAAACCATTAACAACCTAAAACTAATAACTATGTACACATCACTACTCTATGTGAAGAGAATACCTCTCTTCATCATCTACCTATGCTTTAGCATACCTGTACTTGCCCAGGATCTTGCGAGCAGTCAGCAGATTTCTGACCAGCAGGAAAACCTCTCGGAAGATAGGCAGAAGCCGGACAGCGAAGATCAGATGTTTGCCATCGTTACCGGAACTGTTACAGATGCTACAAATGGGGGAGCATTGCCCGGAGTAAATGTATTAGTAAAGGGAAGTACCACCGGTACGGTAACTGATATTGAGGGTAAGTACAGTATCAATGTGCCTAATGAGGATGATATCCTGGTGTTTTCTTCTATCGGCTACTCCCCGCAGGAAATAGCGGTGAATGGAAGAACAGTAATAGACATATCGCTCTCAGAAGATGTACAGAGCCTGGAAGAGATTGTAGTTGTGGGTTACGGTAGCCAGCTGAAAAAGGAAGTCACCGGCTCTGTTCAAACTGTTGACGCCACTGAACTGAAAGATGTACCCGTTGCTCAGGTAACCCAGAAACTTCAGGGTCGCTTAGCGGGTGTACAGATCAACCAAACTACCGGTAAGCCCGGACAAGGCATGTCGGTAAGAATTCGCGGTCAATTATCTGTTACAGGAGGTAGTGACCCACTCTATGTAGTGGATGGGTTTCCCATTAGTGGAGATATC
Organism: Catalinimonas locisalis; assembly: GCF_038039535.1. Taxonomy (NCBI): domain Bacteria; kingdom Pseudomonadati; phylum Bacteroidota; class Cytophagia; order Cytophagales; family Catalimonadaceae; genus Catalinimonas; species Catalinimonas locisalis. The sequence continues at coordinate 228,311 of NZ_JBBPHP010000004.1, read as the reverse complement.
AGCAACATCAACCCCGATGAGATACAGGATATTTCTGTGCTGAAAGACGCAGCTTCTACTTCACTGTATGGTTCCCGGGCTGCCAATGGTGTGGTACTGATCACTACCAAAAAAGGAAAAGCAGGACAGACGAATGTGAGCTTTACTGCTTTTGGTGGTATACAGGAAGTACCCGAAAAAGGGAGACTGGAAATGATGAATGCTGAAGAGTTTGCCCAGTTCAAAAAAGAGTATTACGAAGATGCCGGTCAGCCAGTCCCTGAGATATTCCAGGATCCTTCTGATTTCAGAGGTAAAAACAATGACTGGTACGATGCACTATTGAGAAAAGCCCCTATCCAAAGTTATAACCTGACCATTACTTCTAACAAAGAGAAAGTCAATACTGCCATTATCGCCGGGGTATTTGATCAGCAGGGTGTAGTGAAAAACTCGGAGTTTAAAAGGTATTCTTTGCGTATGAATACTACCTATGATGTTTCTGATAAGGTGAGGCTAGGCTTCAATATTGCTCCTTCTTACATAGAGGATAATATACCGAGAACGGATGGAACACGGGGTACAGGGATCTTATTTAACGCGCTTCATACCTGGCCTATCATGCCTATCTATGATGAAAATGGTGAATTGACCTTGTTTAACAGGTTTCCTGCTGAAACAGGTAATATTTTCGCCTATGCTAACTGGGTACGTTCTGTTGAAGAATTACAAAATGAAACAAAAGATGTGAATGTCTTATCCAATGCGTTTGTTGAGTTTAAGCCTATTCCCGGACTGACTCTCAAATCCACTTTTAACGCGGAAATCTATAATTCAAAGTTTTTCTATTTTAACCCTTCTACTGCCACAGGAAGTATTAACGTACCGCTGCCTACTACTGCGGTTTCTATCAGAGAAAACGTAGAAGATTTTTCCTGGCTGAATGAGAACCTGGCTACCTATTCCAAGACCTTTGGAGATCATAATTTTGAGTTGCTGGGTGGTTTTACTTTGCAGAAGTTTCGCAGAGACAGAACCCGGATACAGGCAGATACTTACGCGGATGACAGGTTACCAACCATACAGGGAGCGATCAATATCAACCGGGGAGGTACCAATAGTGGAGTGGAAGAATGGAGCCTGATGTCTTTCCTTTCCCGACTTACATATAATTACAGAGGGAAGTACTTGCTGACTGCCGCAGTACGTTCGGATGGTTCGTCTCGCTTTGGTTCAGAAAATCAGTGGGGTGTATTTCCCTCTGCATCCGCCGGCTGGGTAATATCTGATGAAGGCTTCCTCCAGGATATTCCTGCCATATCATTTGCTAAGATCAGAGCCAGCTATGGAGTAACCGGTAATAATAATATCGGTAACTATACGCAGTACGCGCTGATCAACAATACTGTAAATGCTGCTTTTGGAGAAAATATAGCGCCCGGCGCAGTAGTTACTTCTTTAGCCAATAGCAACCTGGGTTGGGAAACTACCAAGCAATTTGATATCGGCTTAGACCTAGGCTTGTTTGAGGACAGAATCCAGTTTGTATATGACTATTATACCAAACGTACTACTAACCTGCTGTACAGCGTACAGGTACCACAGGAGTCAGGTTTCTCTAATTTCAACGATAACATCGGTGAAATTAGATTCTGGGGACATGAATTTGCGCTGAATACCATTAATACTACTGGTAAATTTAGATGGACTACCAACTTTAATATTTCATTCAACAGAAATATTGTAGAAGAGCTGGCTGAAGGAATTGACAGGGTATATGGAACCTATCACATCACTAAAGTGGGAGAGCCTTTTGGGCAGTTCTATGGTCATATTGCCGATGGTGTGTACATGAACCAGCAAGATCTTGACAACTCTCCTCAGGTGCCAGGCCGATCCACCGTGGGTAGTATTAAGTTGGTAGATGTTAATGGTGATGGTGTAATTACTCGTGGAGGAGATAACGATGACCGTGCCATCATGGGAAATCCTTTTCCTGACTTCACCTATGGTATTACCAACAATTTCAGATTTGGCAATTTTGATATGAGCATCGTAGGTACTGGTTCTCAGGGTAATGAGCTATTGGTTCGCCACCTTTATAGTACCACCAACCTGGATGGTGTATTTAACCTGATGCGTGAAGTGAAATACCGTTTCAGATCCCCTGAAAACCCCGGTAAAGGTTTCTTTGGTACTACTGTAGGAGGTGGAAATGTAACTGGTATAGAAAGAGACTGGATAAATAGCCGTTTTGTAACGGATGCGTCATTCTTCACCATCAGAAATATTACGCTGGGCTATACTTTCAATGGATTAGGCAATGTGTTCAGGTCTGCCCGCCTCTATACTTCTATACAAAACGCTTACATCTTTACCAATTACTGGGGTGGTTCCAACCCTGAAACCAGTATGGAAAATGACGGAGATGGTGACGGAGGTAACCTGAGCCAGGGCGTAGACCTTTCCGGCTACCCGGTTCCCCGTACTTATACCATCGGTGTAAACCTGAACTTCTAATATGAGAAATATAATCTTTTATATTTTGACAACCTTACGCTATAATACCATGAAAAAAATATATGTTTTATTAATATCACTAGGCTTAGCATTGCCCAGCTGCCAGGATGATTTTCTGACCATTGTACCTGAAACATCCTTAAGTTCAGCTACATTCTTCAATACTGCCTCTGACTTCCAGCAGGCGGTGAACGGAACTTATGTTCCGTTGAGGACTATTTTTGATGACAGAGCCTGGCTGTTAGGTGAAATGCACTCTGATAATACTTACTATGCACGTAATATCCTTTTCGGAGCAACTGAACAGCAGGAAGATATTGCTGACTTTGCCATTCCCAGTGATGGAGGTGTAACTACCAACACGCACGTTACTAATCAGTACATCCAGGATTACCAGATCATTGCCCGTGCCAATCAGGTCTTAGCTGAAATTGATGATGTTGAATTTGATGCGGATCTGAAAAGCAATCTGAAAGGTCAGGCTTTATTTTTAAGAGGCTTTGCCTATTTTGAGTTGGCCCGTTATTTCGGAAGTGTACCGCTGCATCTGGAACCAGTTACTGTTCGTCAGGAAGCTGCCTTGCCACTTTCACCCGAAGAAGATATCTATGCCCAGGTCATCAGCGATGTGGAGCAGGCCGCCAGTTTACTGCCTCCCAAGTCTGAGCAGGAAGAGGGTAGAGCTACCTCAGGAGCAGCTAAAACCCTACTGGCCAATGTATATATCATACAGGAAAGATGGGCCGAGGCAGAAAGCCTGCTCAAAGAAGTGGTAAACAGCGGTGAGTATGCCCTGATGGAAGACTACGCGGATGCATTCTCAACCAGTACTGGCAATAAGAACAATATGGAATCCGTATTTGAGGTTCAGTTCAAAGAAGGGCCTGATGGGCTCAATGGTGATTTTATTTATGCTTTCATGCCTCGCCCAATGGCACCGGAAGAGCTGGTTACTATTACTGGTACTTCCAATCCTCAGCCTCTTAATGGTGAAGGTAATAACATCCCTACCCCCGATATCATTGCGGCATATGAGGAAGGTGATGAAAGAGAAGAGGCTTCCGTAGGTTATATCACCATTGACGGAAGTTTCTGGGCAGACAAAACTTATCCTTACATTAAGAAATTTGCTCATCCTCACTCCCTGCACGCTAATCACGGTATGAACTGGCCCGTTTATCGCTATTCCGAAGTGTTGCTCTTTTTGGCAGAAGCACTGAATGAGCAGGGCAAAGGAGGCGAGGCCGAAGGCTATCTGAACCAAGTACGTAGCCGGGCAGGCTTAGGTCCTGCTGAAGGTGACCTAGGAGAAGCTATCTTCCGGGAGAGAAGAGTAGAGCTTGCCTTTGAGAACAAGCGCTGGTTTGATCTGGTCAGAACAGGTAGAGCGATTGATGTGATCACTGCTTATGGAAATCGTATAAAAGCCAACCCTCAGGATTACTATTACCCTGAAGGTGCCGAGCCCAGAGGCAATGCCTTTACCAATATCAGTTTGAAATACGCGCTACCCGCAGCGGAGGCCGATCTAAGCCCTCATTTTTAGGAGAACGCATATATAACCCTAAATTGCTTCTCAAGCTTTTCAACACACCGGTGAAATGAGCCACATGCTCATTTCATTGGCGTGTTGTTGTTTTAACAGATAGATAAAATTTTGATGGATTTGCAAAAAATGTATCAGACCATAATGGTACAGGATACGTTATTTTATAGAACTTATAAATTTACTGTTTCTATAATTTTGCTAAATAGGAAGTGAATACGGACAAATTGAATTACCTTTTAAGAAATTACTACTGATACATACACCTATGAATCTGAATCATTTAACTAAAGCACTCACCCTCCTCTATGTGCTGATCATTTCAGCCTGTAACACTACCCCAGAGACTGAGGCTGATGTGGAAAGCGGACCTGTTGATCCTAAAGTAGAAAAGCTCAAGCTTCAGGATGGCTTCAAGGCTGAGCATTTATACAGCCCCTCAGAAAATGAAATGGGTTCCTGGGTATCTATGACTTTTGACGATAAAGGCCGCTTGATTACATCTGATCAGTATGGAGCCTTGTACCGTATGGAACTGGCGCCTATCGGTTCCGATTCCTTAACGCCAAAAATAGAAAAACTTAAAATTGAGGTTGAAGAGCCCGTGGCAGACTCAGTCATACAGATGGGTTACGCACAAGGCTTGCTGTGGCACTTCAACAGTCTGTACGTGATGGTAAACCATCGTGGTGATGATGAATTTGAGAAAGGAAGCGGGTTATATCGCCTGCAGGATACTGATAACAATGACCAGTTTGATAAAATTACTTTACTGAAAGCCTTAGAAGGTGCCGGCGAACATGGGCCTCACAGCATCGTTCCCAGCCCTGATGGTCAGTCTCTTTATGTGATTGCCGGAAATCATACCGATATACCGGAGATGGACGCTTATCGCCTTCCTAAGGTATGGACCAACGATAACCTTTTTCCTTTGATCAAAGACCCCCGGGGACATGCAAACGACCGGGAAGCCCCGGGGGGATGGATCGCCAATATTGACTCACTAGGAGAGCGCTGGGAGTTGGTTGGTGCGGGTTTTCGTAACCCATTTGACTTAGCTTTTAATGAAGCCGGGGATATGTTTACCTACGATTCGGATATGGAATGGGACCTGGGAATGCCCTGGTATCGTCCTACCCGTATCTGTCATGTAACCAGCGGTGCTGAGTTTGGATGGCGTACCGGTAATGGTAAATGGTCTCCCGCCTATCCCGACAACCTCCCAGCAGTGCTGAATATCGGCCAGGGGTCTCCTACCGGAGTGCTGCACGGAAAAACTGCCGCCTTCCCTGAGCCTTATCGCCGTGCTTTGTTTGCCTTTGACTGGAGTTTTGGTATCATCTACGCAATCCATTTGACTCCAGAGGGTGCATCTTATCAGGGTGAGAGAGAAGAGTTTATTTCAGGAATGCCTTTACCACTGACTGATGGTGTGATAGGCCCTGATGGCGCAATGTATTTCATGACCGGGGGCCGCCGTCTGGACTCCGATCTATACAGAGTGTATTATGATGGGGGAGAAGAAAGCAATATTGCACTGGCTTCTCTTGAAGAGGCAGATGTTACTGAAGCACATCAACTCAGAACCCGCCTGGAGCAGTACCATGAAGATGGGAAATCTGGTGGGCTGGAAGCAGCATGGCCTTATTTGAATCACGCTGATCGTTTTGTAAGGTATGCCGCCCGCATTGCCGTAGAACATCAGCCCGTAAGCAACTGGCAAAGCAAGGTGCTTGAGGAAGAAGATCCGGTGACGCTGATTCAAGGTACAATAGCATTGGCAAGACACGGCAATAAAAGTTTGAAAAACCAAATCCTGAATAAACTTGCTGAAATAGATTACAGTACACTCAGTGAAGCCCAGCAGGTAGATTTATTAAGAGCATTTGAAGTCACACTCGCACGTATGGGTATGCCCTCTGCCACTACCCGTCAGGCCATGATAGACTACCTTAGCCCCCATTATCCGGCTGATAAAGAAGTGCTCAACGGTTCTTTAAGTAAGCTGTTAGTATATCTGGATGACCCCAATGTTATTGAAACTACATTGACGCTACTGGAAGAAGATAACAGTGGCCTTACAGAACAGGCGAATGCTGCTACTGATGGCTCAGACCTGATCCTGCGAAACCCTCAGTACGGACTGGATATCGCCCAGATGCTTAAAAATGTGCCTCCTGCTCAGCAGACTTACTATGCCACCGTACTTAGCAAACAACGTTCGGGCTGGACTCCAGAACTGCGTGAAAGATACTTTAAGTGGTTCTACGATGCTTTTGACTTCAAAGGAGGTAACAGCTACATAGGCTTTATTGACAAAGCTCGTCAGGAAGCGCTTACCCATGTGCCCAAGAGCGAGTTTGACTATTATAACCAAATGTCTGGTGATTCACTACTTGCTAACAACGGTAGAGATCTGGCTGATGTGCCTCAACCCAAAGGGCCTCGTAATAACTGGGATCTGGAAGAAGCAGTAGCCGTACTGGATAGTGGTGGGTTGGAGAACAGAGACTTTGAAAATGGTCAGAATATGTACCTCGCTACCCGTTGTGTCACCTGCCATAGCATGCGGGGAGAAGGGGGTATCATCGGACCTGACCTTACCCAATTAGGTACTCGTTTTTCTGCCGAAGATATGATTACCGCGATCGTTGAACCCAATAAAACGATCTCCGATCAGTATGCTTCTACTGTCTTATATCTCAAAAACGGTCAATCAGTAGTAGGCAGGCTTACCGATCAGGATGAAGAGAACTATTACCTCTCCCAAAACCCATTTGCCCCGGATGTAATCCGTGAAGTACCCAAGGAGGAAGTAACAGATACCAAAATGTCTGCTGTATCAGTAATGCCTCCCGGTACCATTAACGCACTGGGCGAGGATGAACTTAGGGATCTGATTGCTTACCTCATGGCAGGAGGCAACCCGGATCATCCCATTTATCAGGAAGGTGAAAGTGAAGCCAGTACAGAAAGTACGGAATAAGCTTCTATGTCTTAACTCAATTGTACATTTTAAATACAACCTAACTACGAAACCAAACCCTATGCTGAAGAGAAATTTTTTAAGATACATCCCATTAGGAGCGCTGCTGCTGGCTTTTATAGTCAGCAGTTGCCAAAGCGCTAGCGAGAATAATGCTGAGGACAGTTCCACTGAAGAAAATCTGGCAGTACAAAACACAGCAAATGAGGATGCAGAAGGTTTTGTAACCATCTTCAATGGAGAAAACCTTGAGGGATGGGAAGGTGATCCTGGCTTGTGGAGGGTAGAAAACGGTAGCTTGGTTGGGGAGATCACGCCTGGTAATGAGCTGAAAGCCAACTCATTTATTATCTGGCAGGGAGGAGAGCCCGCTGATTTTGAGCTGAAAACCGAATTTCGCATTACTGAGACGGGCAATAGCGGTATCAACTACCGTAGTGAACGCCTGGATACTATTCCTTATGCACTCCGAGGTTATCAGGCAGATATTGATGGAAGAAATCGCTATACCGGACAAAATTACGAAGAGCGTAAGCGTACTACTCTGGCCTATCGCGGGCAACAAACAAGCATCAGCAGCCAGCCCAACCCTAACGAAGAAGGCTCTTTACGTGCCAACGTAGAAAGGAATGCCTGGAAAAATGCTGAAGTGACAGGAAACCTGGGGGAGGATGAGGCTTTAAAAGCCAAAATCAATGCAGAGGATTGGAACGAAGCCCACCTGATCATTAAAGGGAACCGCATGCAGCACTACATCAATGGCGTTCTGATGAGCGATGTAACAGATAATGATACGGTAAACCGCAATATGAAAGGCCTGTTGGGTGTGCAAGTGCATGTTGGCCCTCCCATGAAGGTAGAGTACAGAAATATCCGTTTGAAAGAATTGTAAAATTTATTGTCTTCTTTCCCTCTTCAGCGTTCTCCCCGAGTAACTCTGAAGATGTAGAAGTACAGTGACATAGATTTTTATGGTAGAAAGCGAGGCAGAAAACCAAAGCTGGAAAAATAAAATCTCCAATCCTGCACAGCTTGGAGGTATTGAGACTTCCGTAATTGACAATGGATTAGGGCGGGGAACTCGTATTGCCTGGCTCAATACTGGGACTGGTTTGCGCTATAAAATAGTGCTGGACCGGGCCATGGATATTGCGGATGCTTTTTACAATCAGCACAGTCTGGCCTGGCTTAGTCATACTGGAATTACCTCTCCTCAGCCCATGAGTCTCCAGGGTATTGACTGGATCAAAACTTTTGGAGGAGGCTTGTTTACCACCTGCGGACTCACCCATGTAGGAGGTCCGGAGTCTGATGAGTATGGGGAACGTGGTCTTCACGGAAGAATCAGCAATCTGCCTGCTGAAGTAGAGTCTGTCATTCAGCCTGATCCATTAGCTGGGAAGATGCAAATGAGCATCACCGGAAAGATAAAGCAGACCCAGGTATTTGGTCCCAGTCTGGAACTTAGACGTACCATTTCCGCTACTCTGGGGCAGGCTTTTATCCGTATCCATGACGAAGTGCTCAACCGCGGAAATACGACAGTACCTCACATGATGCTGTACCATTTTAACCTGGGCTGGCCGCTGGTAGATGAAGGTGCGGAGATTTTATGGAAAGGCAAGTGGCATGCACGGGAAGGAGAAAAAGCAGAAATTTTTAGAGAAGATCATAATTTTCGTAGCTGTCCTCCGCCTATGGAGAGTCACAGTGGAGGGGGAGAAGAGGCAGCATTTATTGATGTTGAAGCAAATAAGCAGGGCCTATGCTGCTGTGGCGTACACAATCCTCAGCTTGAGCTGGCCTTAGCACTTAAGTTTCAAAAAGAGCAGCTGCCCTGGCTGACCAACTGGCAGCACTGGGGCAAAGGTGAGTATGTGACTGGTTTGGAGCCAGGCACCAATCCACCGATAGGGCAGGCAAAAGCACGCAAAACGGATACACTCATTCATCTGGCGCCCGGAGAGCGAAGAGAATATGAGCTGGAAGTGGAAGTATTTGACAATGAAGAAAGCATCAGAAATTTTTTATATCACAACAACTTAAGATGAACACACTACGCTATGGAAACAATTGAAAAAGCGAGTTTAGCACAGAAAGCATTAGATCAGGGCAAAGGTATATTACGTCTGGCTCCTACCTGGGTACCACGCTCTTTCTGCGTACCGGGAAGAAGGATAAAACTACATCCCGATGACTATTATGTGCTGGGAGGAGAACGAGGAGGCATAGATGAGCGCTGGTTCTCTTCCACTACTCCCGCTAAAAATGGACCTCTCACCGGAGAAAATGAAGGACTAAGTGCAGTGGTTTTTACGGATGGAAATAAAGAACAGCAGTTTCTCTTAAGAGATGCCGTCAGTGAACTGAAAGGTAATTTGATTGGCGATCGTATCTGGAATGAGCATGAAAGCTGGCCGATGTACTCCAAGTTTTTTGACAATATGGGGCCGCTTCCTCACCATGTACACCATAATGATGAGTATGCTAAGATGGTAGGACAATTGGGTAAGCCCGAAGCCTATTATTTTCCTCCCCAGGTAAATAACCATGGTGGCGATTTCCCCTACACTTTCATTGGTATCTCTCCCGGTACTACCAAAGAAGAAGTTCGTCAGTGCCTGGAAAACTTTACCAAAGGAGATAATAAGATTACCAATTTCTCTGCGGCTTATCGCCTGGAGCCTGGCACCGGCTGGGATGTGCCTCCCGGATTGCTGCATGCTCCCGGCAGTATGTGTACCTATGAGCCTCAGAAGGCTTCCGATGTATTCGCTATGTACCAGTCGCTGGTGAATGAAGCCATTATTCCTGAGGAGCTGCTTTGGAACTGTACGCCTAAAGATAAAATCGGAGATTTTGATCATCTCATGAATGTGCTGGACTGGGAGCTGAATGTAGATCCTAATATGAAGGAAAATCGTTTTATGGCACCTGTACCGGTTAAGGCAATGGAAGAAATGCAGGCCGATGGTTATGTGGAAAACTGGATTTGCTATAAATCTGATGCTTTCAGTGCCAAAGAACTTACTGTGCTACCCGGAGCGACTGTTACCATCAAAGACAGTGCTTGCTATGGCATGATCATGATGCAGGGACGTGGTACAATGGGTGTTTGGGAGATTGAGACCCCCTCACTCATCCGTTATGGACAACTTACTTATGATGAGTTTTTCGTCAGTGAAAATGCTGCCAAAGAAGGCGTGAAGATCGTGAACACTTCCAAGACTGATCCTATCGTAATGTTAAAACACTTTGGGCCAGGTAATCCTGACCTGAAGCTTTAATTCTTGTGACAAAACCATGATAACCAAATGTCATGGTTTTGAACATTTTATACGTGCTTATTGAATGTGTAATCTTCAATAATTTTCCATATTTTGTTATGGTGAGCATACGGCTGATAATTATTTTTTTAACCATAAAATTTTACAACCTGAACGATGAACAATTATCCAAAACTACACAATGCTACCTGGCCTGGTTTGGTAGGTAAAGGACCTGATTCTGAGCCGGTAATTCCTTTTGATACCATGTTGGAAATGACTGCCGCCGCTGAGGTAGATGGAGTCAAATTTGATGGCGTTGATCTCGGTCTGTTAGACCCACACATTAATGTGGACAGCTCGGATGACGACATCAAAAAAATAGCTGATAAAATTGCCGGGTATAACCTGAAAGTAGGAAGCCTGGTGGCGCCCATCTGGGGCGGGCCGGTGCTGGGCAGCGATGAAGACCGTAAGACCTTTGTAAAAATGGTACGCAAAGCCTGCCATTTTGGAAAAGTATTGCGTGAACACGGTGTCCGTTCCTACGGAGTCATCCGTATTGATACAGCTTCCAGTCCCGAAGCCTGGACCAAAGATCCTGCAGGTAGTAACAAATTGATCGCTCAGACTTTTCGTGAAGCCTGCGATGTAGCTGCTGATTTTGACGAAAAACTGGCTGCCGAAGGAGAAATCTGCTGGGGAGGTATGCACAGCTGGAAAACAATGGTGGATACCTTAGAAGCAGTAGACCGTCCTAATATAGGTTTTCAGGCAGATATGTCTCATACGCTCCTGTATCTACTAGGCTACAACCGTCCGGAAGATCGCATTTTGCCCAAAGATTTTGACTGGTCGGACCGCAAGACGTTGGAAGAAGGGCTGAAAAAAGTTACCGACGCCCTTCGCCCCTGGACGATTGACTTCCACGTTGCCCAAAATGATGGTACTGTTCATGGAACAGGTTCACACGATAAAACTGGCCGCCACTGCCTGGCAACCGACCCTAACGGTAAGCTTGACGTTGCCCATGATGCTGGCTATTGGTTAAGAGATGAAAATGGTAAACTTACCAAAGCTTTTCAACACATCTGCTGGGATGGCTGTATGTTTGACAATGCAGTGATGGAAAAGCAACAAACCTGGAATGATATCTTAGCTACTTTGATCAAAGTCAGAGAAGCGCATGGCTGGAAAGCGTAAGCATACCAGATTTTTTTAAGACTTTGAAAAAATATTAGCAAGAATATGCCATACGTTCAGACGAATGGAATACAGCTGTACTATGAGGAGAGGGGTTCTGGTGATCCCTTATTGCTCATCATGGGAATTACGGCTCCGGGATCTGTCTGGGAAAAGCACGTAGCTGATTGGTCACAGCACTTTCGTTGTATAATGCCCGACAATCGTGGTGTGGGCTTTTCTGATAAACCGGAAGGAGCTTATACTACTGCTCAGATGGCCGACGACTGCGCCGGGCTGCTCAATCAACTGTCAATAAGCAGCGCGGCTGTAGTAGGCGTTTCTATGGGCAGTACTATCGCCCAACAACTGGCAATTCGTCATTCCGAAAAAGTACGCGCAATGGTACAAATGTGCCCCTGGGCTCGCTGTGACCGTAAAGGCGAAGCAATCTTTAGGCATATGATGCATGCCAAGGCACACCTGAGGCCTGAAGACTTTGCCAATTTTGTGCAATTGCTGATTTATCATAAATCAAGCTGGGATCAGGATAGTGTGTACCAGGAACTGATGCAAAGCCAGAAGGACGCTGCTACAGATCCCTACCCACAACCCCTGCATGGACTGGAAGGACAGGCACATGCATGCATTTCGCATAACGTGTTGGCCGAATTGTCCAAAGTTAAACAGCCATCTTTGGTCATTGGCGGCTTGGACGACGCCTTTATTCCTGCATGGATGGTGCGTGAAGTAGCAGAGGCCATTTCAAACAGTGAACTACATCTTTATGAAGATGCAGGACACGCTTTCCATTGGGAAAAGATTGATGATTTTAACCCAAGGGTTCAGAATTGGCTAAAAGAACATAGGTAAAATAAATACTGAGATTAAGCATTAGCAATGAATAAAATACGCATTGGTTGTGAGACCTATACCTGGCAAATGCCAGGTGAGCAATATAAAGATAAGCTGGAGCATATTCTGGAGGTTACCTCGCGGGCCGGCTTTGAAAGCATAGAGCCAGACACCAGTTTTATGGGGCGCTTTTCTGATCCCGTGCTGATGCAGGAAGCATTAGACAAGCATAAGCTGGAACTATCTGTGCTATGCCTGGCTGAAGACTGGCAAAATCCCCAAGAGACTGAAGATGAAAAAGCAAGGGCTGAACAGTGGATCAAATTTTTGAAGCATTTCCCTGATACTATTCTTTTGCTCGTACAGAAGCCTGGAAAAGACCGGGAGAACCTTGCTCAGCGACAGCAAAACCTGCTCTCATGTGTCAACGGGATTGCCAGAAGAGCTACAGATCAGGGTATTGTCTGTTCTTACCACCCCAATTCACCCGCAGGATCAATCTACAGAACCGAAGAAGATTATAAAATCCTCCTGAACGGTCTGGATGAGCAGGTAATTCAATATACTCCGGATGTAGGGCACATCGCCAAAGGGGCTATGGATCCTCTCAAAATCATTCGTCAGTACCGTGAGTTGGTGAACTGTGTACATTACAAAGATATGTATCAGGATGGTAGATGGGCGCCTATGGGTAAAGGGATTATTGACTTTGAAGGAATCACCCTGGAACTTAAGCATACCGGCTTTAAAGGATGGATCATTGTGGAAGATGAATGTGATGAAGCGATCACTGACCCAGATCAGGTGACACTGACTGATGGTATATATTATGATGAAGTATTGAAGCCTTTGCTTCGTTAAGAAAACGGTTTTAATGTATAATCTAAAATTTAGACACTAATGAGCAACAAAAAAGACTTAAGAATAGGTATGATTGGTACTGGGCTTATGGCCCGTACGCATACCAATGGTTATAAACAAGTTGGACAATTTTTTCCTGAACTAACACACCGTCCGGTATTAAAAGTGGTATGTTCCCGTAATCCGGAAAAAGTTAAAACATTTGCTGAGCAGTGGGGGTACGAATCTTTTGCAACTGACTGGAAAGATGTAATTGCCCGCGATGACGTAGATGCGGTAGATATTTGTACTCCTAATGACATGCATGCTGAAATTGCCATTGCAGCGGCTGAAGCAGGTAAAATGATACTATGTGAGAAACCTCTGGCACGTACAGTAGCTGAAGGCAAGCCAATGGTAGATGCAGTCAAAAAAGCAGGAGTACCTAACACAGTGTGGTATAATTATCGCCGTGTACCTGCAGTTAGCCTGATTAAGCAGATTGTAGACTCAGGTAAGCTGGGTAAAATTTTTCATTACCGTGCTAATTTTTTACAAGACTGGACAATCAATCCCGAATTACCTCAGGGAGGAGAAGCACTCTGGCGTCTGGATGCTGATGCGGCTGGCTCCGGGGTAACCGGTGACCTGCTGGCACACTGCATTGACACCGCAATGTGGTTGAATGGGGGTATCAAAGATGTATCTGCTATGACTGAAACCTTTATCAAAGAAAGGGTGCATCAGGCAAGCGGTAAAAAGCAGAAAGTAGGTATTGATGATGCCTGTATTTTTCACTGCCACTTTGATAATGGATCATTAGGCTTGTTTGAAGCTACCCGATATGCCCGTGGTCATAAGGCGCTTTATACGCTGGAGATCAACGGTGAGCATGCTTCACTCCGTTGGGATTTGCACGACATGAACCGACTTGAATTTTTTGATCATGATGACGAAGGTATTGTTCGCGGATGGCGTTCCATACTGGTTACTGATGGTGACCAACCTTATATGGATAGATGGTGGATACCCGGTACGTCAATTGGTTACGAACATACATTTACCCATCAGGTGGCTGATTTTCTAAAAAGCCTTGAAACCGGAGAGCCTTGTTCGCCTACTTTTGAAGATGCATTGGAGACACAAAAAGTATGTGAGGCTGTCTTAGATTCTGCCAAAGACAGAAGTTGGAAAGACACTGATGTAAAGTGGAGTTAAGCACCTGTGCTTTCGTTTTTTCAAAACCATAAGGCTAATACTTATACTTTTACAACTGAAGAATCAAATAACACTTCGCACAATTATTTGTAATTATATAAGAGAGGTAAAGGTAAAAGTCTGGTCAATTACAAAGTATTACGGCGTTTTCTACCCGTTTTTTTCTTGAATAATAAAAGCCACTTTTTTAGTGGCTTTTTTCATGGGTTCGGAGAGTTCACCCTGCTTAGGGCTGAGCTTTTAAATAAAGGAAAAGCGACTTTAACTCTTCATCTGTAAATTCTTTGGTCATCTGCCAGGGCATAAACTCGTTTTGCATCACTTTTCCCTCGGGAGTTTTGCCGGTGCGTAGTGTTTGTATAAAGTCTGCTTCCGTCCAATTGGCCAGCTTACCTGTAGAAGTAATATCAGCTACCGGTGGTGAGCCAGGCACCTGAGGGCTACCACCCTTAAAATTACTGTAGTGACAGCCGGTACAGCTTACTGCAAGATACTCCCCAAATTCGTGTGAAATACTTTTGTCCATATCAGCAGGAGGGATAAACTCATGATCTATCATTTCTACAGGAAACATATGCATCTTGCCAAAGTAGTTGAGTAATTTGCCTAGCGGACGCACTTCAATCGCTGGTAGTTCGCGAGTAACAGCAGCTGACTGGGTACAGTAGGCGATGAGAGCCGCCAGGTCTTTATCAGTCATGTTGGCGGTCTCATGGGCGGGCATAAATAGAAGAGGCTTTTGGTCTGGTCCAACCCCGTGTCTTAGGGCTCTGACCCAATCTTCAGCAGAGTATTGTGCACCAGTACCCCCTTCGCCTTTGGTAAGGTTAGTAGGTACCAGCCTACCCAGGGCAGGGTCATCAATCATTACTCTGCCTCCCAGATCATCACTGTGACAATCACGACAACCTTTGATTACCGACAAATGGGCGCCCAATGCGAGGCTGGCAGAGTCATAGCTTATTTTAGGCACGCTGACCTCATAACCATAGCTTTTTGCAGCTCTCTGGTTGAAATCCCAGGAGACATAGGCGTAAAATAACAGAAGCACCAATACAATTCCCAGTACCGAGAAAAGGGCGATTTTCAAGATTCGCTTAATCATAATAGAGATAGTTTTAGGTGTATAGCGGTAAATAGAAATATGCTAAGCAAAGTAGATAAGGCTTCTGCTGAAATGAATAAATATGATTCGTAGACTTTGCTTCTTCAGGAATGTAAAAATACTACCTTAATTTATAAATAAATCAAAGAAAACCCATGCAGACAATTGACTTTTCTTCTATAAATTAACGTAAAATTGAAATGAGGGCAGGCTTGCTGACTTCCGTAATAATACCCTATGCCTATGCTAAACTGAGGTGAAATTTCTGTGGATTTTGTAGTTCAAGTATAAAGAGGAGGAGCACTGGAAATCTTTTCCCCTAGACAATTGGTAGACCGTTAGGGTGGATTAATATTGATTATCTGAACATGAAATAAACTGACTTACAAAAAGTTAATCCCACTTAGCTTTTTATGATGAAGTTTAAAAAGAAAATTTTGACGCTCTTCAAAGTATCAGAAAATAAATAAATGTTACTACATCAATATTTTAATCTTTAGGATTTTGTCAATAAAATTTTGCAAACAATTGTAAAAACAAAATATTAGTCTAATAAACTATCAATATTCACATCAATTGATCAAATTTTAAGGGTTCATGTCAATTGAAGGAAGTAAGGTATACTTTGAATTTGCACGAATTCATACTACTTTAACGGGCATACTACTGGATTTTAGATACAGCAACCTACAAAACGCCTATGATGGGTGAGCATAATACTACCTCATTTGAGCTCCCACAAAATTGGGAGCAATTATATATTGAGTATGGACCTTTACTTTACAATTATGGCTGCAAGATTACTTCTCAGAAATCTTTGGTAGAGGATTGTGTCCATGATGTATTTGTCAGCTTGTTGAAGAATTCTCAGTCTCCAAAAACTATTGAGCACCCCAAAGCTTACCTTTTTAAATCATTTCGTCGCTTATTGATCAATAAGCTTAAGGCTGAAGCCAGATCTCATGAGCTTGTATGGGATAGAGAAACATATCAGTTTAATATTGAGCTCTCTACTGAAGCATATCGGATATTAGAAGAGTGCAACGAAGAGCAAAGAAAAATAATGGCTAGTGCCATTTTGCAGCTTTCACCTCGGCAGAGAGAAGCTATCTATCTGAAATTTTATGAAAGCTATAGCTATGAGGAAGTAGCTGGTATTATGAAAATAGAGAAGGCTGCGCTTTATTCAATGATGTACAAATCTCTTGCTCAACTCAGAAAAGTGCTCACGTCTGCCTTATCTACAAAAATCTCAGTAGGCTATCCTCTTTATCTGTTAGTATTTAGCTTGCTTGCGCCAATTTTATAAGAGAATTTCTTAACAAAATACTTTTTTTGTTATCAATAGATTAATAATAGTGGTATAAATCTAACGAAATTGTAATTCTCAAAAAATAAATTGATTTCATTGGTCAAATCTTCAGGCTTCTTCTCTCTACAATAATAGTATATCAGAAAGCATGCTTTATAACCAATACACAGCCTTAGACTTTGCGATGGATGAGCACTTTCAGCGTTGGGTATTTACCCGGGATGCTGAAGTCGCCGACTATTGGCAGACCTGGTTAGCACTACATCCTGAAAAAAAAGAGGCCATAGAGGAAGCCAAACGCTTACTCAGTTCACAAAATTTCAGGAAAGATGAATGGTCTACAGAACGCATGCTGATGACCAAAGAAAGGATCAGAGAAAGTCTTAAAGAAAAGAAAGCTTATGCCTCTTCTCCCCCTCCCCAAACTAAAGACAATAGACGGCTAATGTCCCCCTGGATGGCCATAGCGGCTTCTTTATTGCTCCTTATCAGCATCATATTTCCTCTTTTTATATTGAATCAGGATGAGCAGGAATTTGCTACCACTTACGGAGAAACCCAAAAATTTGAGCTACCCGATGGTTCAGAAGTGATTCTCAATGCAAATTCTAGCTTACGTTTTATAAAAGACTGGCAGGAAAAAGAACAAAGACAGGTTTGGCTGGAGGGAGAAGCCTTTTTTAAGGTAAGTAAGCTGATTTCTTCTGATAGTAAGGAAGCAGTGAAATTTATAGTGCATTTGCAGGATATAGACGTGGAAGTGGTAGGTACGGCCTTCAATGTAAACCATCGCTCCGGAAAAGTGGAAGTGACACTGGATGAAGGGATCGTGGATTTGAAAATGACTGGAGGAGAGCGGCTACGCATGGAGCCGGGTGATATGGTTGCTTATTCTGCTGAAACCCAGAGGCTGGACAAATTTAATGTCAACCCTCAAAAGGTTACCGCCTGGCGCAATCATCAGATGATGCTGGATGAGCAGCCTCTTTCAGAATTGGCAGTATTGATTGAAAACTACTATGGTGTAAAGGTACGGTTTAGCTCAGATGAACTTGCCGATAAAAAGATCAAGGCTACCCTTCCAACAGACAATCTGGACCTCGTTCTGGAAACTTTGGAACTTATGCTTGATGTACAACTGGAAAGAAATGAAAATGAAATCATTATGAAATAATCAATCACAAGAATTTTCAAACCAGCAAATTAAACTACTCATGTTATGAAAAAAAAGCTACTCTTTCGTGTGCAGTTAGCCTGGCTTCTGGCCTTGCTTTGTAGCTATGGCTATGCGCTGCCACCCCAACAACTGGCTGTCGCCAGTGGTTTTAATGAAGATCGCCTGACTACAGGTGATGATACCAAAGAACAGCAGAAAGAAGGAAAGACACTTAAAAGTGTACTGGAACAGCTGCAATCTGAGTATAAGGTGTACTTTACCTATGACCTCAGTCTGGTAGAAAACCAAAAAGTGCAGGTAGATGAAAATACAGCAAAAGGCTCAGTAGAAGAAGTACTTGAAAACTACCTTTCTCCCCTTGACCTGAAATACAGAAAAACTGGTGATAAGTACTACGTTATCTATCGTCAGAATAAGCAGGTGGATAAGGTACAGCGTACTGAACCACAGGTGAGTGACGCCCAAAGTAAGGATCCCAGAGCAAAATACTCTGAAACACAGCCCTGGCTAAGCTCTACTGCAGCTACCATGCTACAGATGGAAGTGATGGACAAGAATATCTCTGGTAAAGTAACAGATGCAGAAGATGGTACTGGCCTTCCCGGAGTAAACATCCTGGCAAAAGGAACCACTATCGGTACGATTACAGATGTAGAAGGTAACTATAACCTGAGTGTACCCGATGAGACTACCACTTTGATTTATTCATCTGTAGGTTACGAAGCGCAAGAGGTTGAGATTGGCGGGCGTACTACTATTAATGTAAGCATGGCTGCTGATGTACAATCTCTTTCAGAGGTAGTAGTAGTAGGTTATGGTGAGCAGAAGAAAGTAACTGTAACCGGGTCAGTGGCTGCTGTTGAAGGAAAAGAGCTGACTAAATCACCTACTTTAAACTTGTCTAATTCATTAGCAGGTCGTATTCCCGGTGTATTTGCTGTAAACAGAAGCGGTGAGCCGGGTTATGATGGTTCTGCAATCCGTATCAGAGGTACAAATACCTTGGGTAATAACAACGCACTGATCGTTGTTGATGGAATACCTGATAGAGCTGGTGGTTTGGAACGCTTAAACCCTGCGGATATTGAAAGTGTATCCGTACTGAAAGACGCATCCGCAGCCATTTATGGTGCACGTGCCGCCAATGGAGTAATCCTGATTACTACCAAACGAGGAAAAAGCGGAAAACCTCAGTTATCCTACTCTTTCAATCAGGGTTGGGCGCAACCTACCAGAGTGCCCGATTTGGCAAATGCTGCCCAGTTTGCGGAGATGAGAAACGAGCTGGAGATTTTTAACTTACCAGTAGAAGAGTGGGCAGCTGCTCAGGCCGCTTTTGATTCGGAGGGAGTTTACACGAGAAATGATGGAAGTGAATTACCGGCTACATATACCCCTGAAGATATTGAGCTTTTTAGAAATGGTAGTGATCCCTGGGGACACCCTAATACAAATTGGTACGATGAGACACTCAAAAACTGGTCTCCTCAGGCACAACATAATGTGCAACTCTCCGGTGGTTCGGATAACTTCAAGTATCTGGCATCTTTAGGTTATCAAAACCAGGATGCTTTTTACAAAAACTCAGCTACCGGCTATAAGCAGTATGATATCCGTATCAACCTGGATGGGCAAATCAATGAGTATATCAAAACTTCAATAGGTATGTTGGGACGTCAGGAAAGACGCTATTTCCCTACAGTAGGTGCCGGGCAGATTTTCAGAATGCAGATGAGAGGTATACCTACTTCTCCAGCTTACTGGCCTAACGGATTGCCCGGTCCGGATATTGAAAATGGTACCCAGCCTGTAGTAGTAACCACTAATGCCACCGGATATGATCAGGATGACAGGAATTACATTCAGACCAATGGATCACTGGAGATTTCTATTCCCGGTGTAGAAGGTCTGAAAGTAACAGGTACTGCTGCGATTGATAAATACATACGCCAGACCAAGAGATGGAATACTCCCTGGGATCTTTATACCTGGGATGGATTTGATGAGGCTGGTGAGCCTATTATGAACAGAGTACAACGTGGCCCAGCTGAACCTAATCTGACACAGGGTAATGAAGACCAGTTGAATATATTGTTGGGTACAACTATTAACTATACTAAAGCATTTGGAGATCATAACCTTACTTTCCTGGCCGGTGTAAACAGAGAAACCATAGAGTGGAGCGGGTTTAACGCCTACCGCAGGTTTTTCATCTCCGATGCGGTTGACCAATTATTTGCCGGTGGTACCAACGAGCAAAGGATCGGTGGTAGTGCCTGGGAACGTGCTCGTCTGAACTACTTCGGTCGTGTAGCTTACAACTATCAGGAAAAATACCTTGCTGAGTTCTTGTGGCGTTATGATGGTTCATACATGTTCCCTGAAGATACTCGCTACGGATTTTTCCCTGGCTTTCTGGCAGGTTGGGTGATTTCAGAAGAAAACTTCTGGAAAGACAACATCAGCTTCATGGACTTTCTGAAAATTCGTGGATCGTGGGGACAAATGGGTAATGATAATATTACGCAAGGGCCCGATGGAGATCTGCAGGAATACCAGTACCTTTCTACTTTTGGCCTTAGCAGCTATATTATTAATCAGCAGGAAGTTACTACACTATTTGAGACCCGTGTGCCTAACAATTCAATTACCTGGGAGGTAGCCAATAATGCCAATATCGGTATTGAAGGTCAGATGTTAGAAGGCAGAATCTTCTTCGAGTTTGACTATTTTATGAATAAAAGAACCGATATTCTTTGGCCCAGATTTGGCTCAGTACCTCAGCATACTGGTATGACTTTGCCCCCTGAAAACATAGCTGAAGTGAAAAACCAGGGCTATGACTTTAATGTAGGCTATAATGGTCAGATTGGTGAATTTAGTTTTAGTGCCAGCGTAAATGGCGGTTATGCGCAGAACGAAATTTTATACTGGGATGAAGCACCCGGTGCTCCTGCATGGCAGAGAACTACTGGAAAGCCCATGTATACCTATCAGGTATATGAGTATGATGGTGTCTTCGCTACTCAGGAAGAAATTGATGCCAATACCATTGACTATAGCGAGTTGACTAACAACTTACGTCCCGGAGATATGAAGTACAAAGACCTTTATGGTCCTGATGGCGTACCTGATGGTAGAATTACCGCTGATGACCAGGTGAGGACTGACTATACATCCATTCCGCTTTTCCAGGGAGGTATAAATCTAAGTGCCAACTATAAAAACTTTGATTTGTCTATCTTATTCCAGGGAGCTGCCGGAGCAAAGGTATTTGTGATTACTGAATCCGGAAGTATCGGTAACTTTTTGCTGGAAACCTATGAAAACCGCTGGCAGATAGATAACCCTAGTAGTGTACACCCTCGTATCGCCGACAGAAACAATCAGTGGTATTCTACCGGTAACTCTTACTGGTTGAGGGATGCGGACTATATTCGCTTAAAGAACTTTGAGATAGGGTATAATTTACCAGTAGATCTGACTGAAAGAGTTGGTATTGGTAACCTCAGAATCTATGCTAACGGACTCAATCTGTTTACTATTGATGAGTTAGATGTATATGACCCTGAGTCAAATAGCCAGAGCGGTCAGTATTATCCGCAGTCTCGTATTATTAACCTGGGTGCAACCGTAACATTTTAAGAATTGATAAACGCAAAGAAGATGAATAAGGTAAAATATATATCTTTAACTGTCGTCATGGCTTTGGGTATTGCTACGGGCTGTAATGATGACTTTGTAAACACCGAGCCTCTGGATGAAATTTCAGAAAATGCTGTGTGGGTAGACCCAGGGTTGGCTGAAGCAGCGGTAACCGATATTTATAATGGTTTGAATGACGGAGGTTTCAATGAGGAAATGCTGGCTTCCACTACAGATGAAGCGGTCTTTACCCACCCCGGCCGTGGAATCACTACCGTTACTGAGTCTCGTACGACTCCGGATAATGTCATCAACTGGGGAGACCCTCGTTTGAGGTATGGGGACTTATACAGCAGACTCAGGGCTACAAATATTGCAATAGAAAACCTGACTGAGCCTCAGTTTGATGATCCTGAATTAGCTGAAAGGCTTCTGGGAGAAGCTCGTTTCATGCGCGCTTTTTTCTATCATCAATTAGTACGTTTATGGGGTGGAGTTCCCATAATTGACAGAGTTTACGAGCTTGGAGAGGCTGATTATAGCCTACAGAGAAGCTCTTTTGAAGAGTGCGTTGATTTTATTGTGGCAGACTGTGATGCTGCTGCTCAGTTGTTGGAAGGTAAAGTTTTGGGTGAAGGGCGCGCTAATAGAGCTGCCGCTCTGGCTTTAAAGTCTCGGATATTGTTGTATGCCGCTAGTGACTTGCATCATATCCCTACAGCTTCTGCTAACTCTAGTGTAATTTCAGGCTTTTCTAATCCGGAGCTTTTGGGTTATACTGGTGGAGACCAGGCGGCACGCTGGCAGGCTGCTCAAGCCGCTGCCAAAGCCGTACTTGATGAAGCAGATGGCTATATGACAAACCTGACCGCCCCTGTCTCTCCGGAAGAAGGTGAGCAGTATTACGAGAATATGTCTTTAGCTAAAAATGGTGGTGAGAGTGAGTTGTTATTCGCCAGATACTTTATCAATGCTAAGGTAGAAGACGGAAGTAGAGCCGCTTTAGATAACGGACCAAACGGTTACCACAACTGGGCGGGAAATACACCTACGCAAAATCTGGTAGACGATTATGAAATGATGGATGGCAGTGAGTTTGACTGGAGTAATCCGGAGCATGCGGCAGCACCTTATGAGAATAGAGACCCCCGCTTTTATGCCACCATTTTATATGATGGTGCCGACTGGAAGCCTCGTACTGCTGATGTTGCGCCAAGAGATCCTGCCAATGAGATCCAAACCGGACAATATGAAATCATTCAAGATGGTGCAGTAGCCACACATTTTGGTTTGGATACCCGTCAGAGTCCTATTGAGGACTGGAATGGTACCCGTACCGGTTATTATATGCATAAATTCATCAACAAAGACCCTAGCATTGTGGATCAAAACACGCGTCAGGAAATTCCCTGGCCAGAGTTGAGATATACTGAGGCTATGCTTAACTATGCTGAGGCAAGCATAGAGCTAGGGCAGGATGCAGAGGCAATAGCGTGGCTGAATAAAATTCGTTTCCGTGCAGGTATGCCGGCGATTACTGCTACTGGTGATGAGTTGAGAGAGCAATATAGGAACGAGCGCAGAGTTGAGCTGGCATATGAAGAACATCGTTTCTTCGATGCGCGTCGCTGGATGATCGCTGAAGAAACATTAGGCCAGCAGCCAGGAATTATCTTGGTAGAAGGTACTCTGAAGCCAGGCGCTAACGTATCCCTTTACGAGTATAACCCTGATAACTACGATTATACTTACACAGTCGCTGACTTAGATCCAGGTTTTGAGAATCGCCAATGGCTGGATAAAATGTATTTCATGCCATTTGAAAGAGATGAGATAAACCGAAACGAAGCCCTGGTGCAAAACCCTGGCTACTAATAATGAGGTAAGCACATGTCGATCGCTTGCAATTAATCAGGTGCTTACTTGAATTTTTTAAAATCTATGCTGGTTATAAAATACTGGCATAGATTTTCTGTTTTAAGACGTATCTAAACTACACTCAAAATTGGTTCGGAATCCACATAAACTGATTTATTGGCTTTGCATGACAGGAGCAATGCTGATATCAAGTTGCAATGATCAAACAAAGGAGAGCTCTCAAAAGAATGCTTCCGCTAACATTACTCCTTCCTCTCCCCCCCTGTTTACCTTGCTTTCACCCCAGGCTACCCACGTCAAGTTCAACAACGAGCTTACCGAAGGCCTCAATACCAATGTAATGGCTTATGAGTACTTCTACAATGGAGGAGGGGTAGCCATAGGCGATGTTAATAATGATGGATGGGAAGATGTTTATTTCTCCGGAAATATGATCTCCAATAAGCTTTATTTGAATAAAGGCTTGGAAGACAAGCAGTCCCTTCAGTTTGAAGACATTACCGAGCAAGCAGGAGTTTCCGGAAAAAAAGCGCCCTGGAAAACGGGTGTGACTATGGCCGATGTCAATGGAGATGGCTGGCTGGATATCTATGTATGTTATTCGGGTAATGTAAGGCCTGAGAACCGTGTCAATCAGCTATTTGTCAATCAGGGAGCGGATTCTCTGGGTGTGCCTCATTTCAAAGAGATGGCTCAGGAGTATGGTTTAGGAAGTCCTGCTACCAGTACGCACGCTGCTTTTTTTGACTATGACCGGGATGGCGACCTGGATATGTTTTTGCTGAACCACAGCCCCTTCCCCTTACCTGTGCTGGATGAGTCTTCCACTGCCGAATTACTCAAAAAAGAAGATCCTTCCAATGGAGTGCGACTATTCAGAAACGAAGGTGGTGAAACACCGAAATTTACAGATGTAACCTCTCAGACGGGCATACAAAGCACTTCACTCTCTTATGGTCTAGGTGTAGGTATTGCAGATGTTAATCAAGATGGCTGGCCGGATATTTATATTTCCAACGATTATGCTATTCCGGACTTCCTTTACATCAACAATCAGAATGGAACATTTACAGATCAGATACAGTCACAGTTAGGCCATACTTCCCATTTCTCAATGGGTAATGATATAGCCGACATCAACAATGATGGCTTACAGGATATCTACACCCTGGATATGTTGCCGGAAGATAATAGAAGACAGAAATTATTGTTCGCTCCCGACAATTACGAACGCTTCAACCTCAACCTGAACGTAGGCTTTTATTATCAGTATATGCGTAATATGCTACATACTAATAATGGTTTAGGAGCAGATGGTCAACCTTCATTCAGTGAAATAGGACAACTTGCAGGGGTATCCAATACCGACTGGAGCTGGGCCGCCCTGCTGGCCGATTATGACAATGATGGCTGGAAAGATCTCTTTGTTACCAACGGTTATGTGCGGGATTACACCAATATGGACTTTATGAAGCACATGGGCGATTATTTGAAAAGGAGAGAAGGAAATCTGCTGCGCAAAGATATTTTGGAACTGGTACACCAGATGCCCTCTTCCAATGTGGTCAACTACATTTATAAAAATAATGGAAGTACCCCCGGGCAGAATACTACTTTTTCCGATGTTACTACCCAGTGGGGCATGCGTATGGCATCCAATAGCAATGGAGCTGCTTATGCCGACCTGGATAATGATGGTGATCTGGATCTGGTCGTAAATAATATTAACAATCCTGCCTTTATTTTTCAAAATGAATCAAGTCAGCAAAAAGATCGTCATTACTTGCAGGTCAAACTGGAAGGAGAGGAGAAAAATAGATTCGGTATAGGAGCTAAGGTAATGCTTTATGCGGATGGTAAAACACAGTATCTGGAACAGATGCCTTCACGTGGCTACCAGTCCAGCGTATCCCCTATTATGCATTTTGGCTTGGGAGAATCGGATGCAATAGATTCCCTTCGCATTGTGTGGCAAAGCGGGAAACAGCAACTCCTGACCGAAATAGAGCCAGACCAACGCATTACCCTGAATGAAAAAGAGGCTACGAAAAACTATCTTTTTTCAAAGCCACAAAAGACAATTTACCAGCAAGTAAAATCACCTCTTGCTTTTGAGCATAAAGAAAACAGGCTGAATGACTTTAAGCGTCAGCCGCTGATGGTAAATCCGCTGTCTTTTTCCGGGCCAGGTATGGCCAAAGCAGATATTAACGGAGATGGTCTGGAAGATGTGTATGTAGGAGGAAGCAGTGGACAGGCAGGAGCATTATATGTACAACAGGCCAACGGAAGATTTGTGCAGCAAAATACTACTGCTTTTGCCGAAGACCAGCGCAGCGAAGATGTGGATGCTCTGTTTTTTGATGCCAATGGTGATGGTGCAGCCGACCTTTATGTATGTAGCGGAGGTTATAATGATTTTATGCCGGAAGACGAAGCACTGCAGGATAGATTATATCTCAATGATGGGCAGGGAAATTTTACTAAAAGTGAAAGTGCTTTACCGCAAATGCTTACCAGCAGCAGTTGTGCCCGTGCCTCTGACATCAACGGAGATGGAAAGCATGACCTTTTTGTAGGGGGACGAGTGATTCCCGGCCGTTATCCTGAGACTCCCCGCAGCTATGTGCTGATCAATGATGGGCAGGGCAAGTTCAAAGATATGGCGCAGGCAGTATCGCCTTTACTACAGCAAATTGGATTGGTAAGCGATGCTGTCTGGGTAGACCTGAATAACGATCAGGAGGAAGAGTTGGTAATCGTAGGAGAGTGGATGCCAGTTAGTGTATTTGCCAAAAACGAGGGGAAATTAGAAGAGAAGACCAGCGACTATTTTGACAAAATGTATAGCGGCTGGTGGAATAACATTCTGGCTGATGATCTTAATGGTGATGGAAGAGCTGATCTGGTACTAGGTAACATGGGACTGAACACTCAGTGCAAAGCCAGCGACAGCGAACCGGCTGAGATTTTCTTTAAAGATTTTGACGATAACGGATCAGTAGACCCAGTTTTTAGCTTTTACATACAGGGTAAAAGTTATCCCTCTGTGACCCGCGACGAACTGCTGGACCAGATGGCCATGATGCGTACCCGCTTCTCCGATTACGATAGCTATGCGGATGCTCAGCTGAAGGATATTTTCACTGAAGAAGAACTACAGGGCGTACAGCATTTGCAGGCCAACGAACTTAAAACTATTTACTTTGAGAGTAGTGAAGGAGGAAAGCTGAAACCTAAAGAATTGCCATTGGTGGTACAATCATCGCCGGTCTTTACCATCAATGCTATTGACTATAATCAGGATGGTAATAAAGATCTTGTGTTGGGAGGCAACATCAGCCAGGCACGCTTGCGATTTGGGAAATGTGACGCGAATTATGGAATTTTGCTGGAAGGAGATGGTAAAGGAAACTTCAGCTACATCCCACAGCAGCAATCCGGCTTTGAAGTGTGGGGCGATGTCAGGAGCGTAGTAGAGGTGAATAATACATTACTGTTTGGCATCAATCAGGGAGAGATAAAAGCCTATAAAATCAACTAGAAATGAGAGGAAGAGCATATATTTTGTCGCTGTGGATGGGTATAATGGCTTTTGGCTGTACGCAGGAGCAGGCAGAATTGCCGGAATTACGCAATGAAGACATTCGCCGGCTCATGGCCAAAGTGACTGAAGTAATGGTGCATGATGTAACCAACCCTCCTTTGGCAGCGCGTTTCTTTGCCTACATCAACCTGTCCGGCTATGAAGTGATGGTACAGCATGTCCATGCCGGGCATGATTCTACGCTCCAGAGCATGGCTGGAGTACTTAATGAGTTTCCTGAAATCACCAAGCCGGATATTGAAGGACATTCGCCCTCTCTCAGTGCACTGCTGGCTATGATGGAGACCGCTCAAAAAATACAGCCCTCCGGCAGTATGATTGAAGCTTATGAGCAGCAGTTTTTAGATTCCTGTAAACGACTTGGCTACTCAGAAGAAGTCATCGCTCAGTCAAAAAACTATGCCCAGGATATCAGTAAGCAAGTTTTGGCTTATGTAAAGAATGATCGCTACCGCGAAATCAGCAACTATCCCAAGTACACACCGCTGGAAGGAAAAGGGCACTGGTACCCCACACCTCCCGCTTACTTTGCGGCGGTAGAGCCACATTTCAACACGGTACGTCCGCTCACTATGGATTCAGCCAGCCAGTTCAAACCCGCACCACCGGCTGAGTTTAGTGAAGACAAAGATTCCCCCTATTTTCAGATGCTGATGGAAGTGTATGAAGAAGGCGAGTCCTTACCGCAGGAGCATAGAAGGATTGCTTCTTTCTGGGATTGTAACCCTTTCGCCATGCAAAATAATGGCCACCTCATGGTCGGCCTGAAGAAAATCTCTCCCGGTGCCCACTGGATGGGGATTACCAGCATTGCCTGTGAAAAAGCAAATAAGAGCTTTTCAGAGTCAGTGAAGTTACATACTGTGGTGGCAGTAGGATTGATGGATGCCTTCATTTCCTGCTGGGACGAAAAGTACCGAAGTAACCGCATCCGACCTGAGACTGCGATCAGAAAATACATTGACCCCACCTGGGAACCGCTTTTGCAAACACCTCCCTTTCCGGAGTATACCAGCGGGCATTCTACGATCTCAGGAGCATCGGCATATATTCTGACCTATTACCTGGGAGATAATTTCAGTTATACTGACGATGTGGAAGTAGGCTATGGCATTCCTGCCCGCGATTTTACGTCTTTCATGGCAGCGGCTAAGGAAGCGGCAGTATCACGTTTGTATGGGGGTATTCATTATCGTGATGCCAATGAAAATGGCACGGCACAAGGGCTGAAAGTAGGTGAATGGGTGATCAATACCATTGAAAAAGAAAGCATGCAAAATCTGGCAAAGGCAGAATAAATCAGGAGGAGAGTTCGCTACAGTATTGTAGCAGCTTTCTGAGGTCTTCTTCGCTGTTGAAATCTATCGCTTCCTCCTTGATATAATCTCTGATAGTGTTTTTATTATCGGGAAATATCTTTTTCAAAGCAGATTTATTGGCTTTGTAAGTACGGTTATTTTGGTCAACAAAATAAAAAGTAGACTCTATGGCCAGTACCAAATCTCCTTTAAGCTTTAGGTTTTGTCTCTGTCCAGAACCAGTAGTATAAGAACTATATGTTCTGATAGATGATACTGCCGAAGACTGCTCATAGGCTCCCATTTTCTCAGCATTGACAGTCGTGAATTTCTGATGTACGGCAAGTTTTACAGGAGAATAATCCGCGATTGTTTCTACAAAGCCCGACTGTTCACCATAGTAGAAGATTTTATCGTCAATACTGATCTGTTTCACCAGATGCTCATCTGCCAGTGCCATGGTATCTCCGGTGATGTCTATAAACTGAATCTCTTCCAGGAGTAAGTTATAGTTGAGTCTGGCGTTTGCTTTAGTACCATTATGGAGGCTAACCATGCCTTGCTGAAATTGCTCAAGCAGATAGCGATCGCTGGCAGGGATAACCTGCTCTATTTCTTCTTCTGAACTTATCCGAAACCTCTCGTTATCCTGAGCTGAAACGTGTTGCCAGCAGGAAATACTAAGGCCTATTAAAAATATATACTTGCGCATGAGTAATGCGTTTGAGTTGAGTGTTATTCGTTATGGAATATACGCTTTTTTTAGGTGGAGTTCAATACAAATCTATGGGTATAGATTAATTTCTATTTACTCAGCCAGTATACGATAAAGTTCCAGGTTCAGATAATAATGATGTCCTTCTATACTTTTCTTTTCCAGTATGCCCATGTCGCCCAGCTGATTGAGATAGTTACGGGCGGTATTTTCTGCATAGTATCCACGGTCGGTGAGGTGTTTTACTTTGGTAAGAGGCTGATTAAAAATAGCGAGCACCAGTTGCTCTGGCCTTCTTATATCGGTCTCTTTATCCAATACTTCCAGTATGGCATCCTTGGTAGCGATGATGTCGTTAATTTTCTGATACGTAATATTGGAGGTAATCTCTACCGCCTTAAGTATATAAGATATCCAGGCTGCCCAGTCTCCTCGCTGTGAAACACCTGCCAGATAAGCGTAATAATTACTTTTATTTTCAATGATGTAGCGACTGAGAAAAAGTATGGGTAAGTCCAGTAAGCCTTTTTTTGTCAGATAATGGATGTTAAGCAATCGGCCTGTTCTACCATTGCCATCCCGAAAGGGGTGAATCGCTTCAAACTGAAAGTGGCCTATTGCCATCTTCAGTAAAGGGTCAATTGCGTATTGTTCGTCATTGTTAAGAAATTCCAGCAGGTTCTGTAATTTTTCTTCAATCAACTTAGGCCCTCGCGGTGGTGTATAGATCACCTGACCGGCCTGCGGACCGCTTTCACCCCGCCGGATGACAATCTGAGTGAAAGGAGGGCGGATGCCATCACTACTTTGCTTTACTGTGCGGTACATGCGGATAAGATACTCCATGTCAAACTCCTGCTGTTGCAGATAATCATGCCCTGCCCATAAAGCTTGTCGATAGTAGAGTACTTCTTTGGATGGACCGCTGGTCTCGTAAAGATTATCTTCTGAATAAGCCCTGTAAAGATCATCGTCAGTGGTGAAGATATTCTCTATGGCACTGGAGGCTTTGGCTTCCTGTAAGCTAATGGTATTGATGAGCATGCCGGGATTAGGGATGGCTACACTGCGGCCCTGCAAGCGGCCCAGGGCTAATTTAGCCTGCCCCAATTGCTCTAATACACCTACGGTTTTGTATAAGTCTTCGTGAATGGGAAGGAGGGGGAGGTCATTCCAGGCTTTATTACGGTCGGGATTAATGCGATAAGGATGCATAGACATTAATAAATATTGTTTTTAATGTCTGAAAGTTAGATAAATTATCTTTTAATGTCTACTTCGTGAGTAAACCTTATTTAAGTAATTTTTTAATGTTTAGTGATAAAAGCCGCCTTAAAAGGAGTAAGACATGAAAGTATAAACCTTAAAAAGGTTAAAAAATAAAGTATAAAGATTTAGGAAACCTTAAAAAAAGCCGGGAGTTGAAGCCCGGCTCACATATTTACTTTCGCATGAAATTATTTACTCATCCCATAAGCCGGCCATACTGTAAGGAGAACCTTCCATAGCCCAGAACGCACCATCAATAAAGCGGTGATGCTTATCCAGACCGGCAATGGTTTGCATCTCGTCATCACTTAGGTTGACTTGAGCAGAATCAATGTTCTGCTGAATACGCTTAGGATTTACAGATTTGGGAATAACAGCAGTATCTCTATTGACTGCCCAACTGATTAATATCTGTGCGGATGAACAATTGTGTTTTTCGGCTATGCTGTGGATAGTTTTATCCTCCATCAGAACCGGGTCACTTTCTTTTTTTGATCTTGCCGGGCGATCTCCAGAACCTAGTGGAGAATAGGCGGTCAGGTGGATACCTTCTTGTTTACAGTAGGCTACTAATTCTTTTTGTTGCAGATAGGGATGCATTTCTACCTGATTCATTTCAGGTTTACTCTCTGACTGCTGAAGAAGTTCCTTGATCTTTTTCTCACTAAAGTTGGAAACTCCAATGTGCTTGGCCAGCCCTTTCTTTTTGGCTTCCTCCATTCCTTTCCATGTTTTGGTGATGGGTACTTCATCCAGACTCAAAAAGTCATCGGGACTTCCCGGGAAAGTCACGTCCTCCTTCAGAGCTATCGGCCAATGTACCAAATAGAGATTGAGATACTCCAGTTGAAGGTCCTTCAGTGTTTTTTCCAGCGCGGGAATTACCTGCTCCTGGCGGTGAGAATTGTTCCAGAGCTTGGAAGTGACCCAAAGCTCCTCCCTTTTTACCATTCCGTCCGAGAAAGCTTTTTTCAGTGCTTCGCCTACTTCAGGCTCATTGCCATAGATGGCAGCACAGTCAATATGGCGGTAGCCACTCTTGATGGCAGCCAGTACCGCATCGTATACATCTCCCGGATCTGACTTCCAGGTTCCCAGCCCGATGGCGGGCATCTTATCTCCGTTTTTAAAGGTTAGTTTTTCCATACTTTGAAAAATAGCGAGAAATGAAAAATGTTTGCAAAAAGATAAAAATGAAACGAATCAACTCCAATTCCTGGCCAAACTGGGGCTCACAAAGAGGAAGATATCGCTTTTCGCCAGCGAAAGGATTGCTGATCTATCGCGCGCTGGGTAGCCAGTATACCTTCCAGGTGATCATATTCATGTTGTAATAGTTCTGATAAAGCTCCCTCTGCTTTAAGCTGTTGCTTTTCAAAATGCTCATCCAGGTATTCTATTATGCAGCTTTGATGACGCTCCACCTTTACCAGCAGATTGGGAAAACACATGCAATCATCCCAGACTTCAAACTTATCTTCACTTAAACTGGTAAATGTAGGATTAATAATGACTACCGGACGGTCAATGTTCATATAGATGAGGCGAATCATTTCTCCAATCTGCGGAGCGGCTATGGCCCGAAAAGCCCCATATTTGGCTTTGAACTCAAAAAGAATGTCATGCAGTTTCTGTACAACTTCTTGTATATGAGGAAGGTCTTCCGGCTTCAGTTCACGACTTTTTTCATGCAAACGAGGATCACCCAGGAGGAGTATTTGATCTGACTTTTGCTTATTGCTCATAGTAGTAGATTTTCCTTCAACTTATAATTTTCATGCCCCATGCTGTATTTTATTCAGGTTACGCCTGCACAGTCTGTGAGACAATGAGGTATAAAAGGTAAATGAATTTGAAGCTGCTTTCGTAAATATGAATCATAAAAAAGAGGGAGGTAAAAATTAAATCTGTCTAAAATAAATAGAATCTATGAAAATAGTAAGCTTGTCTGTTCTGAGCTTTTTTACACGTGTTGAATTTGGTCCTTACTCCCGAATCTCTTATCATTATTGTTTGACTTTGAAGACAACCTAATTTACCACTCAATGACTTTATCCAAATATTTATTTTTTGCATGTATCGTGCTTCTCCTGGGCTGTTCGCAGCCTCAGCCCGAAGAAGCCAGAAAACCCAACATCGTTTTTATTCTGGCCGATGACCTGGGTTATGGCGATTTAAGTGTATATGGACAAACGCATTTTGAAACCCCTAATATTGATCGTCTGGCAGAAGAAGGTATGCGCTTTACCCAGCATTATTCCGGTAGCACGGTCTGTGCACCCTCCCGCTCGGTGATCATGACGGGCAAACATACCGGACATACCTTTATCCGGGGTAATAAAGAAGTAAGGCCGGAAGGACAGTATCCCCTGGCCGACAGCATTCGTACCCTACCGGAGATGCTCAAGGAGCAAGGTTATGTTACCGGCGCTTTTGGGAAGTGGGGGTTAGGATATCCCGGCTCCGAAGGTGATCCTCTCAATCAGGGATTTGATCGTTTTTATGGCTACAACTGTCAGCGCTTAGGGCATCATTATTACCCCTATTACTTGTGGGACAATAACCAGAAAGTGATGCTGGAAGACAATGAAGGTATGCAGAAAGGGCAATACGCTCCCTCCCTCATCCATGAGCAGACGCTAAACTTTATTGAGCAAAACCAGGATACCAGCTTTTTTCTGTTTGTGCCCAGCATTATTCCTCATGCTGAACTGGCTGCGCCGGAAGCATATATGGAAAAGTATCGGGGCAAGCTTGAACCTGAGAAATCTTATGAAGGCTATGACGAAGGACCTGACTACCGCCAGGGACCTTATGAGTCGCAGGAGGAAACCCACGCCGCTTTCGCGGCCATGATCAATGTACTGGACGATCAGGTAGGAGAAATTGTAGCCAAGCTGAAAGAACTGGGTTTAGATGAAAATACCATCATTGTCTTCTCCAGTGACAATGGCCCACACCTTGAAGGTGGTGCGGATCCTGAATATTTTGACAGCAATGGCCCCCTGAGAGGCTTTAAGCGTGACCTGTACGAAGGTGGTATCCGCGTGCCTACCATCGCCCACTGGCCGGGAAAAATTCCTGCCGGAAGCGAAAGTGATCATATCTCAGCCTTCTGGGATTTGTATCCTACCTTTGCCGAGATAGCTGAAGCGCCACTACAGAAAGAAGTAGATGGAATCTCTATACTCCCGACACTGATGGGTGAAGAGGGACAGGAAGAGCATGAATATTTGTACTGGGAATTTCATGAAAGAGGCGGTAGAGTAGCGGTACGCAAAGGCGATTGGAAAGCAGTACGCTATGAGGTGCTGGAAAATCCAGATGGACCCCTGGAACTGTATAATCTGGCCGAAGATATAGGGGAAGAAAACAATGTGGCAGAGCAGCATCCTGAAATCGTAGCAGAAATGAACGACATCATCAATAATGCCCGTACACCTTCTGAAATATTTGCTTTTGGCTCAGGAACGTATTTGGGAGAAAACTGAAAAGCTTTTATAATGCCTGGGGAATAAGAGCATCCTCCTGCTCTGTTTCCCTGCGCATTGCTTCCATTTTGGCTTTTAGCTGGGATACAATGGTCTGGAATTCAGGCTCATCATTAATGTTTTTGAAGTATGGACTGTGCTCTAAAAGGGCATAGTCTATCCAGTTGTATGCCACCGCCTGCTGTAGCCACTTCAGCGCTTCTTCTTTTTTGCCTTGTACAGCATAGATAGCGGCAAGATGGTAAGGATGCTCGTCAGCCTGAGCCCCATTAGAAAATTCGTTAAGGGCAAGTGCCGTGGCCCTGGCTAACAAGATGTTGCCTTCCATTTGCTTGCCCTTTTCCATCAGAATTCTGCCCAAGCCTAGCAGGCTGACCGTATGGGGATCATTCATTACCGAAGGATTCAGCGCAATAGACTGGCGGTAATAAATCTCCGCCAGTGAGTCATTACCGGCGAAGCCTGCAATCATTCCGGCAGTTTCCATTACCCGG
This sequence comes from Catalinimonas locisalis, assembly GCF_038039535.1. Classification (NCBI taxonomy): domain Bacteria; kingdom Pseudomonadati; phylum Bacteroidota; class Cytophagia; order Cytophagales; family Catalimonadaceae; genus Catalinimonas; species Catalinimonas locisalis. The sequence continues at coordinate 193,928 of NZ_JBBPHP010000004.1, read as the reverse complement.
GAGTTTTCTTCTCCCTGTGCAAGTATGGAAGGCAGTAAGGATAAAGCTTCATCATGTTTTCCCTGGCTTACATAAGTATAGGCCAGTTCTCGGTAGGCATCCTGTAAAGGACGCATGTTGATAGACTTCTTCAACCACAGTTCTGCACTGGGTAAATCACCCAGGAGTCGATAGATCCATCCGATGATGTAAAAGGGAATGGAGTTGTTAGGATTAAGAGCTGCCGCTTTTTTCTCCCACATGAGCGCATCGGCCAGTTCTCCTCTCAGGAAGTAACTACTTCCCAGGTTTCCCACTGCCGGGGCATTGTTAGGATTAAGCTCCACGGCTTTCTGAAGCAGTTCAAAGGCTTTATCGTATTGCTGCGCATAATTATATGCATTGGCCAGCGCTTTATAGGCTTCGGAAGAGCTAGGATCAAGGGTGATGGCCTTTTCTCCCGCCACTATACTGGAGTCATTCCAGCTTACATCATAGCCGAAGCGGATATTTTTCTGGCTGTAAGCATCGCCCAGCCCGGCCCAGGCCAGCGCATAGTCAGGATCAAGGGCAATGGCTTCTTTAAACTGTGCTATGGCCAGCTCATTATACTCATCAGTGTAGTGGTAATAGTAATCACGGCCTTTGAGGTAGTAATCATAAGCAGTGATATTCTCGGTAGGCTTTTTTTCTATGCTTTCCTTCTCTGATGGCGTAAGCTGAGCCTCCAGTTTGGAGGCAATTGTCTTGGCAATCTCACTCTGTATCTCAAACACATCTTCCATGTCACGGTCATAAGACTCTGCCCATAAGTGTCTGTCATTGATGGCATCAATCAACTGGCCGGAGATACGGATACGGTTACCGATGCGGCGAACGCTACCTTCCAGCACCACCGATACGCCCAATTCTCCGGCGATCTGCTTGACCGATTTGGGGTTGTCCTTGTACTGTAATACGGAGGTGCGCGAAATTACTTTCAGTGCGGTGATCTTGGAAAGCTGGGTGATGATATCTTCGGTAAGGCCATCGCTAAAATATTCGTTTTCCTGATTGCTGCTGATGTTTTCAAAGGGAAGTACCGCGATAGATTTGTCGTTGATACCAGCAGTATCGCTGACTGGTGTGTCTGCACTCCACTCTGTCCAGTAGTTGAAGTACAGATGTTGCAGTATAAGCAATATCACCAGGGCGATGTTGACAATAGTACCAGTAAAAGGTTTCTTCTTGGCAGGAGGATAAGGGTTTTTGTCTGCCTCCACTGAGGTGGTCCGTATAATGCCTTCGGGACTAAGCTCAAAAGCCCAGGCAAGCACAAGTGCGATAGGGAAACCGAAGAGGAAAAAAATGATCACCGCCGTGGTAAACCAGTTGGGCACATTGAGATAAGGGAAAATAGCCACTGCGATCTGAATCACCAGCCAGGCAGTGATGGCATATACGCTGGCCACTCTGAAAACATTACGTCTCTGGAGCTCCTGGAAAAAGGAAGACTTCTTTTTGACTGATTCGTCAGGCATTACAAGCTAGATTGTGCTGACTATATTAATAAAAAAAAACCGTAATTGATATATAGCTGTTGCTACATTTAAATAACCAGAAGGAGAAGGAGCGTTTTATAAAGGATATCCAGCTCATCTTCTTACTCACGGAGGGCATAAATGTTTTCAGCAGTGACACCTCTTTTTTATGGGTGTATCTTCCTTCCTTGTCTCTACCGATCTTATTCCATGATGCACAAACCTGAGCATATACCAGTAAGATCACTACTCATTAGAAGGCGAAGCTTTGCTTTCCGCCTGGTAAGGACCAAATACACCGGTAACTTCTCTTTCTGCATTATTGTCGTTGAGGGTAATCACCTGATACGTTTGTCCTCCTGCCGCTACTCTGATGACAATATGCCCCTCGGTACTTTGGTAAGCTCTTTCCAGCGATGGACCGATCACCTGCTTATTGGCTTCCAGGATATTGGTGGCAAAAAGGTCGCGCTCACCGGGATAAAGGTGCCTGGAAGTCACCCGGCGCAGCACTTCATGGCCGGGATGGTCGGACGACCAGGTCTGTTCTATCCACACCCGGGGCCTAAGCGTGCTGATGAAGGTAGGGTTGCAGCAATCACGGTTGCCATGATGGTTAAAGGCTACTACATCTACCGGACCTACGGCTTTGGCAACCGGAGTCTCCACATCTTTCCATTCCGGCTCACCCAGATCGGCAATGCCCGGCATATCACCTCCGGTAAAATAGTCAAAAGGTCCATATGAGATACGGAGAGCGTTGCTCAGCGGATTCTCTCCCGGCCTTTCCTGCACGGGCGTATCGCTGAAGTCAGGAAAATACTCATAAGTTTCATCGCCTTTACCAGTCCAGATGCTTCCGTTGGATTTGATGTTACGCACTTCAAATTCCGGGTATTTGTCAGCCAGATATTTGAGTGCGATTTGGGTATTACTGCCTGCTTTGAGCTGGGCGGCCTGCATGCCTGCCTCTTTTCGTTGGTATTCAATAAACTTCTGGTAGTTGTCAAAGGTCTCATACCACTGTTTGAAAGGCGGATTAAAGGCCATCATCTGCCGCACGCCTTCTCCCTTGAGCGGAACCGGATAAGCATAGTCGGGATAGCCTCTGTCCAGCAGCATCCGGATAGGAATATATTCTCCCACCTCCGTGATGCCGGTCAGTTTGTAATCTCCCTCATGAGAAGGCTCTGATTTTTGGTGAAGACTGCCGTAATGATCGTCGTGAAAGTGGGTGATCATAGCGTAATCCAGCACAGGGGCGCTGTTGGCAGGCGCAAACTGACGGATGTACTCCACAATCCAAAGCGGAGCACTTTTGCTGCTGTCGGGATGGATACGGCTATTGCGGGGGGTGCCGATGCGTTCGCCAAAAGGGTTCATGTCTCCGGCATCTACCAGCAATGTAGTGCCGTCGGGAAAGATAAAATAGGCGGCATCCCCTCTTCCGGTATTGATATGGTGGATATCCAGCATGCCTTCTTGCCAGGGTGGGAGTTGTTCACCCACCTCTTGCCCCCGGACAGTGTTCAAGAGAAATAAAAGACTGAGAAAAAGTAAAGGCCCTATGTTTCGTGTCATGACAGCTAGTTTTGATCATTGATATTCTCTTTAGATTGTAGTTTGACTTCCTATGGACGGCCTTTGATTTCAACTGAGACATGCAATATTCGCTCAATACGCAATTTGTCTACAAGTCTGAAAAAGTAGGTTTTCCATCTTTCATTTCCCAGCGTTTTGCCGATAAATAATAGGTGTAACCTTTGTCGGGATTGCCCTGATAGAACAGGTATTTGCTGCCGTCCTCATCAATAAACACGCCCGGGTGGCCTGATTCGGTAGCATTCCAGGCATTATTTTCTCCTTTAGGCAAGACCGGCTCATCACTTACTCTCTCCCAGTGGATACCATCCTCGCTTCTTGCCAGCCCGATCTGCTGCCCTTCGTGATTATAGGCCCCCGCATAAAACATATACCAGATATCGCCTATTTTACAGACCGAAGAAGCTTCTATGCAGTTCATTTCCCAGGGCAGTTCAGGTTTCAGCAGCGGCTCCTGGCTGATTTGCTTCCATGATGATCTTCCAAAGCCATCCGCCACAGCGGCCACGGATACGCCTACCATCTGCTGTTCGTAAGCAGGGTCGCGGGTGGCCCAGTATAGGTAAGCGGTATCCTGATGGATGAATACATCAGCGTCTATCGCCCGGCCTACGTTCCAGTCGCCGGTGGGGGAGAAGATGGGATTGCTTTCATCACGCTGGAAGTGGATGCCGTCCTCCGACCAGGCGTGGCAGATAGCATCATTTTCAGCATTGCCATAGGTCTGGTAAAAAAGATGCACCTTACCCTCATGCACCAGCGCTCCGGGGGCACATAGTCCTTTGCTTTCGTACTCGGCCTGCGGCAGTATTTCGTCCAGCTTTTCCCAATGCTTCAGATCGTCGGACACCGCGATGCCGATATTCCATCCGCTTTTGTTTTCCGCACCATTTTCGTCAGGAGGAAGGGAGTGATACATATAGTAGCGGCCCTGAAACTTCACCACCGATGGGTCTTTGGCATAGGGACGCCCTTTGCGGGAGATATCCCGATAGAGCATAGACTGCTCCGCCTCCTGCTCCTGCAGTTTTTGCAATACATCCCGGGAAACCCGGAAGATGGTGCCATGACGAATACCTTCGGGCATCTCCAACTGCTCCGACTTCTCCTCCCAGCTTTGCAGATCATCCGATACCAGTAGTCCAAACTCACCTTTGCGATACTTGTCAAAGTACAGATGCCAGGTGCCGTCAATCTGCGCAGCCGTAGGGCCTTCCGCCCAGTAGTCGCCGCTGATAGGCTCACCTTCCACCTGATAAGGACCGGTTATTTCATCGGCATAAGCAATGCTGATGTTCTTCTGGGCCTCGGGTAATTCCGATTCGTCTTTGATAAACATCAGGTAACGATCTTCCAGCGGATAAATACTGGCATCAATCGCGTTGAATCCGGGATCATACAGCAGTTCAGTAGGAGTGAACTCCTCAAAGTCGGAGGTAAGTGTATAGTAGATGCGGTGGTTTCTCAGCGTACTGTCTTTGGTGCTGTTGGCGGTTTCAAGAAACTTGTCGGTAACGGTAGACGACCAGTAGATGATGAACTGCTCCTCTTCCAGGATGTAATTGATTTCCGGTGCCCAGCAGTTGCGCACGCTATCTTCGTGGGCCATCACCGGAATGGCGATCTGCTCCGACCAGTGGATGAGGTCATCAGAGTGGGCGTAGCCGATGGTATTGCCCTGCCAGGAGGTTGTCCAGACCATATGGAAGGTGCCATCGGGCGTTTGGGTAATGCAGGGGTCGCGCATCAGCGTACTCTCGCCCACCAGAGGCTGTAAGTAAGATTGTCCGTCATTCAGCGCTTCCCACTTCAAGCCATTTTCACTCCAGGCGAGGTGCAGGCCATCTTCTCCATTGCCGGTAAAGTAAGAAAAGAGATATACCGCCTCCTCTTCTTCCTGAGGCGGACTGGCGCATTGCGTCATCCAGAGGGTGAAGGAAAGGCTAAGCAGGAGAAAAGTAGTAGCGGCAGTGCTTCGCTTGCTCATAGGCTTTGTGTAGTTGTACAGTATTTAAGTTAAGGGCAGACAATATAGAAAGAAGGGTGGAAATTACCATTTTGTGCCAGTACGAAGGTCATGGGGAGGCATGCCTATCGCTTGATGTATTCCAGCCCAAACTTTTTGATAGGCTCCACCAGGGCCAGCGCCTTTTTGCCGTTCTCCGTCAGGGTATAATCTACCCGGGGCGGCACCTCACCGTGGTTATGCCGGATGACAAGGTCGTTGTCCATGAGGTTTTTGAGTTCCTGCACCAGCATTTTCTCGCTGATGTCGGGGATGCCCCGCTTCAGCTCTCCGTATCTTAGCCTTCCCTCCCCAATCTGGCTGATGATCAGGAGACGCCATTTCCCTCCCAGCATTTCCAGGGTGGTGCGGATGGGACATTGGGCAGTAATCTTACTTTCTTTCATACTTACTTAAAGGTAGGTACCCTGCTAATGGGTATGTAGGGCTAAGATAGTTAGATTTGTAGAAAAACACATGTCTTATGAAGAAAATAGCATTATTTGGTGCCAGCGGACAGAGCGGTAAAGCCTTTTTGGCGCAGGCACTCGCCAAAGATTATACGATCAAAGCCCTGGTACGTACGCCCGCCAAGGTAGAAGAGGAAGCTCAGCTTTCTACCAAACTGCACATCATCCAGGGGGATGTACTTAAGGCAGAGGATGTGGAGCGCACCGTAGAAGGTACGGACCTGGTGGTAAGCCTCTTTGGCCATGTGAAAGGTTCACCGGAAGACTTGCAGACCAGAGGCACCCAACATATCGTAAATGCCATGCAAAAGCATAGAGTGGAGCGCATCATCTCCCTTTCCGGAGGAGGACTGCCCTATGAAAAAGATGAACCGAAATTTGCCGATAAGCTGATCAGGGGCATCATGAAAATAGCTGCCTCCAAAATTCTTAATGATGCCATCCAACATGCGGAAGTGCTGGAGGATAGCGGGCTAAAGTGGACCATTGTGAGAGGGCCTCGCCTCACCAACGAACCCCAGCGGGGAGCATACAGAGTGGGTTGGGTAGGGGTAAATGCCAGCACCAAAATAGGGCGGGCTGATCTGGCGGATTTTATACTCCAAGAGGTGGAAGAAGCAAAGTACACCTACCAGATGCCCTTTGTGAGTTATTGAGCGACTTTCATCCGGCACAAGGCCAAAGGCAGCGGTATGATTACGTCTGTAATAAGCGCGGTGATGCTGCATAAAAGCTACTTTTTGTGCCAGAGTGGCAGAAAAATGGCTGATTTATTTTTGAAAATGTGCCGCAACTCCGGGTACACTACGCATTACCCAATGAAAATGTAAAGCGACCTTACGTCCACTACACTTTTTCGTATAAAAAAGTGTAGTAACCCTGGGGTTACAAGGCTTTTTTCTGAGAAAATGTATAGTGTTCCTGCCAGTATGGCACATATTCCGTGGAACATGCGTGGTGTACAGCCGAATGTGGGACATCTCCCTATGAAAAAGTGTAGTAAACCGGGGGTTGCAGGAAATTTTTATGTAGAGGGATTAAAGGGCTGCTAAGTAATGGCTCATTTTCCTTCAGAGTGTTGCGTCTATCCGACAAATATGTTGTGTAGACGCCATAAGTAGCCAAGCTGTGTTTGCTAAAAGCCTGAATTGAACTGTTTGAGGTGCTTTAGGGCAGCTGAGTGTTAACATGAGAAAGCAGAGTACGTAGGTTACCCACTTCTTTTCCATGACTTGACTGGCCATCAGGTGAGCTTCACGCGCTAAAGTGTATCATGGCTACTCCTATTCTTGCCGGCTGTAAGGAATCTCTTGTGCTTGCGCATGAATTATACAAGTGATCTTATACATTTGAGGAAAATCAATTATATTACCTTTATGTGTAAACACCTCTATCAAATGCTAAAGCACTTTGTTGACACTGTGTTAGGGGCTATTGATCAGGGGAAAGTATATGGGATATAGCCGCAATATGCGCTATCTCATTGTTAGGGGTAATCCAATAAAAAAGAAATGGTAATAGCTATTTTTATAATTGCGATGGTTGTATTCTGTATTTATATCTGGAAAGTGTTTCTTCACTATAAATTGCTGAGAATTGAAAATGATGGGCGCTATAATAAGGATGAAGATTATTTTCTTAGCTTATGGATAAAAAATAAAAACTCGGAATTATTGGCTCAAGGAGGATCACTAAAAGAAATAGGTAATGATCTTACGATTAGTGAAAGCCAAAAGTTAAAAGAAAAGATTAACAATCTTATTCAGATAGTTAGATATGGAATAATCGTATTGTTGATCGGAATATTGATTATGCAAATGATATAAATTACGGGGAAAATAGATATGCCTACCCCTAACAAAATGTATCGGCTATCGCTACGGCTGCGCCTTCGCCAGCCGCTACATCGGTCGTTGTGCACTATAGTATGAAAAATTTGATCTGCTTTTTATCTATGATAACCATAGGATGTTCACCGATAAAGCAAACATCTAGCGGTTATTCAATAAAAGGAGAGTCAAAGGTTATATCAAGATTGATAAATAATGAATTAGAAGATACGGCAACGATAGAAGGATATATTTATTCAAGACTCGATTCAACCTTTTTAAAAGGAGCTAATATATTAGTTGATGAACGAAATAAGATTGGAACCACCTCAGATGAATCAGGTCATTTTAGTATAAAAATAAAGCCCGGTGTATATGACCTTAAAGTCGATTATATCGGGCATCAGGGAGAAAAGTTAGAAAGAATAAATATTAAAGATCAAGATCATATTTTAGTTTTATTTGAGCTAGGAACCAGTGTGATTTATTGATGAAACAGTGCACAACATCACCTAGCCACAACCGGGCGGAAATGAGCGGAAGATTCCTATTTGCTCCAATGAAAGAAAATTTAACTTGAAAAGAAAACGCACACAAGGCCCGTCATGATGGCTAGCCTTGGCGTTAGTGCTAAGCTAAAAATTAACAAAAGCAGGACAAAATCTGTAATTTTGATAAAGTCAAACTCAATAAGGATGAACTTACTAAATAGAATTACAATAGATCCGCAAATATGTCATGGCAAACCATGTGTACGAGGTATGAGATGGCCAGTAGAAGTAGTTATTGATATGCTGGGAGCTGGAATGAGTATAGAAGAAATCCTTGAAGATCATCCTGAATTGGAAAAAGAAGATATATTTGCCTGTCTACAATACGCAAAGCTCTCTCTTTCTGGACACAATATTAAAGAGGTCGCTTAATGAAGTTTCTCTGTGATGTTCACATATCCTACAAAATAGTAAAATATCTCAGAGCATTAGAATTTGAGGCTATTCATGTAAATGAAATCTTGGATAAATGGCATACAAAAGCGGACGCCGCGGATGGAGATATTTGCACCTATGCTGATAAAAATGATTCGATTGTTCTTACGAAAGATGCTGATTTTAGAAATAGCTTTTTGATCAGCAATACCCTTAAGAAATTAGTAAAAGTTAACCTTGGTAATCTCTCTACCTCCGCGTTGATAGATGTACTTTCTGAAAATCTGCAAGCAATACAGAAATTAAATTCAAGGGGAGGATTTATGATTGAATTAGATCAGAACTCAGCAACTTTTATAAAAAGAGAGATGTAAGCTAGGCACTAACAAGCCACAAGCGGAAAGCTATGGCTGTGCCTCCGCTGGTCGTAAAAACCTTAAAGAAGCACTTATATGAGAAAAATAGCCAGCATCTTGTGTATTACATTACTTGTTGCTTGTGTAGAAGATGTAGATGTACTGACCTCCGGGGAAATAGCAGGAAATGAACTGCGAACTCAGGCAGATAGATTACAAATACAAACCGCATGGATTTACGAATGGTCAATTCATGGAAGCGGCTTCAGTCAATACAGTAAAGTGAACGAAGGTGGTTTTAGTATATCCGGTCAGTTTCTCAGACTTAATAATACTTTGGGTACTGATTACTACAATCTTGACAAACTCCAATACTTCTCCTTTGATCAGGATAGGGTCCGGATCTATTTTAAATAGTTCACATTAACAGCGGGTACAAAAGTTTGGAGCACTGACATATTCATCGCCTGTTGTCGCCCTTGACAGTCGTTCGGAGGCCTTACAGAAGTATGATAATAGTCCATTTGTGTGGATGCTGCTTCTTTTTTTCAACTACGCTCTTTTTCCCTTTCAATAAATTGGTAGTTTAGTAAGTATAATCTATCATGCCTCATGACCAGGGACATCATTGATATCAACGATTTTACCATACTGGTAGAGGAAGCCAGCACCGATCAGCCTTCCGTGGACTCCTGCTTTTTTGACGAGCCGGTCATTGGCGTTGCCTTTTATGGTTCGGGTAATGTGGAGCTTACCGTCAGGTATGGCGAAGCCAATAAAGTATTCAAACACACAAATGGCTTGGCTCTTTCTTTTTATGCGGATGAGCAGGTTGAGTTTGTCCACAACGTATTTGCTGACCGGCCACTGGAGTGTATTGTGGTGGCTACTGCCATACGCAATCTCAAAAAACTTCCCAACCAGGAGGGAGAGCTGTTCGGAGAAATGCTGCACCAGCTGGTTTATCCCCAAGACCATTATGTAGAAGGCCCCAGCTTTTTTATGAGTCCGGAGATGCAGGCTATTGTTGAGCAGGTGTTTCGTATACAATATACCGGCAAGGCAAAGATGATGTTTTTCCGCAGCCAGATGACTTCACTGCTGGCTCATTTCTTTGGGCAACTCTCCATGATGAGTGAATCCGGCATCCCGATGGCCGAAAGAGATAAGTTACAAATGGCCAGAGAAATTCTGACTGACAATCTGGAAGCTCCACCCTCGCTGTCCGAGCTATCCCGGCAAATCGGACTGAACACTTTTAAACTCAAGAAAAGCTTTAAGGCCCTGTTCGGTGTACCGGTCTTTAAGTACCTGCACAATGAACGACTGGATAAGGCGCATGAACTGATCCGAAATCAGGGAATGGGCATACAGGAGGCTGCCTGGCAGGTAGGCTATGATAGCCTCAGTTCTTTTTCCAATGCCTTTGCCAAAAAGTTTGGCTTCCGTCCCAGCCAGATCAAACAATAATCCTTTCGGAAAATCCTTTACGAACAAATCCTACTCCTTTTCAGACAAATCACCCGGAGCGTAATGCCATAGCTTTGTCTCATTGACAATCAAAAAGTGACAGCTATGGAAATATCCATCAAAACAATCACCCTGTTGGCAGCCGTACTGCTGACTGGCCTTTCGGCGGGCCTGTTCTACGCCTGGGCAGTTTCGGTAATCCCCGGCACCCGAAAAGTGACGGATATGGTTTATCTGGAGACCATGCAATCCATCAACCGGGCGATTCTGAATCCTGCTTTTTTCCTGATATTCTTCGGAAGTCTGCTGCTACTTGTTACGAGTACCATTCAGCAATACCAGGCAGGACTAAGCTTCTGGCTCATGCTGGCAGCAGCGCTTACCTACCTCATTGGCACCTTTGGCGTGACAGCCTTCGGCAATGTTCCGCTAAACAATATCCTGGATGCCTTGCAGTTGAGCGAACTGAATCCTGAGCAAATGCTCAGCAGTCGGAGACAGTACGAAGGGCTGTGGAATCGTCTGCATATGATCAGAACAGTCTTCTCAGTCCTTGCTTTTCTGCTTTCCCTACTAGCAGTCTTTTCCCATTCAAAAATCATTTAATCATTCTCAAATCTCTAAATAAAAGTATCATGACAAGTAACATTTTAGTAATCGGTGGAACCGGCAAGACCGGTCGCAAAGTAGTACAAAGCCTTCAGGCACTTCAACAAAATGTAAGCATCGGCTCTCGCAAAGCCAATCCTGCTTTTGACTGGCAGGATCCTGCGGGCTGGGCAAAAGCATTGGAAGGTATAGAGAAGATGTACGTTACTTTCCAACCCGATCTGGCCGTACCCGGCGCTTTGGATGCCATTGAAGCATTGACCCATCAAGCCAGGAAAAGTGGTATTAAGAAGATAGTGCTGCTTTCCGGCAAGGGTGAGAGAGAGGCAGAACTTTGCGAACAAATAGTGATGCATTCGGGCATGGATTACACCATAGTACGGGCCAGCTGGTTCAACCAGAACTTCAGCGAAAGCTTCTTCCTGGATCCCATCCTGGCGGGACATGTGGCGCTGCCTAAAGCAGAAGCCAGAGTGCCCTATGTAGATACCGACGATATTGCTGCGGTGGTGGTGGAAGCTTTGCTCAATGACAATCACAACGGAAAAGTCTATGAACTTACAGGGCCTCGCCTGCTTACCTTTCCTGAAATAGTCGGCGAAATCTCCAGGGCAACAGGAAGAGAGATTAGGTTTACTCCTATCTCCATGAATGCTTATATCCAGATGCTGGAAGAGGCAGGCGTACCCGCAGATTATGTGTGGTTGATCAATTACCTGTTTACCAATGTACTAGATGCTGAAGGTAACAATCAGATTTCGGGAGATATTGAAAAAGTGCTGGGCAGAAAACCTAAGGACTTTGCAGATTATGCCAAAGACACAGCAGCTACCGGTGTTTGGAATGCCAGCGTAGAAACGATCAGCTAAGTCTTTTCTCTATCTGAAATGTAATCATGCATCGCTCATAGTCCGCTCAAATTTGAGCAAAACTATGAGCGATGATGAATTTGTTTTTAACATAGAAATACTAAACTCATGAACATCAAAAGATTGTTTTTTGCTGCGGCCATTGCCTGGGTATTGGGAGTAAGTGCCTACACTGTATCATTCTTTTTCAACATCTTAGAAGATGCAGAATTCCAGGCCAATTTAGTACTCATGCTTGCACTGATTCCAAGTGCGATTGTTGGCACTCGTTTTTATTACCGCCAGGAGAATATTACCAATGGTTTTGTATTCGGCGCAGGCATGTTTGGCATTGCCATGTGTTTTGACGCCCTGATCACAGTGCCCGTTTTTATTATGCCAATGGGAGGAAGCTATCTTGCTTTTTTCGGTGATCCAGGATTCTGGCTGATTGCATTTGAATATATTCTGGTAGTAGGATTATATACCCTTTGGCGAAAGCGGTTAGCAGTATAAGCTCACAACATCAAGCAAATACAAAACTGAAAAGCCGTTTTTAAAGACATGATATATCCATGTTGGAGGATGTAATAAGCAACCAGCATGAAGGCATAATAAGATGTTAATAAAAAAAATCTGCAAAGTGTGATTTTTTCAAAACTCAGACGAATAACAGAATAAATGATAATCAAACAAGCATGAAAAATTAACTCCAAATAAGAGAGTGCTTCAAACCTACAAGAAATCAAAAGAAAGTATCTATCTAGTACAGATAAATTTAATGCGATTGTTTTCTGCCTCGCAAGAAGCGGGACAAACTTTATTCTTTCCCTATAACAACTATTTTCTGCTGAGCTTTTATTCTACTGTTACAGATTTTGCCAAATTGCGGGGCTGATCAACATTACATCCTCTTAATACTGCGATATGATAAGAGAGTAGTTGCAGAGGAATCACAGAAATCAGAGGCATCAGCTGCTGATTGGCTTTAGGTACTTCCAGCACATGATCTGCCATTTCAGCAATCTGGGTATCACCTTCTGTCACAATGGCGATGACCTGTCCTTTTCTGGCTTTTACCTCCTGTATATTGGATACAATCTTTTCATAGGACCCATCCTGAGTAGCGATAAAAATTACCGGCATCTCTTCGTCAATTAATGCAATAGGACCATGCTTCATTTCAGCAGCAGGGTAGCCTTCAGCATGAATGTAGGAGATTTCTTTTAGCTTCAGAGCACCTTCCAGCGCCACCGGGAAGTTGTGTCCGCGTCCCAGATAAATGGCATTGGGAGCATCTTTGTAAATTTGCGAGATATACTCTATCTGCTCATTGAGCTTAAGAGCCTTTTCTACTTTTTGAGGGATCTGACTCATCTCTCTGAGCAAGTTACTATATTCCTCATCGCTCAGGGTTCCTTTGCTTTTGCCGATGAGCAAAGCAAACATCGTAAGCACGGTGAGTTGAGCTGTAAAGGCCTTGGTACTGGCTACGCCAATTTCTGGTCCGGCATGGGTGTAAGAACCGGCATGAGAAGCACGGGCGATGGATGAACCCACAGCATTACAAACGCCTAATACAGTAGCTCCTTTGCTTTTTGCCAGTTCTACCGCTGCTAAAGTATCAGCTGTCTCTCCGGATTGAGAAATGGCGATTACGATATCTCCGGGGTTGATTACCGGGTTGCGATAACGGAACTCAGAAGCATATTCTACCTCTACCGGTATACGGCATAAGTCTTCTAAAATGTATTCTGCAACCAGGCCAGCATGCCAGGAAGTACCGCAGGCTACAATAACAATACGGTTGGCATTGACGAGTTCGTCAATATGGTCACGAATACCCCCCATCATTAAGGTGCCGGTTTCAGCATTCAGACGGCCTCGCATACAATCGCTGATGGATTTGGGCTGCTCATGAATCTCTTTGAGCATGAAATAGTCAAAACCACCTTTTTCAATGGCTTCCAACTCAATATCTATCGTCTGGATGTAGGGATCAGAAGGAACATCGTTAAGGTCTTTAATATGAAATGTGCCGCCTTGTACTACGCAAACCTCATCATCATTGAGGTAAACTACTTCATTGGCATATTCTACAATAGGGGTGGCGTCCGAAGCAAAGAAGAATTCGTCTTTTCCCAAGCCAAGTACAAGCGGACTGCCTTTGCGTGCTGCAATCAGCATATCCGGTTCATCCTCTGACATGACAACAATGGCATAAGCGCCCACTACTCTTTTCAATGCTATTCTTACTGCTTCTTCCAGCGTAAAACCATTGTGCTGCTTAACATCTTCTATGAAATGGATAAGCACTTCGGTATCAGTCTCGCTCTTAAACTCATGCCCTTTCTGAAGCAATTCTTTCTTCAGCGCGTCATAGTTTTCAATGATGCCATTATGGATAATAGCCAGTTTGCCATTTCCGGAATAGTGAGGGTGTGCATTTACATCATTAGGTACACCATGCGTAGCCCAACGTGTATGTCCCATACCCACCTGACTATTAAGCAGATCAGGAGTGATTTCATTTTGTAAGTGCCCCTCAAGCTCAGAAACTTTTCCTTTTTTCTTATATACGCTTAAGTTATTATGATTAAGGGCAATCCCGGCACTATCGTATCCACGGTATTCAAGGCGTTTAAGTCCTTTGATGACTACTTCGTGAGCCTGACGATGACCTATATAGGCAACAATTCCACACATAAGCTTAAAAATTTGTAGCGATTTTTACTTAAGATACTTTACGTACACCACAAAAGCAGTGCGAGAAATCTTTGTGAGCTTTTAACAAAAATCATAAATGATATGACAATAAGAAGATTTTCTCTATACACCCTGCCTTTACTATCTGGAAGTGAATTTGATAAGTGTTTTTGTAATCAATTGTTTAAAAAAACAAAATAAAGTACAGGGGGTAAAAAAGAGTTTCATACTCACTTTTCCGATTCTGCCTGGCAGTGCTCATATATATATTTCAGTATTTCAATATCAGCCTCTGAAAGCTGCAATCCGCGTCTTTGTACTACATGTTGGGCTACCTCCAGCGCCTTTTCAATGCGATATACGCTGCTTTCTTCTATGCCTCCCCAGCTAAAACTGGGAATAAACTTTCCGGGATAGCCAGTACCAAAGATATTGGCAGATACCCCCACTACAGTACCCGTATTGAACATCGTGTTAATTCCACATTTGCTATGGTCACCCATCATCAGTCCGCAGAAAAGTTCGCCGCTATCTTCGTAACGATGTGTCCCATAATTCCACACTTTGACGGGTTTATAGTTGTTTTTCAGGTTTGAGGCATTGGTATCTGCCCCAAAGTTGCACCATTCACCTATCACAGAGTTTCCCAGAAAGCCCTCGTGACCTTTATTGCTGTTGCCGAATATCACTACATTTTTTACTTCTCCACCCAACTTGGAGTGGGGGCCAATGGTGGTCGCTTCTCTGATCTTGCTGCCTATGTTCACATGCGAACCTTCCAGCATGGCAAAAGGCCCCTTGATCACTGCATTTTCGTGAACAGTAGCATTTTTTCCCAGATAAATAGGGCCAGCTTCTGCATTTAATATGGAAGCCCTGATAGAGACACCTTCTTCAATAAAGATATCTTCTTGCTTACCATATACAATGGTATGCGGATCATCCAGTTGAGCTGACTGTCGGTTTTTCGTAATTAGATCAAAATCTGCTTTGATTTGCTCCGCATTTTGCAGAAAAATGTGCCAGGGCTGCGTAAGCTGTTGAAGCTGAGGGGTATATTCAACATTCTGAAGAGGAGAAAGCATGCTTTTCAGTTGCTCAAAAGCCTCTTTGTAAGGTGTGTCATACTCCTGATGATCAAGCGTACTAAACTGATTAGGTGATGTATGAGCTGCGATGAGCAGCTCTCCCTGTTTTAAAGTTTGACCTTCAGCCAGTTGAGCTACCGCCTGTTGTAGTGCTTCATCAGGATAGACACTGGCATTGATGAAGAGAAGCTTATTGGCTCCAGATACATGAAAAGAATATTTTTTTTGTAAGTAAGCTTCAGTAAAATAACTAGGCTGAAGGGAGGAGACAAGCCTACGAATCCATTTTTCACGCATAGTAAGAATACCTGAGCGAATTTCTGCTATAGGCCGGGTAAGCGTAAACGGCTTAAGGTTATCTCTAATGATCGGCGTATCAAAAAAAATGAGATGCATACAAAAATTGTGGTTTAAGCAAAGATACTAACTTGTGCTTAAGTTAATATGAATGAAGTGCTTTCGCACTTGAATGTATTGAATTGAGTATTTATTACTGTT
Organism: Catalinimonas locisalis; assembly: GCF_038039535.1. Taxonomy (NCBI): domain Bacteria; kingdom Pseudomonadati; phylum Bacteroidota; class Cytophagia; order Cytophagales; family Catalimonadaceae; genus Catalinimonas; species Catalinimonas locisalis. The sequence goes on along the minus strand of NZ_JBBPHP010000004.1, from coordinate 178,022 downwards.
TATCCTAATCATTGACATTAAATATGGCGAAACTAAGCGAAGCCCGTACGTTCTTAAATTCTTTTACCAGTACTGATGCCAGAAAGTTTGTGCAGTACATCATGAAAAGGAATTACGCGGAGGCTATCGTGGAGCATCATCCTGACCCTCAATCTATTAATGAAGAAGTAGTTATAGAAAAATGCCAGTATCTGGTTACCTCCGCCTTTCAGAGGATTGAACAAATTCAGCATTCACCTGAGGAGCTTTTTCCGCTTTTCGCGCAGCTTTCCCGAAATAAGCAGCCTCGGGATGAGATTTGGTTTGACGAATTTTTACAAGCTTATCAGCTTTACAAGCATCAGCGGAAGTTGCGCAGGCGCTACGAAAAGATAAAAGATTACCTGCAAGGCGAATCCTATTGTGATATAGGTTGCGGGGGAGGTGATTTTGTGGCTTTTCTCAAGCACCATCATAAGTCTTTTCATCAGCTAGCGGGTATAGATGTAATGGACTGGCGTACCGAAGCGGTTAAAGATGAGATTGGTTTTCAGACGCTGGATCTTTCTCAGCCCAATACCTTCAGTGAAATCAAGTACGATACGATGACTTGCCTGGCGGTACTCCATCATGTAGGCAATACCGACGAAGCCCAGGGGTTTTTCTTACAAAATATTAGAAACTCACTCGCTGAGGGAGGGAGGCTGATCATTGAAGAAGATGTGATGTTGCCAGAAAATGAAATCAAAAATCACCCTGCTTATCAGCACCAGCTTAAAAAATTGAAAGCTCAGCAGAGTATTCTCTCGGACTTTCTTCAATTTGATTACGCTACACAAAAAGACTGCATCATCCTGATTGATTTTTTGGCCAATGCCTTGGCAGTGGGAGTGCCAGAGATGGCTTTTCCCTGCGGATTTCGCAGCATAAATGAATGGACCACACTCTTGGAAAATAATGGGTTTGCAGTTGAGGAGGTAAAAATCGCTGGTTTTGTACCAGGAAATTTCAATCAATCTTCTCATGTCTATTTTGTACTCAACAAGCTATAAGCATTGAGTTGCTCAGGCTATAAGTATTTATAAGTCAGGAAATAATCCTGCAAGCTTTTGTGTTAGAGGATGAGTCATTTACACTTTTAACCTATGCGATCAATATTTCATAGTCTATATATAATCATAATTCTGTTTGTCATAGCTGCTTGTAGCAGCAGCAAACAAATAGATCAGCTTTTTTCTAAATCTTCTCCCTACGAAAAGTACCTGCAAAGACTGCAAAAAAACGAACTGGACCAGACAGCACTGGGAACAGACTGGCTAAAAGCAGGTGAAATGAGCCTGGAAGATTCTCTGCTGATTGAGCTGCCTTATCATGAAACAGGTTATTTTCCCCCTGAAAAACCTAAAGCCCTTAGCCTGAGGTATCCTGTACGTGAGGGACAGCAGATTCACATTAATCTGGAAACGCTGGCTCAGCCGGAAGCTACCATTTTCATAGATGTATTTTCCGTAGAAGAAGACAGCAGCCTTGAACTTTTGCATTCAGCCGATACTTTACCTCAGCTTCAGTACGAAGTGGAAGAAAGTGGCTGGCATGCCTTGCGCATTCAACCAGAACTATTGCGGGGTGGCGCTTACAACTTGAACATTAATTTTCAGCCCTCACTGTCTTTTCCGGTAAGTGGGATCAATAGTAAAGCTGTAGGCAGTTTCTTTGGTGCACTCCGTGATGGAGGCAAAAGAAGTCATAAAGGTATAGATATCTTTGCGCCCAAAGGTACGCCAGTATTGGCAGTGAGCGATGGAGTGGTAGGGCACAGAATGCAAAGTGGTCTGGGAGGCAAAGTCGTCTGGTTAAGTAGCATAGAAAACCGTTTCCGGCTATATTATGCACACTTGGATAGTCAGGCAGTAAGGCCGGGACAGCGAGTTTTTGTAGGAGATACTTTAGGCTTTGTGGGTAATACCGGTAATGCCCGTACTACGCCTCCGCATCTGCATTTTAGCATCTACAAGATGGGCAGAGGCGCGGTAGACCCTTATCCCTTCGTGCATTCTTTGCTTACTGAAGAGCAAATCTTGGCAACTGACCCTTCCAAAGTAGGGATTGCTGTGCGTACCAAAGCCACACTTTCCAATATCCGCAAGGGACCAACTACAGATTCGGAAGTTATGGGGAGTTTCCCTCAGCATACCTGGTTAAATGTTGAAGGCAAAAGCAACCGCTGGTACCGTGTTTCTCTGCCTGATGAGCAAAAAGGATTTATCCATGATAGCCTTGTAGAGCCTCTGGGAAAGGCTAGCCAGCAGCTCACACTTGGGAATGAAGATAAATTTTACTTTGACAATCCTTATGAAAGTGAGCCAGTAAGGGGCGACTGGATTGCCGGAACTACAGAAGTGTTGGCTAATTATGATTCTCTGCTTTTTGTCAGAACAAGTGAAGGACAACACGGTTGGGTAGATACAGGAAAGTAGCTTAATGACCGGGAATAAGCCTGTTGAAAAATTTTGTAGATAATTTTCAATATTTAACTTTGTCTTTGATATTCTGGCACTAAATTTACTATGTTTATAAAGAATTGAGCCAAACACAGACCATATCGCTTTATCAGCCTTTGCTTTACGCCATAGCGTTGCGCATGGTGGGTTCTTTGCAGGATGCTGAAGATATCGTACAGGATACTTTTGTGAAATGGCTTACCATAGATCATGAAAAGATAGAAAACACTAAGGCTTATCTGATCCGCACCGTCACCAATAATTGTATCAATCACCTCAATTCTTTCCGCAAGAAAAAGAGCGAGTATTTCAGCAATCTGAAGAACAGTGAACTGCTGGAAAAATATCGTGAGTTTGAACTCCCTCGTTTTGATCTGGAAAATGAACTTTCGGAAGCCCTGGCGCTCATACACAAAAAACTGGAGCCGGTAGAAAAAGGAATTTATTTGCTTCGTGAAGTGTTTGACTTTGAATATGAAGATTTACAGGAAATCTTCGGTAAGAAAAAAGAAAACTGCCGTCAGCTTTTTTTCAGAGCTAAAGAAAAACTTCAACAGGAAAACAGAAAAAAAACTTCAACAGATCCACAACCCTTACAACTGCTGGAAAGCTTCAAAAAAGCCTGCAACTTCGGACAGCTATCCGAATTTGTAAACCAGATCAGCCAGGAGGTGAATAAGTTTACACTTCAAAAAAAGTAAAAAAAAACTTTTCCCTTTCTGTCACATTTCAATTTCTCACTTGTCTTCTTAAGAAAATATCCCATTTAAAGGGAAAGGTGTATAGAAACAGACTCTTATTTTAACTAAAGCTTATGTACGTAATTCTCGCTTTCTTTGTAGCCCACTGGTATTTATCATTATTCTTCCAGACCTTCTTTTTGCATAGGTATGCTGCGCATAAAGCATTTACCATGTCAAAAACTGCCGAAAAAATATTTTTCGTGCTTACCTGGATTTTTCAGGGTTCTAACTATCTGAGTGCCTATGGCTACGGGGTGATGCACCGCATGCACCATGCTTTCGCTGATACTCCCGAAGATCCACACTCACCTACTTACGACGAAACGATCTGGAGGATGATGTGGAAAACCAAAACCATTTATTCGGCTATCTGTAGCGGCAAGTACGAGGTAGAAGAAAGATTTACCAAAGGAGTACCTCGTTGGGATGTTTTTGACAAATTTGCCCGTTCATGGGTTTCTCGTATTTTCTGGGGCACTATCTACGTACTAATTTACATGCAGTTTGCTACCGTTTGGTGGTTGTGGTTATTGCTTCCTGTTCAGTTTCTGATGTCTCCTATCCACGGAGCAATCATCAACTGGTTTGCTCATAAGTATGGTTATGTCAACTTTAAAGTAAGCGATACTTCTAAAAACTTCCTGCCGGTTGACTTCCTGATGATGGGCGAGAGCTATCATAACAATCACCATAAACACGGCTCCAGAGCTAATTTTGGCGGTTTCCGCTGGCACGAAATAGACCCAACGTATCTGGTTATTCTTATGCTGGATAAAGTAGGCGTGATTCACCTGAACAAACGTAAAGAGGTGAAAATCGGAGAAGCCAGAAAGGCGGCATAAAAATATTTTAGTCATTATTCAAGGTAAAGTTTGACGTTCAATTAATAAATTGAGCGAAAGACTTTACCTTTTTTATTTTAGCAGTATGCTTCAACTCAAAGGTGTACACCATATTGCCATCATTTGCTCTGACTATCAGCGGTCTAAGCACTTTTATACTGAAATACTCGGATTTCAAGTGGTAAGAGAGGTCTATCGTGAAGAAAGACAATCCTATAAGTTAGACCTCGCTCTGAATGGGCAGTATGTGATTGAATTGTTTTCTTTTCCAAGCTCTCCTCCACGACCCAGCCGGCCGGAAGCCAGAGGCTTAAGACATCTGGCGTTTGAGGTAGAAAATGTAGCAGAAGCTGTGCAGGCTTTGGCAGAGAAAGGTATCAATTGTGAAGAGATCAGGACAGATAAGCTCACCGAAAAGCGTTTTACCTTCTTTGCCGACCCGGACGGTCTGCCGCTGGAACTGTACGAAAAATAAAAAAGGGTAGCCAAGCAGCTACCCTTTCGTTTTCAAAACAGATTTATATTTATCAGAAGTGATATCTTACGAAGGCTTCCATGGCTTCGTATTCAGCTAAGCCTAGCTTGTCATAAGCATCGGCGGTGCCTTTGTTACGGTCTTCAGCACGCTGCCAGAACTCTCGGGGGTCTGAGCCAGGGAAGAGAGGGCGGTCTTTCTGAGACTGGTGCTTAAATACTGCACGACGCTTTCTCATCAATTCTACCGGGCTGATAGGCACTGCCATTTCAATCTGGTCAATGTCCCACTCCTGCCACGCACCGCGGTACAGCCATACATAGCAGTCTTTCATCCACTCCTCATTTTTCAAACGATCTACCGCCTGCATGATAGCGCTCAGACATACCCGGTGTGTACCGTGAGGATCAGAAAGGTCACCCGCTGCATAAATCTGATGAGGTTTTACCTTTTTCAGTAAGTCTACGGTAATCTGAATATCTTCTTCACCTAGCGGCTTCTTACGTACCTTTCCAGTCTCGTAAAAAGGCATGTCCATGAAATAATAATTGTCTTCAGGGATACCACAGTAGCGGCAAGCCGCTTTCGCTTCTCCACGACGAATCAAGCCCTTAATCAACTGTACAGGGCGAGGATCTACCTCACCAGGAAGCTTACTCTCAGTAGCTTTGAAAACTTCGTTAAATAAAGCATCTACTTTTTCATCTTTCAGGTCAAATACCTCTTTGAAATCTTTGGCAAAGTCGGCAAAACGAAGAGCGTCCTCATCAAATACCGCAATATTTCCTGACGTCTGATAAGCTACATGCACATCATGTCCCTGATCAACCAGGCGAAGCAAAGTACCTCCCATAGAGATAACGTCGTCATCAGGGTGTGGGCTGAAAATTAGTACGCGCTTAGGGAAAGGCTGTGCTCTTTCGGGGCGCTGGCTATCATCGGCATTGGGCTTACCACCTGGCCAGCCAGTAATGGTATGCTGCAATTCGTTAAAGATGCGAATGTTGATGTCATAAGCCGGACCATGATCAGCAATGAGATCACTCATACCATTCTCATTGTAATCCTCAGGAGTCAGTTTCAGTACGGGTTTGTCTACTTTTTCACACAGCCAGACTACTGCTTTGCGGGTAAGTTTCTTGTCCCAATGGCATGGCCCTACCAGCCAGGGCGTTTTGGCCCGGGTAAGCTCGGCAGCAGCAGCTTCGTCAACAATCACTTGGGCATTAGCATGATCCTGTAAGAAAGTAGCGGGAATCTGATCGGTAACAGGACCTTCTACTGCCTTTTGGATCACGGAAGCTTTTCCCTCTCCCCAGGCCATCAGGATGATCTGGCGAGACTCCATAATAGTTTGTACACCCATGGTAATGGCTCTGCGAGGGACAAATTCCTCTCCGAAGAAGTCGCTGGCAGCGGCAGTACGTGTGATTTTATCCAGGGTGATCAAACGGGTGCGGGACATTTCTCTGGATCCTGGTTCGTTGAAACCAATGTGTCCGGTGCCACCGATACCCAAAAGCTGGATATCAATACCTCCCGCTTCTTTGATCTTGTTTTCATAAGACACACAGTACTCACTGATTTTCTCAATGGGTACGGTACCGTCCGGAATATTGTAATTTTCCGGATCTATGTCTACATGATCAAAGAGGTACTCTTTCATGAAGCGCACATAGCTTTGCAGCTTGTCCGGTTCAATAGGATAGTATTCATCCAGGTTAAAAGTGATTACATTTTTGAAGCTAAGTCCTTCTTCCTTATGCATCCTGACCAGCTCTTCGTACACTCGGGTAGGAGAGGAACCGGTAGCCAAACCCAGAACGGCTTTTTTACCTTGCTGTTGTTTTTCAACAATCAGGTCTCGTATGGTCTTGGCAATTTCTTTAGATGCAAGATCGGAATCCTCAAAAATAGCCGTAGGGATTTTCTCAAATTGCTTTTCTAATGCAGTAGCTTGGTCCATTTTTCTGATCGATTAGATTGAGTGAATTGCAAAATTAGCCACTTTTTTTGATAAAGCGGTATAGAATAAAAAGAATCAGAATACTACTCAAAATGAATTTTGAACTAAGTGTTAAGAATAATATTCTGAAATAATTTAAATTATAGTATTTTATTTTCCTTTATTTTTGAAATAAAGGTTGAATTTGGAATTTGGTAGTTATTTTCCCGAAGAAAAATTGGGTCTTCAGGAGTGAGCCTCTACATTTCTTTCACCTGTAAATCTCTCCACCTTACCTTGATTCCGCCTCCATCATGGATTTGTAGTGCGATAGAACCATTAGCTTCGCCAATTTTTTCATCTTCCAGCACTACCATTTCCTCACCGTTCAGATAAGTACTCACTTTGCCGCCAATTACTTCAATGCGCATCTTATTCCATTCGCCCATCTTCAATATATCCTCTTTCTCTTCAGGAATCTGCTCCAGCCAACCCCGGCCATACGACTCATAAATGCCTCCGGTATCGTTACCGGGAGGGGCTACTTCAACTTGCCAGCCACTTATTTTAGTCCCATCCAGAGAAGAGCGAAAGAATACCCCACTATTACCATCAGCTTCCTGTTTAAACTCCAACTCCAGGATAAAGTCTTTGTAAGATTTGTCAGTTGCCAGGTAACCGTAAGCTGCATCCGGGCCGCTTTCACAAATGATTTGTCCGTCTTCTACATACCACTTTTCAGTACCATGAATTTTCCATCCATCAAGGTTCTCACCATTAAAGATCGGTTGAAACTCAGCTTCTTCGGCAGTAGTGCTCACTGCTTCTGTACTGCTGCTTTCATTTTCTGAGGTGTTGTCGTTGGAAGGCTGCTGGCAGGCAAACATACTGGCTGCCAAAGTGAATGCTAAATAGCTTGTTTTTGTCATGCTTAGTTCAAATGAATTTGAAAAGATAATTTTGTACTGCCGAGCAAACATTGAAATTCAGACTGTTGACTGAAATAACAATCAAAAACGATAAGCTATAAGCTTATTCATCTGGATCTGAGCAGTGCTCATACAATGTTTGACTCATAAGTGGGGGTAAATTAAAGATTTTGCTACTGATTAGAAAACAAAATCGCTGCGAGTATGCGTCCGGGCTTACTGAGAAGAAAAACTAAACCAGTTTTGAGTAAGGGCTTTGGTATGTTTGACCGGGTATCCAAAAAGACGTTCGGGCATTTTTCCATCAAGAAGAAAAATAAACCCATCCCTTTGCTCCGGCATGCGGTCTATCCAGTAAGCAATGTAATTTTCTCCTTTTTCATAATTTCTCACGTCTATGGCTGCCAATTGATTATACAGTCTTTCTTCGTTGAATGAGGTAGCTTTATCTAGTGTTTGTTGGGTGAGTTGCTCAAAATAAATATAGCGCTGCTGGAAAAAATACTGTTCTGCCCGCGCTGTAAAAGCCTTATGCACAAAAGGGTAAGGGGCCAGTAAGAGCAAAGACAGTATACCGGCCAGCAACCTGAAGCGTGTAGCAGAAAAACTACTGACCACCAATACCAGAATCAGTAATAGCATAAACCATAAGACCAGCTGAAGGTGAAAAAAGAGAAAGGCGTCGTGGTAACTGTGGGTAAGCGGTCGGGAGTATAACTTAAATAGGGCAAAAAGCAAGAGAGCACTTCCTGAGATACGAATCAGCCACTCTGTCTTTTTACCCATCATGATACTCTGAAAATAAATTTGTAATGCTTAACTGTATGTTTGACCCGGTCACCGCGACCCGGTCACCATGAAGTGATCGCCATCATGCACATCCTCCTGTAGTGGCAAGGCCTTACCATGGGCATTGGTCACCATTTTTCTTTTGGATAAGATGTCTCGGAAAATGGACTCTGAGTATTTCATGATCGCATCGCCTACATTCGCCCCTCTGAATAAACGAAGAGGCTGTTCATTTACAAAAACAGTCATAATATCGCTGTGATTTTAAGCGTATTAGAAATATTAATGATAAAAGAATACTGATGATTAAGGAAGATAAGCATTGAGAAGTTCCCTTTGTATTGCATCTTTCAGCAGAGGTAGGTAAGCTTGTAGATTGGATGAAGCGCTTGGCCGATAATCTGCTCTGAATGTAGATTTTACTAACACAAAATCTATCATAATCGTAAGAAAGCTAAAGATTAATACTCTGTTTGTGTGCTTATTGCGCTGCAATTATCCAAAAAAAAGAAACTTCAGGCAAACGTATAAGTAGAATTTCTCTTCTGAGATTAATTCTTAAATTTGTTAATCTCCCGAATTAGCTAAAAAATCATTTTGTATGAGTACAAAGTATCGTGCTAGTCTCCTGACTTTACTATTTTTCCTGACATATCATTTTGCGGCCATTGCCCAGGCTCCTGAAAAACTCTCGGCAGCTGAGATTCAGTTGGCGTTGAAAAAGTTGAATACTCTCGGCACCGCCCTCTATGTAGCCGCTCATCCCGATGATGAGAACCAGGTGGTGATCGGTTACCTCTCTCAAACCAAACTCATGAACACCGGCTATCTCGCGCTTACCCGTGGTGATGGAGGGCAAAACCTCATCGGTCCGGAGATCAGAGAGAAGCTAGGCGTATTGCGTACGCAGGAGCTGATTCAGGCGCGTAGTGTGGATGGTAGCAAACAATTCTTCAGCAGAGCTATTGACTTTGGTTACTCCAAAACTGCTGAGGAAACACTGGAACTGTGGGATAAAGACAAAATCCTTTCTGATGTAGTTTGGGTGATACGCAAATTTCAGCCGGATGTAATGATTACCCGCTTTCCTCCCGATGAGAGAGCAGGGCACGGTCACCATACTACTTCCGGTATATTGGCGGAAGAGGCTTTTGACCTGGCTGCTGATCCGGAGGCTTTTCCTGAGCAGCTTGAGTATGTGGATGTCTGGCAACCAACACGTCTGGTATTCAATGAAAGCAGCTGGATGACCGAAGATATTGAGAAAAAAAGTGTAGGCAACGATTCTATCCTGAGCATAGACCTGGGCGTATACAATCCTCTACTAGGCAAGTCCGTAACTGAAATAGCTGCTGAAAGCCGCAGTAAGCATCAGAGTCAGGGCTTTGGGGCTACCGGCTCCAGAGGGGCAGACGTTGAGTACTTCAGGCATGTAAAAGGTGAGATGGCAAATGATGAGCTTTTTGATGGGATCAATACCAGCTGGTCCAGAGTAGAAGGGGGAGAGAAGGTTGGTCAGCTATTGGCCCAGGCTTATACGGCTTTTCGTCCTGAAAACCCTGCGGCGGCAGTACCCAAACTGATGGAAGCTTCTGAAGCACTAAACCAACTGGAAGATGGCTACTGGAAAGAGGTGAAAAGAAAAGAACTGGACCGGGTCATCAAAGCCTGCCTGGGCCTGTATCTGGAAGTACGCAGCGGTACCAATGCGCTGAGCCGACGTTTTCGTTCTAATTCACGTTCAGGTATAGCTGAGTACTCCACCACACCCGGAGATTCAGTAGTATTCAATGTAGAAGCCATCAATCGTTCGGATATATCAGTACAGTTAAAAGAAGTATCTTTTACCAGCATCAACAAAGACACCACAGTCAATACAGCACTTGAGAATAATAAGTCGCTGGAATACAAGACAGATGTGCTGATTCCTGATAATCTGCCATATTCCGGTCCTTACTGGCTACGCAAGCCTCATGACGGATTCAGCTTTACGGTAGACGATCAGCAGTTGATTGGCCTGGACGATACCCCTCCGGCGGTAGAGGCTATCTTTGAACTCACGGTTGCAGGTAAGCCACTGGATATAAAAGTACCGGTGGTATACAAAAGAAATGACGCCCGTTCGGGTGAAACCTATCGCCCCTTTGTCATTACACCACCCGTCTATGTGGAAATAGAAGGTGATGTGCATGTGTTTGCCGAGCAGGAAGCCAAAACAATCAATGTAACTGTAAAGGCAGGTAAATCAGGAATTGAAGGAAAAGTATCACTGGACCTTCCTGATGGCTGGGCATCTGCTCCTTCTTCTTTTGATTATAGTATCGGCTTGAAAGGGCAGGAAGAAGAGTTTATATTCAGCGTGCTTCCTCCGCAAGGACAGAGTGTAGGAGAAGTAAAAGCTGTGGCTGAGCAAAATGGAAAAACGTACGACCAGAGTATGCTTACCATTGCTTACGAACATATCCCTACTCAAACGCTTTTTCCAACCGCCTCAGCACAATTGGTAAAACTGGACATCCGCAAAGAAGGTGAAACCATAGGCTACATCATGGGTGCCGGAGATGAAGTGCCTAAGGCATTGGAAGAAATTGGCTACAGCGTATCCATTCTGGGAAGTGAGGATATGGATGTAAACCAGCTAAGTAATTATGATGCGATTATGATCGGTATACGAGCTTACAATACTGTTGGCTGGTTAAGGTATCAGAACAATAAACTGCTGCAGTATGTAGAAAACGGAGGTACACTGATTACCCAATACAATACCGGGCATATGCTGCTGACGCAGGATTTCTCACCTTACAAACTCAATATCTCCCGTGATCGGGTAGCCGATGAAAAGGCTGAAGTACGTTTCTTGCAGGAAGATCATCCGCTGCTGAATACGCCTAATAAAATTACCAAACAGGACTTTGAAAACTGGGTGCAGGAGCGAGGCTTGTACTTCCCTGATGAATGGGACGAAGATAAGTTTGAAGCGGTACTCTCTATGAATGATCCAGGAGAAGATCCCAAGCAGGGTTCGCTACTGGTAGCCAAATATGGAAAAGGTTACTATATCTACTCCGGTTTATCCTTTTTCAGAGAACTACCTGCCGGTGTACCGGGAGCATATCGCCTGCTTACCAATATGATTTCCATTGGCAAAAGTCCGGAAACCGGAAGGTAGTCATTCATAAATAATATCTAGGATTATTCTATTCCGGGCGTACCATCGCTTAAAGGTACATTTACAGTAAGGGGATTCGTCCCCTCTTCTGTTATTTGTACCTGTACACCTTCTTCTGTGATGTTGATGATTTCTGCTTATACTTTTGGTACTTTACCTTTAGCGGGAATAAGAACCCAGGCAAAGGTAGAAGATTCATCAATATTGGCAGTATATACCATTGTAGGGTTGGGTACTTTCTTGCCATAGTCAGCGCTGTACCAGCCTTGCTTGTAGGGTTCTTCCTTTCCCTGAACCATTTCTACCTTCCACTCAGGAACTCCAATCGGTACAATGCGTAAATTACCCTCTCCTTCATCTGTACTCACCACTTCTTTGCCCTCTATGCTGACTGTACAATGGGGGGCATAGTGCCAGAGAGCTTCCAACTGATGGGGACCATCCGTATCAATATGGTCTACCACTACCCAGTATTTGCCTTTCACATAGAGCACTGCACGGCTATGTGCCACCTCACCTTCCACACCATAGTAGCCCGAAGAGAAAGTACCTCGTGCATAGTCAAACTCAGGCGTAATTACGTAGTCTGTGCCTTCTTTAAGCGGATTTTCTACCATTGTTGGCCCTCCGTTTTGTGCTTTACCATCTACCAGGATAGTGTTATGAGAGAATGTACTACGGAAGTACCCTCTCCACATGCTGGGGTCAAAACTGAAGTAATCTTTATGCGTAAAGCGGCCGCCATCCACCAAGAGGTCTCTGCCATATGCAGCTATGGATATATGCAGCTTATCACTGTGCTGATGCCCTGTACCGAAAGGACCGACATCGAAGAAAGCCCAGTGGGCATCACCATCCCAGCTATTGCGCATCACGTTGATGCCTGCCCAGGGAAACACTGTGGTAGCCAAACCCTCAGGTTGTACACCTTCCGCCCCATTGGTTGCGATCCACTGCCAGTCAGGACGGTCGTAAGTCTGAGCTGCCGTAAGTACCCGGGGCCGCAAGTCTTCGCGATCTGAGTCATTGTTGAGCGGTTGATGCCCATCGGGACGCATGGCATAAGCCATATAATTGTACATCTCCTCAATCCTGCGGAGGTAGCTCTCAGGTACTTCACGTCCCGCATGATTGAAATTCTGGGCAACGGATTCAAATCTACTCAGAGCTACCCATTGAGTTTTGGTAGACAACTCAGTTTGTACACCATCAGGATAAACCTGGCGGTTAATTTCTTTTTGCATGACTTCCAATGCATATGCTGCCCAGGCATCAGCATCTTTGAACTCAGGAAAAGCTAATCCAGCCAGGGCGAGGCCATTCATTTCCATGGTAGTCCAGTTGTGACCCTGCTTATGATAATTTCTGAGGTAATAAGTCTGCTCAGGTATACTGGCCAGCATGAGCAGACGTACTGCCGGTGTGAACGCTTCCGCCTGCTGAAAACCGTAAAAGGTCTGCGGCCAGGAAGCACCTAACCTTTGTCCAGCTTCCAGGTCACGCCACTGCACCTCTCCTATATCTCTCCAGTCCAATTCGTCTCCAGAGTTAAGCACCAAGTAGATAGAATCTCCTTTGGGAGGGAGTGGATGGTGAACCACCCAGTCTTTTAATAACTGATCGTACTTTTCAGCATACTCTGCTTCTCCGCTTTTTTGCCAGGCTTCCAGCAGTATGGGAAGGTATTTCTGTCCATTGAGTGAATAGCCAAACTCATCATCTTGTTCTGGACCACGATAGTCCCAGTCCCAGCCGCCGCTTTCTTTCAGTCGCACTGCTGCTGTTACTCCACTGAAGCTGACCGTATCATGGATAAGCTGGATAGCTTCTTTGTTTACCTCAGTAGCAGCCATATCAACAGAACCATTTCTCAGCCAGGAGCCTGAGTCAGCATTTCGGTAATAATTTACGATTGCTTCTCCTGCTACCACCGTATCACCCGCCTGCAATGCTTTTTCCACCTCTTGCATTCCCGGATAACTAAGATCCAGCGCTTCAATGAGGGTGCGCATTCTGTCAGGATAGGCTTCCCAGAAATCTTCTACTGACTTTAGCTTCTGCCAGTTGGAAGGATGGTCACTAAAGTTTTTGGCATCAGAGGGTTGAATAAAAGTATTGAATAATAAAAAGGTGATAAGTGTGGAAAAAAACCGGAAAGGTATTCGCATATTCAAATTATTTAGGTTGTTGCGTAGCATTGTCTTCTGCTTTCTGGACTTGACAAAAACACGTAAGTCCTTGAGCATATCGTAAAAAATAGAAAAAAGCTGGATGAATGGGAAATCAGTCTGGAAAAAAGGTGGCTAAGCGAATATGATCTGGGAGATTTACAATAGATTAGGAGATGAGGGACTATTCAATGACCTGCAGTTTGAGTTCATAATGACGGATTGCCTCATTTTCCCAGGGACGTTTGAACTCAAACTTGACAGTATGGCTACCCTGAGCAGACGCCTGCATTTTAAAAATCTGAAGCTGTCTGCCCCCGGGCAGAGGTTTCTCATCTACCATGCTATGGCCAAGTATCTTTATTGCAGGAAACTCTTCTTCATTTATAGTCCACTGGTAACCGTTTCCTATATGGGTAGGTAATTGGATAGAAAATATCCTCGTATTTACGATCTCAACTTCTTTCTGATGATCGGCTTCTGTAAAGGTAACAGGAGCTGTTACGGGAGAGGAATGATCAAAACTCAGATTGATCATGATGGTAAGGACAACATACATGAAAAAAAAGATCTTGAGCATAGGAGTTCTTTATTTATGGTTTTGGTCTGACAGTTGGGGTGTAATCTGCTGTACATGTTTTTTGGGATGAGTAACATAGGCATAGCCCTCACCAGTGGTTTTCTGTACTGATGGTATTTCCTCATGCCTGCCCCAACAGGAGAGTAAGGCGATAATACCAATCGCTATCAGTTTAGTCGTAAAGCTTTTGTAAAAGTTAGTCTCGCGTGTCATCACTAAAAAGTTTAAGGTTGATAGTCTAGTGAAAACCTAAGCGCTTAGCGTTTACTGTTTAGTAGACATGCGAGGAAAGGTGTAACCTGAATAGAGAAGAATTTTTTTGGAGTAAAAAAAATCCGGACCTTATAAGTCCGGATGTATTCTTCGTAGATATTTTGATCTGGATTAATCCAGAAATCTTTGGGTAAGGCCGGAGAAGGCATCTATCCGGCGGTCGCGGAAGAAGGGCCAGATACGGCGAACATCTTCCGAGCGGCGCATATCTACCTCTACCACCAGATTTTCTTCAACTTGATTACCTGCCTGTATCAGAAACTCGCCTTGTGGGCCGGCTACAAAGCTATTGCCCCAGAATTGGATACCATTGGTATGTCCTGATGGATCAGCCTCATGCCCGATACGGTTGACAGAGATCACCGGCAGGCCATTGGCTACGGCATGTCCGCGCTGGGAGATCACCCAGGCATCCTTCTGTCGCTGCTTTTCATCATCAGGATCAGTAGATTCCCAACCGATGGCAGTAGGGTAGATCAACATATCTGCTCCGGCCATCGCCATGAGGCGGGCAGCTTCCGGATACCACTGATCCCAGCAGACCAGTACACCTAGTTTACCAACAGAAGTGTTGATCGGCTGAAAGCCTAGGTCACCGGGCGTAAAGTAAAACTTTTCGTAATAAGCCGGATCATCAGGAATGTGCATCTTGCGGTACTTGCCCGCAATGGAGCCATCCTTCTCAAACACTACAGCAGTGTTATGATAAATGCCAGGAGCTCTTTTTTCAAAGAGAGAAGTTACCAGCACGATGCCCAGTCGACGCGCTACTTCTCCAAAACGCTCAGTAGAAGGACCGGGAATTGGCTCAGCCAGTTCAAAGACATCCGTCTCTTCTGTCTGGCAAAAGTACAGACTGTTATGTAATTCCTGCAAGACCACCAGTTGTGCTCCCTGGGTAGCGCAGGCTTCAATATTATGAATTAATTTGTTGACGTTGGCTTCTACCTCCGCCTGATTGGACTGTTGTACAAGGCCTACTTTAATGGTTTTGGTCATTGGATGTTAGGTATTAGACTTTTACTCATTAGCAATCATTCCTGCCGGATACTGCATGCTAATGCAATGCAAAGAACCGTGTTGCTGAATTAATGGTTCGCAGTTGATACCAATAATTTCATGTTGAGGAAAAGCTTTTTCCAACGCCTCTTTTGCCTGCTGATTCTTGACTGCATTGGCATAAAAAGGTAACAATACGGCTCCATTGATAATCAAAAAATTAGCATAAGTAGCTGGCAGCCGATGCCCCTCTTCATCCAGAGCAATATCTGCCATAGGCAGAGGAATGAGGCGATAAGGCTCACCTTCCAGCGTGTTGAATTTCAGCAGTTCCTGCTCCATTTTTTGCAACGCTTCAAAGTGCGGATCATCCTGCTCCTGGCACTGTACATAGACAATGGTCTGCGGATCGCAGAAGCGGGCCAGCGTATCCACATGGCTGTCGGTATCATCTCCTTCCAGGTATCCGTAGTGCAGCCACAGTACCCGTTTGAGGTGGAATATTTTTTTGAGTTCAGCTTCAATTTCCTCTTTGTTGAGGTGATCGTTGCGGTTAGGTGCCATCAGGCAGTCTACCGTCGTGAGCAGCGTCCCTTCACCATCTGACTCCAAAGCGCCACCTTCCAGCACCATATGCTGACAATTGCGATAATGGACTTCTGCTGTAAACAGCCCATTGGTATACATCCGCCGGGTAAGCAGATTATCATGGTTGGCAGCAAACTTTAGGCCCCAGCCGTTGAAGCGAAAATCCAGTATCACAGGCTTGCCATCTTCTATCAAAGTAATCGCCCCATGATCTCTGGCCCAGGTATCATTGGTCGGCAGGCTGTGCAGGTAAATATTTTCCTGCTTACAATTATGCAATTCTGCTTTTACTGCATCTATATCATGACAGATAATCAGCAATGGCTGGCGCTCGGCTATGGCCCGGGCAATTTCTACGTAACAGCGTGTCACTTCGCTCAGAGAAGCCTGCCAGTCGGTAGCTTCATGGGGCCAGGTAAGTTGCACGGCACTCTGTGGATACCACTCCGCCGGAAAAAATGTGCTTGTGTTCATGGGGTGAAATTAAAGATTACAAATTTCAGAATAAAAATTAAAAGACATGGAGCATAGGGAATTTGTTTTCAATGATCATTTTATAATATTGTAAAGAAATACTTTAATAAAATCATGAAAAAGCTTCTAATATTAGGAATTATCGTACTGAGTATTTTTGGAGAAAGCGTTGCCCAGGAGCTTAACGAAAAGAAGACAGACTCCGACTTAGATTCGGTAAAAGTATTCTTACAGGGAGCACAGATACACCGGAGTGCTCAGACAAGGATTGCCGCAGGAAAATCTACTATTGTGCTTCAGGCGCTTTCTCCTTATATCAATCCGCAAAGCATACAGGTCAAAACTACGAGTGATCTGCTGGTGCTCTCTGTTAATCATCGGCTGGATTATCTGGGAGAAGAAGCAAAAAGTGCGCTTCAGGATAGTGTGGATGCAGTAGAGGATAGCATCAATGTGGAAACGGCTATGCAGGGGGTATTGGATGAAGAACTGGAGTTTTTGAAAAAGAATAATGAGATCGCGGGGACAGAAAATGGACTTTCGCTGAGTAATCTGAAAGAGGTAAGCGATTATTACCAGCAGCGGATGAAAGCGATCAGGTTGGAGAAACTGGCTATTAAAAACCACATACAGGAGCTTCAGGAAAAACTTGATAAGCTAAAAAGGCAACTTGCACAATGGAATGATAATCAATCCGCCCGGGGAGAAATTGTCATTACAGTAGACAGTGAAAGTGCCCAGACAGTAAATTTGGTTTGTTCCTATATGGTGGCGAATGCAAGCTGGTTTCCTGTCTATGACCTGAGAGCTAAAGATGTGCAGAGTCCGGTAGAGCTGATGTACAAAGCCCGTGTGCAGCAAAATACCGGAGAGGACTGGAAAGATGTAAAGCTTGCTTTCTCCAATGCCAATCCCACCGCAAGCGGAGATATACCGGAACTGACACCCTGGTATCTGGATTTCAATACATCATATCCTCAGAATTTACAGATGCTCTACACTCGTGTGAATCCCGGTATAAGGCAGGTAAGTGGTACGGTTAGTGATATGGAAACGGGAGAAGCCCTCCCGGGAGTGAATATTTTGATTAAGGGTACATCGGTGGGAACGGTCACGGATGTCAATGGAGAGTATAGTATTTCCATTCCTCAGGGAGCTACTACTTTATCCATTAGCTACATTGGTTACAAGACGCAGGAAGTACCCATTGCCAATGAAAGCATGAATTTCATGCTGGAACCTGATGTGCAGCATTTGAATGAAGTCGTGGTTACGGGATATGATGTTTCTGAACAACTTCAGGGAAGAGTTGCTGGCGTTCAAATCCGAGGTAAATCCACAGCTGAAGCCGAGCCTGTCCCTACTACTCAAATAGAAAATCAGACCAGCGTAGAATTTAGCTTAGATATTCCGTACACTGTAAAATCAGATGGAAAGAGCTACACGGTAGACCTGGCAAAACTGGAAATACCTGCCGAATATGAGTACCAGTGCGTACCTAAATTAGACAAAGATGCTTTTCTCATAGCTCGCATTACGGATTGGGAACAATACAATTTGCTGGAAGGAGAAGTAAGCCTCTTTTTTGAGCATACCTATGTAGGCAAGTCCCTGCTGGATGTACGCTTTGTCAAAGACACGCTGGATGTTTCGCTTGGCAGAGACAGGAATGTAGGCGTAGAGCGAATCAAAGTGCATGATTATACCAAAAAGCGTTTTATAGGTTCCAGACAGGAAGAGAGCCGGGGCTGGCGCCTGGAAGCCAAAAATAGCAAAGCTCAGGATATCCAACTTATCGTGTATGATCAAATTCCAGTTTCCAGAGTAAGCGATATTGAAGTAGAAGCCGAAGAACTTAGCGGAGGGAAACTTAAGGAAGAAACAGGCATTGTACAATGGGATTTGTCACTCCCTGCAAAATCTTCAGAGAGCAAAGTATTAAGGTATAGTGTGAAATATCCAAAAGACAGAAATTTGGTATTGGAATAGCTACCTACTCCCTTAGCTCGCTCATGCTTTTGCCGGCTTTGCTTTTGATAAATTTGTGGAGATGGCTTTCGTCTACAAAGCCAAACTCTGAAGCAATCTGCTTCATGCCGGTCTGGCTGTATTTTAGTCGTTGCTCAATGAGTTTGTAACGGTAATGGCTGACATAGTCACGAAGGGTGGTGCCTACTTTCTCTTTGAAAAGCATGCCTATGTAATTGGGGGAGTAATGAAAATGA
This sequence comes from Catalinimonas locisalis, assembly GCF_038039535.1. Taxonomy (NCBI): domain Bacteria; kingdom Pseudomonadati; phylum Bacteroidota; class Cytophagia; order Cytophagales; family Catalimonadaceae; genus Catalinimonas; species Catalinimonas locisalis. Next base: position 159,343 of record NZ_JBBPHP010000004.1, on the reverse strand, counting down.
TCTGCCAGGTTTTTCAGGGTGAGCTTTTTGGGATCATAGATGTTCATTTCAACATAGCCCATAATCTCTTCAGCTATGCCGGTGGCAGGCTGAGCAGGTTTTTGCAACGTATAAGCCTGGCTGTTACGCTTGATAATGAGCATCACTACCGAAAAAAGCTGGAAAATAATCTTCTGGTTCAAGACATTTTTCTGATGGTACTCCTCTACAATGATCAGCAGCAGACTCTTTATGAGTGTCTGATCCGAGGCTGAGCTTAATAAATTACCCTTTTTTCTTTCAGGGCTATACAATAGCTGGTCAAGATCGCGATTCCATAGCTCAGGCACAGGTAAGTCATGGTGATGATGAAGGTACGACTTGGTAAATTTGAAATAGATAAAACGGGTACGATCAACTACTTTAAACTTATGCGCGTCTTCTGGTCCCAAAAGAAAAAGGTGCCCTGGTGCATAAGTAGACTCTACACCATTCAGGTGATGAGTGCCTTTTCCGCTGACGATAAAGATCAACTCAAAATGGTTATGATTGTGCAAAGGGTGGGACCATTTGTCTACTTCAAAATCGTGGACCTGTAAGCTGTCAAACTGCTTGTAGCGCTTCATGATACATATTTACATAATTACCTTAGATATTTACAAGAACTGTTGGAGCTTACTGGAGTTTAATGAACAAAGAATTAATCATTATGCAGCAAGAAAATATAGCCTATGCCCTGGCTCGTTTACCCATCGGTTTCAGTTTTTTCGGACACGGACTGGTACGCATTCCTAAGCTCACCACTTTTGCTGAAGGGATGGCGGAGTCTTTTACCGAAACCTGGCTTCCCTATGGTTTTGTATTAGCCTTTGCTTATGTGCTGCCCTGGGTAGAACTGCTGCTGGGCATAGGCTTGTTGCTGGGTTTTGCCATGCGTAAATTTACTTTTGCAGGTGTTATGCTCATCTGCATTTTAATTTTTGGTTCCAGCTTGCAGGAGAGTTGGTCGTCAGTGGCTACTCAGATGTTCTACGGGCTGTACCTGTCTCTGCTCTATCTTTTTGCTGACTACAATGCTTATTCAATTTTTAAAGCACAAAACTGACACTTATGGACTTACAACTCATAGATAAAAAAGCGCTGGTTACCGGCTCTACCGCGAGTATTGGCTTTGCCATCGCTAAACTGCTGGCTGCCGAAGGTGCGGAAGTAATCATCAATGGCAGAAAACAGGAAGATGTGGATGAAATCGTGTCGTCTATCCGCAAAGATACCGGAAACGAAAAAGCAAGTGGTATCGCGGCGGATTTCTCCAAAGCTGATGAAGTCAAAAATCTTATCGCTCAACTTCCCGATCTGGATATTCTGATCAATAACGTGGGCATCTTCAATCAGGTAGATTTTGAAGAAATCTCTGACGAAGAGTGGTTTGAAGTATTTGAGGTAAATGTGATGAGTGGTGTCCGTCTCGCGCGTCACTATTTTCCACGTATGCTAGAAAAAAATGAGGGGAGAATCATTTTTATTTCCAGCGAATCTGCCCTGAACATCCCTACAGAGATGATACACTATGGCATGACCAAAACCGCTCAGCTTTCAGTTTCCAGAGGACTTGCCCGTTTATCCAAAGGAAGTAACGTTACTGTCAATGCGGTACTTCCCGGTCCTACGCTGAGCCGTGCCAATGTAGCAGGGCTGAAAGAAGAAGCTGAAGCATCAGGCAAAAGTCTGGAGGAGGTGAAGAAAGCATTTTTTGAAGAAAGAAGACCTACTTCGTTGATTCAGCGCTTTGCTGATATTGAGGAAGTAGCTAGTATGGTGGCCTATGTGGCAAGTCCACTTTCTTCGGCAACAAATGGCGCAGCTTTGAGAGTAGATGGAGGAGTTGTCAACGCTATTTTTTAGCTTTGCCAATAGAATATAGAATAGCCCAACAGAGGCTTAGAAGAATAAGAGTAATATAAACCAACAAAAAGAGTAAAAAGATGAACAAAGCACTAATAGCCCTGGCTATTGGCGGGTTTGGTATTGGTATGACCGAATTCGTAATTATGGGAATTCTCCCGGATGTGGCAAAAGCACTGGAAATCACCATCCCTCAGTCTGGACATTTTATCTCTGCCTATGCGCTAGGAGTGGTGGTAGGCGCACCATTATTGACAGGTTTGGGGAGTAAGTGGCCCGCACACAGGATGTTGTTTTACCTCATGGTATGGTTCACCATTTTCAACACATTATCCGCTTTTGCCAACAATTATGAGTCCCTCTTAGTTTTTAGATTTCTGTCAGGCTTACCGCATGGCGCATTTTTTGGCATTGGGGCTGTGGTGGCAGGAAAGCTTTCCAAGCCTGGCAAGGAAGCACAGGCTATTGCCATCATGTTTACCGGCTTAACGATTGCCAATGTGATAGGCGTGCCATTAGGCACTTACTTTGGACATGAGTTTAGCTGGAGTGTGGCTTTTCTGATGGTAGGTGTAGTAGGAATTATGGCGATGCTGGGCATTAAATTTTGGATGCCGGAGCTGCCGCAATCTTCCTCAGGAGGCTTTCGTAACGACCTGAAGGTACTCAAGCGTCTGGAGTTATGGATGGTAATCCTGCTGACTACCATAGGTACGGGAGGATTTTTTGCCTGGTATAGCTACATCGCACCCCTCATTACCGAAGTCGCCGGTCATCCGGAGCGAATGGTAAGTTATGCGATGATACTGGCGGGCGTAGGCATGGCTATTGGTAACCTTTTGGGAGCCAAAATGGCCGAAAAGTTTTCGCCTATTCATGCGGTAGTCTTTGCGCTCATGCTGATGGCAAGCGTACTGATAGCCAATACATTTTTGGCGGGGGATCGCATTGCCGTGCTGGTCATGACATTTATCATAGGAGTAGTAGCGTTTTGTATTTCTGCCCCTATACAGATCACGATGATCAAAACAGCGAAAGGCTCAGAAATGCTGGGCTCGTCTATGAACCAGAGTGCTTTTAACATGGGTAATGCTTCTGGAGCTTATCTGGCAGGTCTACCCATTGCGCTGGGCTATGGTTTTACTTCCGCTGATCTGGTGGGCGCTACCCTGGCAGGGGCTGGTGTGTTCATAGCCCTGGCCATTATTCTGATCAGAAAAAAGAAAATGAATTTAGTACCTGTAAACTGAAAATATTATGAAAAAGAGAAGATTAGGGAATACCGATTTATATACTGCACCCATCGTATTTGGGGGAAATGTGTTCGGCTGGACACTCAACGAAAAAGAGTCTTTTGAAATGCTGGATGAGGTACTGGCATTAGGCTTTAACACCATTGATACTGCCGATGTATATTCTCGCTGGGCTGAAGGTAATCAGGGAGGAGAATCTGAAACCATCATTGGTAAGTGGATGAAAGATCGTGGTAATCGCGATCAGGTCAATATCATTACCAAAGTAGGAGCAGACATGGGACAGGGCCATAAAGACCTGACGGAAGAATATATCCTGAAAGCCGCTAATGCTTCTCTCAAAAGATTGCAGGTAGAACAGATTGATCTCTATCTTACGCACTGGGATGATAACCGAACTCCGGTAGAGGAAACATTAGGAGCTTATCAGAAGCTCATTGAAATGGGTAAGGTTAAATACATCGGAGCTTCCAACCTTACGCCCGAAAGGTTAACCGCATCGCTGAAAGCCAGTGAACAGCATGGATTGCCTCGCTACGAAGTTTTTCAGCCAGAGTACAACCTCTATGCCCGTCAGGGATTTGAAGAAGGTGTAGCGTCTATCTGCAAAGAAGAAGGTTTGGGCGTGATCTCTTATTTTTCACTAGCCAGTGGGTTCCTGTCGGGTAAGTATAGAAGTAAAGAAGACTTTGAAGGAAAAGCCCGGGCCATGTTTGCCGAAAAATATCTGGACGAAAGAGGAGAAAATATTCTTGAAGCGCTGGATGATGTAGCTGCCAGGCATAACGTAAGCCAGGCAGGAGTGGCTTTGGCATGGCTGGTCAATAAGCCTATCGTTACTGCGCCTATCGCCAGTGCTACCAAAAGCAAGCATCTGCAGGCTTTCATAGAAGCCAGCCAACTTGAGTTAAGCGAAGCAGATATGGAGCAGTTGGATGAAGCTTCAGCCTATGCAGAAAAAGCATGATCCTTAAAAATATCTGAATCATACTATTCCTCGGCCTTAGGTCGGTGAATATTTTTTTGGCGCAAATAGTTGTGAAGTAAATCAAAGCACCAACTGCTCCATCTTTTTCTTATCTTAAATTCACGCCAGGTTTTATCGTTGATATTTTCAACAACCAAATTCTCCCTCATAAGTATCATAAAAGAAGTTAGCGGCTATAGTATCATGAGCAGATATGGTTAAAGCAGTTCAGGGCTTTGTCAAAAGCATTGATTTTTTTAAAAGTGTTACCCTTCTTTTTGCCATCCTTGTCCCATTAGGTGTTTTCAATATTCTGGATGAGATAGGGCTGGCGGTGAGCGTGGTGATGGGTGTTTTTATGTGTTCGCCCAGCGATGTACCCGGGAGCATGCGACATATGGCTTTAGGTATTTTGGTAAGCAGTATTATCGCTACTTTAACCACCCTCATTATCCATCTTTCATTTGGCTGGACATGGACGGTACTGCCGGTACTGGGCTTCATGGTTTTCGCTAACTCTATGATAGCTGTGTATGGGTTCAGAGCTTCTCTGGTGAGCTTTTCAGGTTTGTTAGCGATCATACTGGCCTATGCCCGCCCTACATCGGGTACAGCGCTTTTAATCCATGCCGGACTAATCTTGTCAGGAGGCATGTGGTATCTGGGCGTGACTTTGCTGGCCCATGCATTGGTACACCGAAGACATAATCAACTGATTCTGGCTGAGTGCATGTCACTTACCGCTAAGTATTTAAAAACGAGAGGCAAACTGTTAGAAGCGTCAGCGCAGAATACTGAGCTTCAGGATGAGCTATTTGTGCTACAGACTGACATTAATGAAAAGCATGAAAAGCTGAGGGAGCTCTTTGTGGAGGATAGAGTAAGATCCGGAGCCTCGTACTCTGCCAATAAATATATCCTCATCCTGATTGAGCTGATTGATATTTTGGAGCTGGCTATCTCCAATCCTGCAAACTATCAGATCATCAACAAGCACTTTCAGGGGCAGCAGAGAACGCTGAAGCCTTTTGTGGAGATTATTAATGTCATATCGCAGCGGCTTGATGTAATAGCCGGGATTATATCGGGAAGCAAACGTAAGTTTACCGAGTCTGATATGGATGAGCTTTATGAGCGTGCGGAGGAAATGATTACGACATATCTTAAAGAAAATCCTGCTTCCCAAGCCACCGAGGGGGCTGTAATCCTGAGAAACTTACTGGATTACGAGCAAAAGCAGCAGCAGAAAGTAGAGAGTATTGAGAGAGTGTTACAGGACCTGGTAGACCAAGAGCAACTGATGCGCAGAAGCAAGGATGTAGAAAAATTTATCACCCATCAGGATTATGACCTGAGTGTGATTCGGCAAAACCTTAATGCCCGGTCCACTATCTTCCGACATGCAATACGACTAACTTTTACCGTGCTTTTTGGCTATACACTGGGCACAGTCCTGCCCATTCAAATGCCCTACTGGATCATGTTGACCATTATCGTGATCATGAGGCCCAGCTATGGACTGACCAAGAGCCGCTCTATCAAACGTGTCTACGGTACTTTGATCGGGGGAGCTATTGCGCTGGCTATAGTTTTGCTTACTCAGAATACCTACGTTTATGGCGTGCTGGCAGCGGTTTCCCTGGTTTTTGCTTTCTCACTGGTACAAAAAAACTATGGAGGTTCAGCTATTTTCATCACATTGATTGTGGTTTTCCTCTATGCACTCATCAAGCCAGATGCACTTAACGTGATTCAATACCGGGTGGTAGACACGGCTCTTGGAGCTGGTTTATCCTTTCTGGCAAGCCTGTTCTTCTGGCCGAGCTGGGAGTTTATGAATATTCATACTGTGATTGCAGACAGCATCAAAGCCAACCGCCAGTACTTTCAGGAAATAAGTACATTTTACCAAAAGAAAGGAGATGTACCTACATCCTATAAGCTGGCTCGCAAAGAAGCTTTTCTGGCCATCGGTAACCTGAGCGCTGCCTTTCAGCGGATGAGCCAGGAGCCAAAGTCCAAAAGGTTGAATCATGCTAAAATTTACGATATGGTGGTGCTTAATCATACCTTTCTTACGGCAGCAGCGGCTATGGGCACTTTTATTCAGAATCATGTTACCACTGAAAAATCCCAGTATGTACAGGCATTTATTGATAGTACTGACGACCATCTTGAGCGTGCGCAGGCTAGCCTGAATACTGACAAGCCCAAAGAAGATTCGCTTCAATTTAACCTGGAAGAAGCCAAATCTTATCTGGAGCATCAGTTTGATGAACTGATCAGGAAAGATGAAATGGTTTTTTCAGATAATACTGCTACTAAAACCTTGGAAAAACATGATCAATTGCAGGAAGCTGGCCTGATCAGTACCCAGCTTCACTGGCTGAATTCGCTTTCGGAAAGCATACAAAACATAGCAGAAGAGCTTACAAAGCCTAAGCTTTAGCTTTCACTTTCTGTGTATAAAAGTAGCTTCTGATATTCTGTATTTTTACGTTGATCAGCTTTATGCGATGGCCACTACTTTACCGGATTATAAGTAAAAAGCAGCTTCAACAGTCTCCCACTTCTGATAGAGATACCAAACAAAGTGTGTTTGATTTTGTAATTATGACTACTGCTTAAGCTCTTGAACATAAATTTTTTAAACTATGGATCTTACTTTTCGCCACCTATTTTTTGTCAATAAGAGCATGTTTCCTCAGGAAAAGCAGGAAACTTATGAGGAACATCACAGGAAAACAAGCTGGGTTTATTATGCGACTATGGCCTTGGGCTTTTGGCTGATTGCCGCGCCTCCTACCTTTGGGTACACAGTACCAGCAATGATATGGAATGATATCCTGGTTGGATTCCTTATGGTATTGCTTAGTTATTTTGCAATCAAACCCTATAAGTTATGGGCCCAATGGGGAATTATTTTTTTGGGAATCGGACTGTTTGTGGCTCCCATGGTTTTTTGGGCAGAAGAAGGCGCTGCTTTACTTAATGATTATCTGATAGGTACGTTAGTCATAAGTTTTAGCCTTCTTATTCCTCGCCAGCCAGGAATCAAGTTATTTGCACCTCCTGGTCCTAATGTGCCTCCTGGCTGGAGTTATAATCCATCGGCCTGGAGTGAGCGCGTGCCAGTCATCTTTTTCGCCTGGGTAGGTTTTTTTGTCGCCCGCTATATGGGAGCTTTTCAGCTGGAATTTATCAGCTCGGTTTGGGATCCTTTCTTTGGAGATGGCACACGCAAAGTGCTGACCTCAAATGTGTCAGAGTCCTTTCCTGTTTCAGATGCTATGTTGGGTGCTTTTTCCTACATTCTGGATATACTCATGGGCTATGCAGGTGGGATTCACCGTTGGCGTACTATGCCCTGGGTTGTTATCATTTTCGGTATTCTGATTATCCCCCTGGGAGTGGTCAGCATTACGTTGGTGATCCTTCAGCCCGTAGCAGTAGGAAGCTGGTGTACCCTCTGCCTGACAAGTGCCACAGTTTCTCTCCTCATGATCCCTTTTACCCTGGATGAGGTGTTGGCTTCTGCACAACTACTGAGATATGAGAAGAAAAGAGGGAAATCTTTCTGGCAGGTATTCTGGTTTGGTGGCACCATGGAAGGAGGGGAAATCAAAGAAAAGATGAATCCTGTGGTACTGTTAGACAAGACCGTGAAAACCATGATCCACGACCTATTGCTCAAACCCTGGAACTTGTTTCTGGCAGTGGCAGTGGGTATCTGGGTAATGGCTTCTCCGGGAGTACTAGGTTTCACTGGCTCAGTGGCAGATAGCAATCATCTGGCAGGGGCAATTATCGTAACTTTTGCTGTCATCAGTATGTCAGAGGTAGCCCGTACCCTCAGGTTCTTAAACATTCTTTTTGGCCTCTGGCTCATCGTCTCTCCCTGGATTTTGGGTGCTGATCAAGATATTGTGACGTGGAATGGTGTGATCAGTGGTCTTGTGCTGATGGCCCTGGCTTTTTATAAGGGTATCATTGAAGATGAAAGAGGAGGCTTTGGTAAATATATCAAGTGATGAATAATGAGTAATGGATGATGAAGAGTGTGTAATGATTATACATTTATCATTCTTCATCAATCACTCATCATTAATCATAAAAGCTAGGAAAACTTTGAAGGTAGAAAAGAATTAAGCGGCTTACAATGAGGTAGAACCTTTATACCTGTCTTTCTTTACCCTGCCCTGAAACCAGCGATAGCCCAGAGGGTTTATTTTGACTTCTCTGCTACCGTTGAGCAAATCATAATTGGCATCACCAAAAATATCTACTAGTCTTTTTACTTCATCTTCTCCCAGATCAATATTGATGACCGCTGCTTCATCAGTCAGGTTGTGAACTGCCAGTGCAATCTCGTCTTCCAGCTTGCTATAATGGCACAAAACTCCTGAATGGGAAGTAGGGATAATGGCGTATTCCCCTCTTCCAAATTCAAGGCATTTGGTACGCATCCTGATCAATTTGATCATCCAGTTAAGGAAGCTGTCGTTATCCTTGTATTGTTGTTCCACGTTTACTTTATCCTTTCCATATTCGCCTTCGGTGATCAATGGCTTAATAAATTGATCTTCCGGTACTGCTGAAAATCCTGCACCTTCTTCTTTTGACCATTGCATGATAGTCCGGACACTATCTCTTCCTTTTTGTGACAAATCATCACCCATGCCTATTTCATCTCCATAACGAATGATGGGTGAGCCCGGCATGGTAAACAGCAGACTGTAGGCCAGCTCAATCCTTCTCCTGTCATTGTCAAACATAGAAACCAGTCTTCTGCGTATGCCTCTGCCAAATACCCGCATATTCTCATGGGGAGCAAATGCCTCAAATACGGTTTGCTTCTCTTCTTCACTAAGCTGACCCAGGTCAAGTTCATCGTGGTTGCGCAGAAAGTTGGCATACTGCTGAAAATTGTTGGCACGGGGAAGCATGTTTAAACCATGCTCTATGGGAGCTTTCTGCTGCCTGGCAAGTGCCAAGAAGATGTAGTTGGCGGAATAAAAATTGAGCAGCATCTGAAATTTGTCATCATTCCCAAAAAAATCATTGTATCTATCTGGCTTTACATCGGTTTCTCCCAGCAGTACTGCTTCGCAGCTAACCTCTTCGGCATACTGCCGAAATTCTCTGATAATCTGGTCGGGGTCTTCCAACTCTATGTCTCCCTTATTTCTGGCAATGTGAGAAAGCGCATCTACCCGAAAGCCTGAGACGCCTAGCCGTAACCAGAAGTGCATGATGCGCCTTACTTCTCTTCTTACCTCAGGGTTGGTAAAGTTGAGATCCGGTTGAAAATCGTAAAAAGTATGATAATAATATGCCTCTGCTTCTTCATCGTATTTCCAGTTGCTCTCCTGCTGTTTGCCAAAGACAATATTATCACTGTGTTGCTCAGGTTTTACTTTAGACCATATATAATAATCTCTGTATTTAGAATCAGGATTTTTTCGGCTTTTCTGAAACCAGTGATGTTGATTGGAGGTATGGTTAATAGGCAAATCCAGGATAACTCTCAGGCTATGTTCCCCTACCAGATCCAGGAAATCCATAAAGTCGCCCATATTTCCCAACCGGCTGTCTATGGCAAAGTGATCTGTCACATCATAGCCATTGTCTCTGTGGGGACTTTGGTAGATAGGTAAGAGCCAGATTGTTTTTACCCCCAGTGAAGCAATATATTCCAGCCTGTCTCTCAGCCCTATAAAATCTCCGCAGCCATCCGCATTATTGTCCTGAAAAGCATCAACACTTAGAGAATAGATGATTGTGTTTTTGAACCAGTAGCGCATAAGTTAAAAAAGTATAAATAGGTTAACATGGAAAAGTACTTTTTATACAATGTGGAACAAGAATTGTTCGTATATTACTTACAGGTATCGGCAAAACCTTAAGTCATCTCAAAGTATAGCTTTGATCATCATTTTTTTAAAGTAATCGTACAGTGTTATTTTTTTAAGAGGTTTTGATAGGATGCCTATTAGCGTTGATGCCTTGCTTTTAATGAATACTTAGTGAACCATTATTCGTTCATTAGCAGAAATAATCCTATTTTAGAAGAATTTTTAATGCTTAAACTTCCCCATCCAATGTCTCAGCAGCAGGGTAATGAACTTATAAGAGTCAAACAGTACACCTCTCCAAGTGAAGAAGGCACAGTCTTTACAATAGAACTGGTGCATATAGGTTTGCATGCCCACAAAATATTTTCATCTGTTGACCATCCAAAGATAGTCCACGAGGTGAGAGACCAGCTGGATGCATGGGAGGAGCAGTGGCATAAGTTACAACATGAACCAAATGATCGAGCAGATTTACTGTCACTTTCTGAAACAGATAACTTATGGAAAGAAGGATCAAATAAGAGCAAGGAAGAATCCGCTGCATTAGAAAACCAAGGGGAGACCAACAAAGGGCAAGTGGAAAGCTCTCAGAGAGAGATAGATATTCAAGAACCCGAGGCTTTGACCGAGGTAAGCCGAGATAGGGTAGATAGCATACATGATATTCTGCCCCTAGCCCTTGCGCAAGAAATCAGAGTGGATTGGGAAAGCTTAAAAACGTTTGGAGATTTTATAGAACTTCCCCCAGTAAGACCGTCAGGCTCTATTCCCACCGAATATCCTAAGGAACCTGATTTTTATGATTATGAATTCAGGCCAAAATTAAATTTGATAGATAAGACGATCTCTCCCCTAAAGACAAAAAAAAGAGATAAGGCCTACAGAAACTTTCAGGTCGCTTATAAAAAATGGAGGGAAATGTGTGCTATGATTGACAAAGAAAATGAAGAGCGGAAAGAGAGATATGCACAGGAAGAGCAGGAGTGGGAAAAAGAGGTGAAGGCCTGGGAAGCTAAAAAAGAAGCTTTTTTAAATAAACAACAGCAAGAGCACGCCCAGATTGATAAGTTAAGGCAAGCTTATGAGCATAAAGATTCAGCCGCTATCATTGAATACTGTACGATGGTATTGGAAAAAATGTCTTATCCTGCCGGGTTTCCTAGAGATTACAAGCTGGAATACAGCCGTCATGAACAATGCCTGATGCTGGAACATGCCATGCCTTCTCTTGAGGAGGTTATCATGCAAAATGAAGGGGAACAATCATCTTCAGCCATGGGAGGTGCGAAAGTTCATTTGAATAATAGCCAGCTAGTGGCATTGTACAACACTGCTTTGTGTGGTTTTTCATTGGGTATCCTGCATACTTTGTTACAGGCAGATGAGGCGGAAGCTCTTCATCGGATCAAGTTTAATGGTTGGCTGGCATCCATAGAGGAGGAGGGAGATGAAGCGTTCAAAGAATGCGTCATTTCACTGCATACCTCCAAAGCTGAATTTATGGAGGTTAAACTGGGAGATGAAGATCCTGAAACTTACTTTGAGCAATTGGGAGGGCTTACCCATACGCAACTACATGCGCTAAACTCTGAAAAGGCATCTGATCCGGAACCTGATTCAGAGGAAAATCAAATAGATGCATCTCAGCAAGAAATTTCTGAAGAGGATGAATCTAATAATCTTTTGGTTATACCCTGGGAAGAGTTTAAGGGGCTAATTATGAATGTTTTTGAGCAGGAATTTAATGTGCCGGGAGGAGAAGTAAAACTTATTCAGGAAGCAGATAACAGTGTTTTGAAAGCCATAGCTTTTGATCCCGATCCTATCAGAGGAGGTAAAATTGTTATTTATGCGCAAAGAGAGAGAGAAGCAATAGGTATATCAATTATACAGACTCTATTCAAGCATGTGATGGATATCAAGGCCACAAAAGGGATATTGATTACTACTACTGAATATGAGGAAGATGCTAAAGCTTATGCCAGAGATAAGCCGGTTTCTTTATTGAATGGGAAGCATCTGATTTCTCTGCTCGATAAACATGGACATGATTATCAGATTAATTTCCATGAGATCAGAAAAGTAGACTGATGACTTCCGTTTGTATTTCACATTATTTCAGATGAGTAGCGGTGGCTTAAACAAAACGGGCTTTATTTTTCTTTTCCAGCATTAATTACTGCCTCAAAGGCTGCTTTAGGCTGGTAATCTCGGCCAAAAAGCAGGGGGTAGTTGGTCCTGCCGCGAATGGGCCAGTTGTTGAGCCATGAATGATGGTCTGCCACTCCCCAAAAAGTGACTCTGCTGATTTTATCCCTATGCTTGTGAAAAAGCGCGAAGAGATCAGCATAACGATCCGCTAACTGTTCTTGTACAGCATCTGGTAGTCCATCGGGATAGGGATTATGCTCTGACTTTTCGCCAAAATTTTCGTTCAGGTCAGCTCCCTGATTTCCCGGCCGAGGAAGTACCTCAATATCCAATTCAGTGACCATTACTTTTACGCCTAATTCGGAGAAGGCAAGTATACTGGCTTCAATCTCATCTATAGAAGGTAAAGTAAGGCTATAATGTCCCTGCATGCCGATGCCATCTACCTGAACACCTTCTTCCTGTAGTTTCCTGACAAGGCGAATGGCTCCTTCTCTTTTTGAAGGTTTCCATAGATTATAATCGTTGTAATACAATTCCGCATCAGGAGCGGCTTCATGAGCAAATGTAAAAGCCTTAGAAAGATAATCTTCTCCAATAATTTCCAACCATTTTGTTTGCCTCAGGCTGCCATCCTCATTCAGTGCTTCGTTTACCACGTCCCAACCGTCAATTTTGTCTTCGTACCTTCCTGCCACAGTAGAAATATGCTGTTGCATACGAGCTAGCAGCTTTTCTTTGCTTAGCTCACTTCCTTTTTCACCTTCAAATACCCAGCCGGGGGTCTGTTGATGCCAGACCAAGGTGTGGCCAATGATGAACATATCGTGTTTTTCACCCAATGCAACATAGTTATCTGCGGCGCTAAAGTTGTATTCATTTGGCTTGGGATGTACAGGCCCCCACTTCAGCATATTTTCGGGAGTGGTGCTGTTAAAATGTAAAGCAATAAGGTTGAGTGCCTTGGTATCTTCCCCCGCTGCCTGCTGATAGTTGATGGCTGCTCCTATAAGAAAGTCATCCTCAAAAGCCTCTTTTAGGGAGCGACTTGCCAGGAAAAATCCTGCAGTAAGTACGGCAAGGACAAGCAGGATCATGTTCTTGAAAGAAAAATTCATAATCAAGATGTTTAAAAATGAGTGAATTACTTCATAGCGCCTTAAGTCTGCTTAGATAGGCTTTTCCTTTTTCTGTTATGCGAAACTACCACCTCGGATTACCATCGGGGTCTTATCCCCGGGGCAAAAGGAAAACTTAGGTTCTGATAGTATTCCAGCGATTCTTCCGGTTTTTCTACCCCTTCAGGAATGGGTAGTTTAGAGAAAGTCTGAAAGTAGCTCAGGCAGGCATCTTTCCACCAGTCTGCTTCCTTCTCCTGTATTTCCAGAAAAGCTTTCACATGCTGAAAGCGCTCCTGGTCAATCTCACTTTCCAGACTGTTCCATTTCTCCTGCATCTGACGAACAGTATCTACTCCTGCCTGATAGTGAAAAGCAATTTCATCCCACAAAATGTTGTTGGACTTCATGGTATAATCCCAGTCCAGATGATGAAACCAAAGCAGGTACATGTTGGGACAGAGTTCCGGATCACCAAACTTCTTCGCTACCGGAGGAAAATACTGGTCTACCGCATTACTGCCGGTTTCGGTACGGTCAAAGCCTATTCCTTCTTCATCGGCCTGATGGTAATATACCGAAGTCCAGTCAGCACGTGGCATTTCCGAGACCCAGGGGCCGGGGCCGTAATGATGCCCTGCCCCCATGATATGGTGTAGTCCCAGGGGTGTCATATAATTGACAACGGCTTCATGAGAGTTGAGCATCATTGCGCGTATGCTTCTCATAGCACCCACCTCATTGGAGAAAGTCATGCCTATCCATTCATTGGCAATATCTCTTGAAGATATATTGATGTCCCAGGCCATTCTGCCAAAGGCATACCAGTTTGCCTGACCAAAATGATGGCCAGTCCAGTTACGGTCAGTACCTATGTTGGCTACTCCGGCCATGCCGGTAAGCTGATAGTCATGCAGGCTTCCATCTATTACTTTGGCTACGGTAGAACCTTCCCCTTTAGCATAAGTATCGGATTGAAGCACCTCTTCAAACAAGGGGGCTAAAAAGACGAGATGTGTTCCCTGCCCCAGGTATTCCTGCGTAATCTGAAATTCCATCATCAGTGGAGTCTCAGGCATAGCTCCGAAAAGCGGGTGGAAAGGCTCTCGGGGCTGAAAATCTATGGCTCCGTTTTTAACCTGAACCATTACATTGTCCCGGAACTCACCATCCAAAGGTTTGAATTCGTTATAAGCCTGCTTGGCCCGATCTTCAGGCTCTTCCTCGCTATACACAAAGGCTCGCCACATCACGATGCCTCCGTGTTCGGCTACGGCATCGGCCAGCATATTGGCGCCATCGGCGTGCGTTCTGCCGTAGTTTTGCGGTCCAGGCTGGCCTTCGGAATTGGCTTTGACCAGAAATCCTCCGAAGTCAGGAATGTATTCATAGATTTCATCTGTTTTTTCGTTCCACCACTTCTGCACCTGTGGGTCCAGCGGATCAGCGGTTTCCAGTCCGCCGATCTCTACCGGAGCACTGAAGCGGGCAGTAAGGTATACTTTGAGTCCATAGGGGCGAAATACATCCGCCAGAGCAGCGGCTTTTTCCAGATAATGAGGGGTGAGTACCAGTGCATTGGCATTGACATTGGTCAGCACAGTACCATTGATGCCGATAGATGCATTGGCACGGGCATAATCAATGTAGCGGGGAGCGATGTACTCAGGAAGTCTGTGCCAGTCCCAGATGGAGAAGCCGGCATAACCTCTCTCTACTGTTCTGTCCAGATTGTCCCAGTGGTTGAGTACCCGATGCATTACATCCGGTGAGCTTTGGATAGACAGGTTATCAATGGATTGATGCGTTTGCAACAGACGTAAATAGTGGAATACACCGTATAACACACCTACTTCACTTTTTGCGGTGATAATAGTGGCAGAATGACCATTGACGCTCTTTTGTGTAATGATAAAGCCTTCATCGGCCAGTTCATCCAATTGGGAATTAAGATTGAGCGAGGCAATGAGGGGAGAAGAGTCGGGAGTGCCAGCCAGCAAAATGCCATCCTGCTCTACTGCTTCTACCGCCGGCGTGTATTCTCCCAGCAGACCGCTCAAGCCCATCTGCATTTCATTTCGGATTACCTCCAGCGTAGGAGACTCACCCTCAACTAACCATCCGTTAATGGCCTCATTGTAGGAAGCCAGCAGTTGGGTGTCCTTAATCTGATCATATCTAAGCCAAAGGCGATAGCCATCCTCAGCCTGTAAATCAGTGAAAGAAAAAAGTGAAAAAATCAGGATAAAAAAAAGTGAACTTACTCTCATTGTTTTGGTAGATAAAAGTCAATGAATGATTTTTCTAAGCGATGATTCCCTTACTACTACTTCATGCCGTAAGACAATGGTATTCAGGTTAGTGGCTGGTAGTTTGTTGAGCCGGTTGATCAGCGTGCTGGCAGCCAACTCGCCCATCTCATACCCAGGATAATGTACAGTGGATAAAAGCGGATCCACCAACCTGGAAATAGGATCATCATTAAAGCCTATCACGGCAATGTCTTGAGGCACGCGGATACCTGCTCTTTTTAGCTCACTCATGCAGGCCACTGCAGAAGTATCGTTAGCAGTAAAAATACCGTCAGGAAGTGTCTCCATATCAAGTATTTGCTGAGCGGCTTTGATGCCCAACTGACCTCCCCGGATGTCAATAATGACCAGGTCCGGGTCATAGCCTATCTGTTGATCTTCCAGTGCTTTTCTGTAACCCTCGTGGCGATCAGCATATACATTAGACTTTAGGTTACCGCTGATGTGCACTATTCTTCGGCAGCCCTGATCCAGCAGATGTTTAGTAGCATCGTAGCCTGCCTGAAAGTTGTCTATGATAATACTGGTACAATTCGGGTCATCAAATACCCGGTCAAAGAAAATAAGCGGAATCTCTTTTTTGAACAGGAAATCAAAGTGCTTGATGTTTTGTGTATCCCCTGCCAGCGAGACCAGCAGGCCATCTACCCGACTGTTGTACATGGTAGTAACATTGGCCAGCTCTTTCTGAACGGATTCCAGCGATTGGCTGATAAGCAGATTATAGCCTGCCTGATTAGCTACTTTTTCAATGCCAGCGATCACGGAAGACATAAAATAACTATTGAGGTGAGGCACCACTACGCCAATGGTATTGGTTCTTCTTTTTCTCAGGCTACTGGCAAAAATATTATGCTGATAGCCCATTTTCTGAGCGGCTTCTACGATTTTCTTTTTGGTTTCTTTTTTGATTGCCGGGTGGTCTTTCAACCCCCTGCTTACTGTAGCTGCAGAAATATTCAGGGCTTTGGCTATATCATAAATAGTGATTTCTTTCTTAGTATTCATTTTAACTTAGAGTATCTGGAGGAAGAGGGTTACAACAGCATATTTTCAATAAATATAAAAATCGTAAAAATATCCATTAATACTACATCTTTTTTGCAATCGGTTTAATTTTGTAGCGTTACCTATGCTTTAGCAATAAGTGTAAGTTGTTTACAGTGCATAATCCACTTTATATTGTCAATATACTAAGTAACTTTTTTAACAGCTGCTTTATTCTTCAGAGAAGAAGCGCGCTGTATGAGTTCAGTCTTGAGCACAATCGTTTGTGACTGGACGATATCTGTGTGCTCTCTGTTCTTAAGAACCTGTTGCGCTGCAATTCTTCCCATATCAAAAGCAGGGTGGGAGATGGTGGTCAAGCCAGGTTCTATAATAGATGAAATAGGATCATCATTAAACCCGACAACAGCCAACTCTTGCGGTAAACGCACTCCTTTTTGCTTGGCATATTGTATAGCACCTACCGCAGCCGAGTCGTTGGCAGAAAATATACCATCAGGCGGTTCAGCCAAACATAGTAGGTATTCAGTACTTTTTTGTCCTTCTTCCATGCTCAGTTTACTATGTACAATTAGATGCTCATCAATGGGAAGATTGTGGGCTTTCAGAGCATCGATATAGCCTCTCTGTCTTCCATCGTAGATATTGCGATGTTGTGCACCTCCAAAGTGAGCAATACGTTTGCAACCCATGCTGATCAGATGCTCGGTAGCTTTGAAGCCCGCTGCATAATTGTCAATAATCACCCGATCCGTCTGTAACTCGGTAGTAATTCTGTCTATGGACACCATCGGGATATCATTCTGAAGAAAAGGGTAAAAATGGTCGTATTCTCTGGTTTCCATAGCGAGAGAAACGATTAGCCCGGCTACCCTGCTGGAGTAAAGCGTTTGTGCATTGGCTACTTCTTTCTCATAAGAATCATGGGTCTGCGAAATAATCACATTATAACCTTGCTTATTGGCACTGTCTTCTATACCGCTGATCAGGGAAGCAATGAAAGGTCGGTTAATCAAAGGCATGAGTACGCCTATAATGTTGGTCTTGTTTTTTCTTAGGCTGGAGGCTACTGAATTAGGTTGATACCCCAGTTGGCGTGCTAATTTCTTTACAGCCTGAGTAGTCTCCTTACTGATGCTGTAATGGTTATTCAAGGCGCGGGAGACAGTAGTAGGGGAAACCTCAAGTTTTTGGGCTATATCGTATATAGTTACTTGCTTATTGGTTTTTTTCATCGCTTAAGATTTGTTGGTTGTTGTCATGCTATGCATACCGTTAAAGTCCTCACTTCTCTGTCACCAGCTAAGTCTTTTTCATCTAACATACAAAAACTTATCTCAACAAAATAAAATTTTCACTTTCCTTAAGCTGGGTAAACCTCATAGATAAACGGATTAATAATCAAATGTAGAGGATTATTTAAAAAATATACACAATCGTTTGTGTTAATAATAATTATTTATTTATGTTTATGATTAAAATCACATAAATAGCTATATATATTCATTTATTTTGTAATGATTTAATCAATAAGTATAAATAGTAATTAATAATTTAAAACAATGGATTTCTAATTATGCGTTAATTTTTATCTATCGATAAACTAAGTATCTATGACTACTCGCTTTTGCCTCATTTTTAGGGGTGTAACCACAGATTTTTCATTGGAAAGCATAGTATTTAAGTGCTATTCAAGCTTGTTAGGAGGTCTGAATCCTCATTCTTTGTCCGCTGACACTCCAATTTTTACTTTTTACGCAACCGATAATCTTTTAGTGAATAAGCTTGCGGATTAAAGTCAACAGGTACTGAAGAGTCTGTTTATCATTAGCTTGATGAATAGCTTTCAATACAGGACTTAAGCACAAGCTTTATGCAACTACTTAAAATTTACTATATGAAAAGCTTATTACTTTCTTGCCTCTTATGGGTAGGGCTGATACCCTTGGTCATAGCCCAGCAGCAGGTTTCTGGAACAGTGACCGATGCTTCAAGTGAAGAAGCTTTGCCCGGTGTAAATATACTGGTCAAAGGCACTTCCAATGGCACCATCACTGATGTAAACGGAAACTTCAGTTTACAAGTACCAGATAGCGATGCTACACTGGTTTTTTCTTCTATTGGTTATGAAGGACAGGAAGTTATTGTGGGAAATCAATCTAACTTCAACATAGCGCTTACACCTGATTTGCAGACACTCTCCGAAGTAGTAGTAGTGGGTTATGGTACTCAGGAAAAAAGCGATGTAACCGGAGCCATTACCCAGGTTTCCGGTGAGTCTCTAAGAGAAGTGCCTGCGGCCAACTTTACCCAGGCTTTGCAGGGACGCGCTGCGGGTGTGGAGATCACTTCCACCTCGCCCCGACCCGGCGGCGATGCACGGATCCGTATTCGGGGCAGCCGATCGCTTACCGGCTCCAACGATCCTCTCATCGTGTTGGACGGGATTCCCTTCAACGGCTCCATCAATGACATCAATGTCAATGACATTGCCTCCATCAACGTACTGAAAGATGCTTCTTCCACCGCCATCTACGGGTCCAGAGGGTCCAACGGGGTGATTATCATTACGACCAAAAGGGGACAGACCGGTGAGCCTCAGTTGTTTTATGACGGATATTACGGTCCTACTTCTG
This sequence comes from Catalinimonas locisalis, assembly GCF_038039535.1. Lineage (NCBI taxonomy): Bacteria > Pseudomonadati > Bacteroidota > Cytophagia > Cytophagales > Catalimonadaceae > Catalinimonas > Catalinimonas locisalis. The sequence goes on along the minus strand of NZ_JBBPHP010000004.1, from coordinate 140,159 downwards.
CCATTGACAAGTATGATCTGATGAACGGTCAGCAGTTTGCTGATTTTCGGGCAGCAGCGGCAGAGGGTGGTTCTTCCTTTACATTCACACCCGACGAAGAGGCCAACCTTGCCGCCGGAAGGAGCACTGACTGGCAGGATCTGCTCTACCAGAATGGCTTCATGACCGATCATAATATTGGAGCCAGGGGAGGAACCGAAAACACGCAGTATTATCTTTCCGCCGGATACTTCAAGCAGACTACCGTTCTGCCAGGACAGGCATTCACGCGTTTTTCGGTGACGGGTACCATTGACCAGCAGATTAATGACCGTGTGAAGATTGGACTTAATACCATGAACCAGTTCAACATCAACGATGGGGAGAATATTTCCCTCATGTTTCCACTGCTCACCCTGAGTCCCTTATACAATGCTTACAATGAGGATGGCACCATCAAAACCTATCCTGCCGAATTTAGTGCCAATCCGGAAACTATCAACCCTCTGCTGATCAACCGGGAAAATGAGTGGAAGCAACAGCGCAGGAGACTGCGGACTTTCAACAGCCTGTATGGCGAAGTAAACATCACAGAGGGCTTGAAATATCGCCTCAATGTAGGGCTTGACTTGTTCCAGGATAATTTCGGCACCTATTCAGGTTCAAACACTCCCTTCAGAAATGGATCAGTCAATGCAGCCGATATTGAAAATACCAACAGTTGGAGTTATACCATTGAGAACCTGCTGACCTATGACAAGACTTTTGCCAACGATCATCAGCTGAACTTAACGGCACTCTATAGTATACAGGAAATAGAGCAGTACAGAAGTGGTGCCAATGCCCAGGACCTTCCGGCTGACTATACTTACTACTATAATCTGGGACTGGCTAATACTTCCTCAGTTCCGGCCAATGTATCTTACTACTCCAAATCAGCCATCCTTTCCTACATGGGCCGTGTGAACTACAGCTATGCAGACCGCTACCTGCTGACAGTGAGCTATCGTGCCGATGGTTCTTCAAGACTGGCCCCAGGAAACAAATGGTACTATTATCCTGCTGCCGCATTGGGCTGGAACATTAGCAACGAATCGTTCATGAGTGGATTAAATGCCATCTCCAGCCTGAAGCTGCGCCTTGGCTACGGAATTACATCAAACCAGGCAGTAGATCCCTATGCTTCGCTGGGTTCGCTGACCTCTGAACCCTACAATTTCGGAGAAAGAGGTTTGTACGGCTATTATGTAAACCAGCTACCCAATTCTTCCCTTTCATGGGAATTTACTACCACCACCAACCTGGGTCTTGACTTTGGCTTATTAAGAGACAGAATCACAGGTAGTCTTGAGCTTTATAGGCAACAAACTGAGGATATCCTGCAAAGTGTTTCCTTGCCGCCTACCTCAGGGGTGAGTAGTGTGGTAAAAAATGTGGGTGAGTCTGAAAACAGAGGGGTTGAGTTCTCCCTCAGTTCGGTAAACATTACCGATAATACCACAAATGGTACCGGATTACGGTGGACTACCGATTTTAACTTTTATCTGAACAGAGGAGAAATTACCTATCTGGCAGGTGGCGTAGACCGGAACATCAACAACGGTTGGTTTGTAGGTCAGCCCATTGATGTAATTTATGATTTTGAAAAAATAGGTATCGTACAAACCGGCGAAACAGAGCTGCCGGATGGTTTTGAGCCGGGAGAAATCAAAGTCAGGGATCAGATTACGGTAGATACTGACGGAGATGGTGTAGCGGACGCGACTGATGGTGTCATCAATGCCGACGACCGGATCATTCTGGGAAGCCCTCAGTCCGATTGGGCTGGCGGTATGTCCAACAGTTTCTCTTACAAAGGATTTGACCTTTCGTTTGTGCTCTTCTGGAAAGTGGGGGGTACGCTGGTTAGCACGGTGTATCAGGCGAACCAGTCCAACCCGATCAACAGCCTGGAAGGAAGACGTAACGGTCCCCGGGTAGACTACTGGACTCCGGATAATCCTACCAATGCCTTCCCGCAACCCGGCACCGGTCAGCAGCCTGATTATGGTTCTACTTTGGGATATTATGACGCCTCTTTCATGAAGGTCAGGAGTATCAATCTGGGATATAATCTGCCACAGCGTTGGTTTGGAAACAGCGGAATCAATTCATTGCGCGTGTATGTACGGGCGCAGAATCCCTTCCAGGCTTTCTTCTCTGACTATGTGAAAATGGGTGGTATTGACCCTGAACCCACACAGTCTATTAACGCTGGTGATAATACTACCACCAATACTCCGGGCTTTGGAGCAGGCAGTCTGGTAGTAGGGCTTAATACCCCTCCAACCCGGGCTATTTTGTTTGGTGTCAACCTGAAATTCTAATTCTTATGAAATTAACAACAAAAATATATACAAGCCTGGCCATCGTACTGGCGGTAATGATGACCAGCAGTTGCGAAGACCGTCTTGACGAGCAACCTCGTTCCGTACTTACGCCTGATTACTTCAGAACATCGGCCGGATTGCAGGCAGGGGTCACAGCCGCCTACGCACGTTTCAGGTATTTTTATGCCAACGAAGGGGGAATGAACATGACGGTGTACGGCACCGATGAGTATACCCATGCTCAACAGACCACTAATCCACCCCTCAATGTGTATGATGATCAGTTGAACCCTATTCTGGGAGATCTTGGAGCGGCCTGGAACAATGCTTATCCGGCGATCAATACCTGCAACGGTATCATTGAACTGGGTTCCGAAGCCACTGATCTGGAACCAGCAGAGCGCAATGCGCTCATTGCCGAGGCCAAGTTTATTCGGGCACAGTGGTATTTCATACTGGTGCAGCTCTTTGGCGGTGTTACCCTTGACCTGGGATCGGGACCTTTGCGGTTCAATACCAGCACGGAGAACCTTGCTACACGGGCTACACTGGCAGAAAGTTATGATGCTATCGTAGATGACCTGGTATCCATCACCGATGGAGGAGAAGATGATTTGCCGGATGCCAGACCCACCGATCCCGGTCGTGCCTGGAAAGCCAGTGCCTTGCACTTATTGTCTAAAGTATACCTGACCAGAGGCTGGTCGGATGCTGCTCAATCGGACGATTTCCAGAAGGCGTATGATACGGCGATAGAACTGATTAACAATAAAGCTACTTATGGAGTAGATTTGCTGCCCGACTTTGCCCAGGTGCATGAGCAGGGAAATGAGTGGAGTTCCGAAATCTTATGGCAAGTCAACTGGATTGACAATGTTATCTTCAATAACAACACTGCTTTTGGTGGACCAGGCTATCAGAACAGGAGTAATTTCTTTTTCAACCCTTTCTACGAACAGAATACACCTGGTGTCGCGCGAGATGTGGGGTATGGCCGGGTGTGGGTGAGATACTGCCCAACCTCTTACACCACCAACATTGCTTTTGCCGACAAGATCAATGATACCCGTTATGACAAGAGCTTTAGGACGGTCTGGTACGTAAACGATCCATCCCGCAACAATCCAAAGGGCCTTGAGCTAGGAGATACCGCCATCTGGATGGTGCCGGATTATCTGGCCGACGAAGTGGAGCCCACCATCAATGACAGAAGATACGTGGTTTTCACGCCTACCGAAGCCACCGATCCGGTTGCCTATTTCGGTGAAGGCACCAATTACGAGGATTACGATGGGTACAATGAGCAAAACAAGTACTACCCGGCACTGCTTAAGTTCCTCTCCACGCAACCGCGCGAAGGTAATGATCCCAATGTGACTTCGGTCCGCCCCTTCATTGTCTACCGCTTTGCCGAGACCTATCTGATTGCGGCTGAGGCTGCGCTCCGACTGGGAGATACGCAGGAAGCAGCAGATTTGATCAATGTGATCCGGACAAGGGCAGCGGCTCCCGGTGCCGAGGCCATCATGACCGCCAACACCCTGGCCGATCTGCAAAGTGAGGGCATAGACTATATCCTTGACGAACGCACCAGAGAGTTGGTAGGCGAGCAGATGCGATGGTTTGATCTGGTACGGACCGATAAATTGATTGAGCGCGTCAATCGCTACAATGACTATCCTGCACGACCTGGGGCCATCATTCCTGATCCTCAGCCCTTTCATACGCTGAGACCTATACCACAGGGACAGATTGATGCCTCAGTAAATCCAGAAGCTGAAAATGGACAGTATCCTCAAAATCCTGGGTATTGATAAAGAGTCTCTTGTTGTACAGTAAAGCTGAAGAAAAAAGATTGAGTAATAGAGCACGTTGTTTATCCGCCAGAAAAATGTCTGGCGGCTATTCTTTTTTTAGCCTATCTGATACTACAACAAATGGTTTTCATGCTCCAAAAGATAAATTTGCATCTTGAATAATGGAGGTGAATACAGGCTCTAAATTTTGCTATGAAATGCAGACAGAAATGGGCAATCGTTTGCATTCCAAAATAAGCATGCTATATTCAGATTTTTATGGTGCTTTAGCACTAACTTGTAAGATACACAACAACCTCAACATACGGATCATGTTTCATTCAGGAAAAATCGCGTTCCAGTTTTTTATTCTCTGCTTATTATGGAGCTTTTCAGGTATGTGCGCTTTACTTCAAGCGCAATCCCTTCCCGACATGTACATTACGGTGGATGCCGGTAAATATCATCGTCTGAATACCCCTGTTTCAGCTTCTTTAAATGACTTTCCACTGCATCTGGCAGATTATGATCTGCAACTGGTAGAAATTACCAATGGGCAGGAAAAGCCGATGGCTTCTCAACTGGAAACCGGCTATCAACCTCAACTGTACTGGGTACTGACAGGAGAAACACTACCCGGAAGCAGCAGAACTTTTAAGCTCAGCTTTATCTCCAAAAATACGAGCGAAAACGAAATCGGCTCCAAAGTGACTACCGAAGATACGGGTGAATCAGTGAAGCTAAAAGTAGAAGGCAAGGAAGTGCTGGCCTATCATTATGGGCTTACCCCCGAACCGGAAGGTGCTTCGCCTCTTTATCGCCGTGGGGGATATATTCATCCGCTGAAGTCTCCCGAAGGTGGCGTGCTTACCCGCGTACAGCCTCCCGACCATTATCATCATTACGGCATTTGGAACCCCTGGACCCATACCGAATACAAAGGTGAAGAAATTGACTTCTGGAATATCTACAAAGGCCAGGGTACAGTGCAGGTGAAAGATGTGCCTTTCGTAACAGAAGGTGATGTATACGGAAAAGTAACTGCCCTGCACGAGCACGTAGTTTTAGATACCCTCAATGCGGAAAATAACGAAGTTGCCCTGAATGAAGAATGGGACATACGGGTATGGAATACCGCTCCCGGGGCAGAAGTATTTCTGGTAGATTTTGTTTCTACCATGAATGCTCCTAACAGTCCGCTCACCATCAAAGAGTATCGCTACCAGGGATTTGGCTTCCGCGCCAATGCGCAGTGGGATGATCAAACGGCTACGCTGGTCACCTCTGAAGGTTATGGCAAATCCGATGGCAATGGTACCCGTGCCCGCTGGTGTTACATTTATGGACCTACTGATGCAGGTAAAGCAGGCGTTTTGTTTATGACTTCTCCGGTCAACTACAACTATCCTGAGCAACTGCGTATCTGGCCGACGGGTGCTAATGATGGTAAGGAGAATGTATTTTTCAACTTCAATCCTGCTCAGGATAGAGACTGGACACTGCAGCCCGGCAAAGAATACAGCCTTAAGTACCGTATGATGGTCTATGACGGAGAAATTGACAGTGCTACTGCCGAACGCTACTGGAATGATTTTGCTAACCCGCCCAAAGTTGAGCTAAGCGTAGTGCCTTCACTGGAAGGTAAAAAAGTGCTGGTCTACACCAAAAATGGTGAAGGCTTTGTGCATGATAATATTCCTGCTAGTATTGAAGCCCTCAAAAAGCTGGGTAAGGAAAATGGCTTTGAAGTGGTAGCTTCTGATGATCCCACGCTGTTCACTGAAGAAGATTTGCAGCAGTATGATGCGATGATCTTTTCCAATACCAATAATGATGTTTTTGACACCCAAGCCCAGGAGAAAGCTTTTCAGGAGTATATTCGTTCCGGAGGGGGCTTCGTAGGCATACATTCTGCCAGCGGTTCAGAGCGCGACTGGCCCTGGTTTGCCCAGATGCTGGGTGGTCGCTTCCTTCGTCATCCTCCCCGTCAGGATTTTGATGTGCATGTACTGGATAAAAACCATCCTTCTACTTCCTTTCTGCCCGATGTCTGGAAAGTAGAGATGGACGAATGTTATTACCTGAAGCATCTGAACCCTAGCAATCATGTGCTGCTGGCCGCCGACCTGACTACCGTAGAAGATGAAAAGAGAGGAGAATACCCTGATATTATTTTCGGAGATCAGTTTCCGCTGGCCTGGTACCATGAGTTTGATGGTGGACGCCAGTGGTACACAGCATTAGGTCACCGGATTGAACACTACTCCGACCCTACCTTTATGCGCCATATTCTGGGAGGTATCCAATGGGCAGTAGGAAGTGATTAACCCTGTAAAAATTCAAACTGAATACTAATAAGATTGATAGCCTAAACCTATACAACATGCAACAGAAGAATAAAAAAAATCATATCAGTAGAAGAGACTATCTCAAGAAGTCTGCGATTGGGGTAGCCGGAGCATTTGCAGTGCCTACCATCGTACCTTCTACGGTTTTTGGAAAAAATGCGCCCAGCAATAAGATCAACATTGGTCAGATTGGCTTCGGTAGAATTGCCCGGGGACACGACCTACCGGAAACGCTAAAATATGATGTAGCCAGAGTTATTGCGGTGAGTGATGTGGACAGCAAACGTAAAGAAGATGGTAAGCGCTTCATAGAAGGATGGTACGAAGAAAACAAGGGCAAGAAAAACTATGTGGATGTACAGATGTATGACGATTACCGTGAGATGCTTGCCAACTCTGACATTGATGCAGTCATCATCAGTACGCCTGACCACTGGCATGCACAGCCCGCCATTGAAGCAGCACTTGCCGGCAAAGACATTTATCTACAGAAGCCTACTTCTCTCACCATAGAAGAGGGTAGGGCAATGAGTAATATTATGCACCGCACCGGACAGGTATTTCAATTAGGTAGCCAGCAGCGCTCCATGGATCCCTGGCCTCAGTTTAAGAGGGCCTGCGAACTGGTGCGCAATGGCAGAATCGGAGAAGTACATACCGTAAAGGTAGGCTTGCCCGGAGATCCCGGAGGAGAGGAAGAGCCGCAAATGCCGATTCCTGAGAACCTGAACTATGACATGTGGCTGGGTTCTACGCCTTATGTTTACTACACTGAGAAGCGGGTACATCCGCAGGCACCTTATGGTGAAAATAAGTCTCCTTATTCACGTCCGGGTTGGTTACGCTGTGAGCAGTTTGGTGCCGGTATGATCACCGGCTGGGGCGTTCACCACATTGATATTGCACATTGGGGTATGGGCACTGAGTATACCGGTCCGGTAGAGGTGGAAGCTACGGCTAGCTTCCCTAAGTCTGGCTTGTGGAATGTGCACGGAGATTTTAACGTGACAGCGAAGTATGACAATGGGGTCACCATGCTGGTGAGTGGTGATTATCCCAATGGTGTACGCTTTGAAGGCTCCGAAGGCTGGATATTTGTGTCCCGGGGTAATGTGGCGGTCACTTCTTCTGATCCTAACTTTGGCACCTCCGAGGCCTTTGCTGCCAGCGACAGAAAAATCCTGGAATCTGAAATCGGAGAGGATGAAATCCATCTGTACGAAAGCCCTGAGCAGCATGGCAACTGGCTGGACTGCATCAAGAGTCGTAAGGAGACGATTTCTCCGGCTGAAGTAGCGCATCGTTCATGCAGTGCCTGCCTGGTGTCACACATTGCGATGAAAATACCCCGTAAGCTCTACTGGGACCCGGTGAATGAGCGTTTCAAAAATGATGATGAGGCTAACTCTATGCTGGCCCGCTCACAGAGATACCCCTGGGGCTACAAACATATTGATGCGCTGAAAGCTACTTACGCAAAATAAGTCTTTGATTTTACGATGGCCTGTATAGGTTTGTGAATTCTTACCTGTACAGACTATTTTGTAAAGAAAAAAACATGAACCTACGACAACCATTCCTTGCACTTGCTATAGCTATGATGTTACTGGCAGGATGCGCTGGCCCACAGGAAAACGAAAATTCTTCCGAAGAAACTAGTCCGATGAACAACTTTACAGGAGCCCCCGGAGAAGTGAAACTGATGACCCTGGACCCTGGCCATTTTCATGCGGCCCTGGTGCAGAAGTTTATGTACGAGCAGGTAGACTCAGTAGTACATGTGTATGCACCGGAAGGGGAAGATCTGCAAATGCACCTCCAACGTATTGAAGGCTTTAATACCCGCGAGGAAAATCCTACCACCTGGGTGGAAGAGGTATACACCGGACCGGACTTCTTTGAAAAAATGATGGAAGAGCAGCCCGGCAATGTGGTGGTACTTTCCGGAAACAACGCCAAGAAAACCGAATATATCAAAGCTTCGGTAGAGGCAGGGCTCAATGTGTTGGCAGATAAACCTATGGTTATTAAGCCCTCAGAATATCCCGCATTAAAATCTGCACTGGAGACTGCGCAGGAAAATGGTGTGCTGCTGTATGATATCATGACCGAGCGTTATGAGATCACGACCATGCTGCAGAAAGAACTGGCGCAGGTGGCTGAAGTCTTTGGCGAACTGGAAAAAGGTACCCCTGAAAACCCTGCCATCTCTAAAGAAAGCGTGCACCACTTTTTTAAATATGTGGCTGGTAGCCCACTCATTCGTCCCGCCTGGTTTTTTGATACTGATCAGCAGGGTGAAGGTATTGTAGATGTATCAACCCACCTGGTAGACCTGATCCTCTGGGAATGTTTTCCCGAAGAAGTCATTGATACCGCCAATACTGAAGTGGTAAGTGCCCGCCATTGGCCCACAAAACTAACACCTTCACAGTTCAATAGAGTAACCGGCCTCAATGAATATCCCGATTACCTGCAAAAAGACATAGAAGATGATTCGGTGCTGAATACTTATGCCAATGGTGAGTTTGTGTTTACCACTCGCGGTGTACATGGCAAGGTATCGGTCATGTGGAATTTTGAGGCCCCTGAGGGTGCTCTGGATACTCACTATTCTATGATGCGGGGCAGCCTGGCTAATCTGGTCATCCGTCAGGACGAGCCGCAGAATTATAAGCCTACGCTCTATGTTGAGCCTACCGCTGCCGTGGAGGATCAGCAGGAATTTGAGCAGAAACTGCAATCGGCAATGGAAACACTTGGTGACAAATATCCGGGACTGAGCATGCAAAAAGCTGAAACGGGCTGGGAGGTCATCATTCCTGAAGAATACAAAGTAGGACATGAGGCGCACTTCTCTCAGGTAACCCAAAAATACCTGGATTATCTGGTAGAAGGTGAACTGCCGGAATGGGAAGTAGCCAATATGATCGCCAAGTACTACATCACCATGAAGGCTTATGAAATGAGCAGAGCGCAGGTGAAGTAAAAACCTTTTCATAGTAGCTGACCTGGAATTTCTCTTGAGTAGATTATTGTGTGTATGAAAATTATATGTAGATGAGTAAAAAATTCGTGATACAAAAAAACTGTTGGCTTTTCGTACTGCTAATATTTTTTGGCTGTAAGGACAATGAGGACGTGCGGGTACTAAGACTAGGTCATGGCTTGTCAGCCGACCATTCTGTGCATAAGGCAATGGTATTCATGGCCGAACGTCTGGAAGAAAAATCTCAGGGTAAAATGCAACTTAAGATTTATCCGAGTGAGCAGCTGGGGGCGGAGAGAGAATGTCTGGAGATGCTGCAGTTTGGTAGTCTCGCCATGACCAAAGTATCAGCTGCTGTAATGGAAAGCTTTGCGGAAGAATATAAAGTGCTGGGATTACCCTACTTATTTGAAAGTAAAGCGCATGCCTTCAAAGTACTGGACGGAGAAATTGGCCAAGAAATACTCCAGTCAGGGGAAAAATATTGGCTTAAAGGTTTAGGCTTTTACGATTCCGGCTATCGTAGCTTTTATACCAAAGAACGTCCTATCAACACGCCTTCAGATCTGGAAGGCATGAAGGTGAGGGTGATGAAAAGTAATACTGCTATTGAGATGGTGCAGGCCATGGGAGGTTCACCTACCCCTATCTCCTGGGGTGAACTGTATACCGCCTTACAAAGTGGTGTAGTAGATGCTGCTGAAAATAACCCGCCCAGCTTTTACCTTTCGCGTCATTACGAAGTCTGCAAATACTATTCTATTGATCAACATACACAGGTGCCGGATGTGTTTCTCATCAGCCAGATTGTCTGGAACAAACTGAGTGAAGAAGAGCAGCAGTGGGTGCTGGAAGCAGCGCAGGAATCAGTAGAACGGCAGCGGGTATTGTGGGAAGAATCAGAGCAGGAAGCGATGGAAGCCGTAAAGGCTGCCGGAGTGGAAATCAACTATCCCGAAAAAGCCCCTTTCCAGCAAGAGGTGCAAACTGTGTACGAAGATTTTAGAAATAACGAAAAACTATACTCCCTTATCCAAAGAATCAGAGCGGTACAATAATACACTATGAGATTTAGATACATAATAGACCAGATTGTAAGATGGATATTGATCATATTGATGACGGTGATCGTCTTGGATGTGAGCTTACAGGTAGTGAGCCGTTATTTGTTCCAATCACCCCTGGGCTTTACCGATGAGCTGGCGGGCTTCCTTCTTGTTTGGGTAGGACTTTTAGGCTCAGCTTATGCCACCGGAGAAAAACAGCACCTCGCCATTGACCTTATTTCAGGCAGCTTGACTCCCAAAACCAAAAGGTATATGGATCTGCTGATCAACTTTTTCGTAGTGGCTTTCGCCCTGGGCGTACTAGGCGTAGGCGGAGTATGGTTGGTATATACCAGCTTCATCTTCGGACAGGTATCCGCTTCTCTGCAGGTTTCCCTGGGTTATGTCTATCTGGTAGTACCCATTTCCGGGCTGCTCATCGCCTACTATTCAATTGATAATACATACAACGAACTACACACAGCAACGCAATAATGGAGGTTTTTGAAGTCTTAGTACTGGTCATCACTTTTGTCTTTTTTATCGCTATCGGAGTACCTATCGCCTACTGCATCGGTCTGGCGGGTATCATCACAATGTTATTGTCCATAGATTATTTGCCTGCTGTTACCACTTTTGCTCAGCGAATGGCGACCGGTTTGGATAGCTTTACGCTTTTGGCAATTCCCTTATTCATACTGGCAGGACAGTTGATGAATACCGGAGGAATCGCCACCCGCCTGATAGAGTTTGCCAAAGTAATCGTTGGCCGTCTGCCGGGAGGTCTGGCAGTGGTAAATATTCTGGCAAATATGCTTTTCGGAGCCATATCCGGTTCTGCCGGAGCTGCGGCATCTGCTATCGGTACCATTATGCATCCTCGTATGAAGAAGGAAGGCTATAATGAAAATTTCAGTGCAGCAGTCAATATTTCATCGGCCACTACGGGCTTAGTCATTCCTCCCAGCAATATTCTGATTATTTATTCGCTGGCGAGTGGTGGAGTTTCTATCGCAGCCTTATTCCTGGCTGGATACATTCCCGGCGTTTTAACAGGTATTGCCCTCATTGGCTTTGCGGCCGCGCATGCCTACCGGCATAATTATCCAACCGGTGATAAAGTGCCCTTGAAAGAAGGTATCTACAAATTACTGGCGGCTTTGCCTAGCTTATTGCTGCTGGTGATCATTTTGGGTGGTATCGTAGCAGGAGTATTTACCGCAACTGAAGCATCAGGTGTGGCGGTGATTTATTGTCTGGTACTGGCTTTTATCTATCGGGAAATTAGCTGGAGTGATCTGCCGGGAATTCTGATCCGAACCACCCTGACTACCTGTATTGTACTGCTGATGGTGGCTGCTTCCATTGGCTTATCCTGGGTAATGGCTTTTGAAGAAATTCCTCAGAACGTAAGCGAAGCACTTCTACAGCTTAGCGACAGCCCTTTTCTCATTCTGCTCATCATTAACATTATACTACTCTTTGTGGGGGTATTTATGGATATGACGCCAGCGGTACTGATCTTTACACCTATCTTTTTACCGGTAGTAACGCAACAGTTGGGCATAGACCCGGTACATTTCGGTATCGTGCTGATCATGAACCTTTGTGTAGGCTTATGTACGCCACCGGTAGGAACAGTACTGTTCATCGGTTGTAGCGTAGCCAATATCAAAATACAATCAGTCGTCCGGCCATTGTTGCCCTTTTTTATTGCCATGATCATCGTACTGATGCTGGTAACCTACATACCGGAGATCAGTCTTTGGCTACCCAGACAATTTGGATTTTAGAAGTAGAGAGGAGGAAGTAGGGGGCTGGAAGCTTGAAGTTTTGATTTATTTTCCTCTTCGGACTTCCTACTTCCATCTTCCAGCCAAATCATTAAAACTTAAATAAAAGAAGCATGAACAATAACCTATTTGACGTAAAAGGAAAAGTCATCGTGATTCCCGGCGGCGGAGGTGTACTGGGAGGCGCTATGGCGAAAGCATTACTGGAACAGGGGGCCAAGATCGCGATTCTGAGCTTGCATGAGTCTTCTGCCAGTAAAAGAGTAGAAGAGCTGAAAGCCTTGGGAGACGATGTAGTTGGATTTGCCTGTGATGTGACCTCCAGAGAAAGTCTGGAAGAAGTCAATCAGAAAATTTTAGAGAAATGGGGAAGAATAGATGTACTGATCAATGCGGCCGGGGGCAATATGCCGGGGGCTACCGTATCTCCTGAGCAAACCGTCTTTGATGTATCGGTTGATGCACTGAAGAAAGTCCTGGACCTCAACCTGATGGGTTCGGTATTGCCTACGCTGGTCTTTGGGAAGGCTATGGCCGAGCAAAAATCCGGCAGTATCATCAATATTTCTTCTATGGCGGCTACCCATTCCATTACCAGAGTGCTGGGCTACTCTATCGCCAAGGCAGGAATAGACATGTTTACCAAATGGATGGCGATGGAAATGTCCATGAAATTTGGAGATGGCATACGGGTGAACGCAATAGCTCCCGGCTTTTTTATTGGTAAGCAAAATGAAAGACTATTGACCAATGAAGACGGTTCATTGACCCAGCGGGGAGAAACCATCATCAAAAATACGCCCATGCAGCGTTTTGGAGAGGCGGAAGAACTAAATGGTGCAGTGCTCTACCTGTGCAGTGATGCTTCCAAATTTGTGACGGGTACCATTATTCCGGTAGACGGAGGGTTTAGCTCTTTCAGTGGAGTTTAGAAAAGACTTTTCAAGATCATGATGTACTAAAAAGGGGTTTTAAAGCTGTCTTTCATATGATGGGTGCTTTGAATAGCTTCCAAAGCACCGGCTATATTCTTCTCATAACTGGCTTTGATTTCTGATAACGTACGAATATGATGCTGAATGGCAATATGAGCAGGTCTTTCCAAAACTTTTTCCATAACATAGATTTTACACAACTTACGTAAGTGAGGTCTGGATTGGATTTCACTTGAAAAATAAATTAAGAGGTGTTGGTCTTAGGAAAACCAGCCTAAACTTTAGAACGATTCCTTAATGTTTGTGATGTATATCATCCATAAATCAATTCATATGGTTAAGTATCACTACATTACGGGATTGGAGGCTCCGGTTTTAATTCAGTAGTACTGAATGCTTCATCACTTATTCCCATGACATTCTGAAGCTCTTGGGCTGAAATCTGATATAGTCTTTGGGCTTCTTCTTCTTTATACTCCATTACCTTTGCCACGGCTTCTGCAATGGCATCAGTACAAAGTACAATCAGTGAACCCGGCTTGGCATTATGAATAGCATGGTCAATTGCTTCAGCCTCGCTGGGAATTATGCTTATTTTTTTGTGCTTGTCTATCTTATGAATGCCTGCAATCAGCATCTCAGAAATTTCATCCTGGGTTTTGCCCCGCAGATCCCGATCTATCCGAATGATGATTTCGTCAAACATTTCAGAAGCTATACGGCCAACTTCCTCGGTATCCTCTCTGCGCCGGTCTCCAATGCCTGTAATGATGCCTACTTTATGATTACTCTCCAGCTTGTTGATCAAACCTTGCAGAGCCCTGAGACCGGCAGGGTTGTGGGCATAGTCCAGCAGAAAGCGAAAGTTTTTGAAGGTAAACATATTGAGTCTGCCGGGAGTCTGTGAAGGAGAAGGTGCAAAAGATTCCAGCGCTGACCGAATGTCTTCAATAGTAAGCTTATTGATGATACCTGTGAGTACGGCGGGTAGTAAATTCTGAATCATGAAGGTCGCCTTTCCTCCAAAAGTCAATGGAACATTGATGGCTTTAGTTACCCTGAGTTTCCATTCTCCTTTGCAGATGGTGATGTACCCGTTTTCCCAAACTGCGGCAAGTCCGCCCTTATGGATATGCTCCTGAATACGAGGGTTTTGTTCGTTAAGAGAAAACAAAGCTACCTGGCATTCCAGGGATTCACCCATTCCATACACCAGGTCATCATCTGCATTGAGGATGGCATACCCATCTTTATGCACTGATTCCGGTATCACAGATTTTACGCGGGCCAGCTGCTCCATGCTATGTATGCCCTTTAGCCCCAGATGATCAGCACTGATATTGGTCACTATCCCGATATCACATTGGTCAAATCCCAGTCCGGCACGCAACAAGCCACCGCGTGCTACTTCAAGCACCGCATAATTAACGATAGGGTCTTTGAGTACAAACTGAGCACTTTTCGGACCGGTACAATCTCCCTTCATCTGAAGGTGATTGTTCACATAAATACCATCGGTAGTAGTAAAGCCTACTTTGTAGCCGTACATTTTCATCATATGGGCAATAAGCCGGGTAGTGGTAGTTTTACCATTGGTACCGGTGATGGCCACGATGGGAATACGGTAAGAAGAGCCGGGAGGGTAGAGCATGTCAATGACTGGGGCCGCAACATTACGAGGCAGACCGTAAGTAGGAGATAAGTGCATACGAAACCCAGGAGCAGCATTAACTTCCAGTATTGCACCTCCTGTTTTTGCCAGAGGAAGGCTTATATCTGTAGTCATGACATCAATACCACATATATCCAGGCCGATGATTTTAGAAATTCGTTCGGCCATGAACTCATTTTCAGGATGCACTTTATGCGTGACATCAGTCGCAGTGCCTCCGGTGCTCAGGTTGGCGGTATCTTTCAGCTTAAGCAATTTTCCCTGGGGCAGTACAGTTTCTAAAGTATATCCTTCAGCCTTCAGTATGTTTCTGGTCATGGAGTCTACTTTGATAGCGGTAAGCACTTTTTCATGCCCATAGCCTCGGCGTGGATCCAGGTTTATCTCGTCTATCAACTGCTGAATGCTGTCTTTGCCATTTCCTACTACATGGGCTGGTGAGCGTTTGGCAGCGGCTACCAGCTTGTGATTGATGACCAGTAAACGGTAGTCGTCTCCTTCAATATGCTTTTCTATTATCACTGCTTTGGAGACCTGCTGCGCTTCAGTAAAAGCCTGCCTGGCCGTTTCCCAATGAGTAATATCCGCGGTGATTCCCCTTCCGTGATTTCCATTGATAGGCTTAATTGCCAGGGGATAACCAAGTTTCTGGACCGCTGATTTTAGCTCTGCCATATTATGGATGATGCTTCCTTTGGGTACAGGTATTTCAGACTGTTCCAATAAGTGTTTGGTATCGGTCTTATCACATGCCAGTTCTACGCTGATGCTGCTGGTTTGGCTGGTCACGGTTGCCTGTATTCGCTTCTGGTTAGCACCATAACCCAGCTGGCATAATGACTGTTGGTTTAGCCTGATCCAGGGAATTCCTCTGGATACCGCTTCGTCAATGATAGCACCGGTGCTGGGACCAAGGCGTTCCTGCTCCCGCAGTTCTTTCATTTTTTGGATATCCTCTTCCAGGGAATAGGGCTGCTCAGCGATCAGGGCTTCTGCAATGCGTACGGCAGCTTTGGCTGCATAGCAACCCGCTTCTTCTTCCATATAAGCGAATACCACCTGATATACTCCTTTCTCTCCATAGGAGCGGGTACGGCCGAAACCCACGTCCATTCCGGCCAGAGTCTGTATTTCTAAAGCGATATGCTCAATCACATGCCCCATCCAGGTGCCATCTTTTACCCGGAGAAAAAAACCACCCGGAGCACCCTCGGAGCAATGGTGCTCATGCAATGAAGGAATCAAGGTTTTTAACCTGTCATAAAAACCTTCAATAGTATGCGTTGGCCTTTCTTCCATCTCTTCCAAATCCAGCGTCATGACAATCAGCTTATGCCGACGGATAGACCAGTAGTTAGGCCCTCGCATCACATTTATGTTCCTTATCTGCATGTAAGTTTAAGTTAGACTTTCATAGTTTACTAAATATACAAAAGCTAGTTTTACGGTAATTGTTAGATATAAAATTTTATACGATAAATAATGATGAATTCCAAAGTTAAGGGAACTATTATACCCATAGGTGGAAATGAGGATAAGGGAACACACAGGGATGAGTCAAATCAATTGAATTTTGTACAGAAAAGTATCCTGGCACGCGTCATAAAGGAGTGTAATAAGCCGCAACCTCTGATCGTCGTGATTACTACAGCTTCCAGTATTCCGCAAGAGGTGGGGGATAAATATAAAGCGGCCTTCGGGCAGTTTGATGCTATCAAAGTGCACATTTTGGACATACGTGAAAAGGCACAATGCGAAATTCCTGAAAATTTATCATGGATAGAGAAAGCAGATTGTGTAATGTTTTCTGGTGGAAATCAATCTAAAATTACCCGAATTATTCGTGAGAGTCCCTTGCATCATCTGCTGATGAGGCGCTATAAGGAGGAGAAGGGTTTTGTGATCGCGGGTACCAGTGCCGGTGCTATGTCTATGTCGGCAGACATGATTACCGGGGGTAAATCTACGGAAGCACTCTTTAAAGGAGCGGTTAAAACCGGGCTGGGGATGGGATATATTCCTGACCTGATTATTGATTCCCATTTTATACAGCGAGGGCGTTTTGGGCGATTGATGGAAGCGGTAGCCCGTTTTCCACATTTACTCGGAGTAGGTCTGGCCGAAGATACGGGTCTGGTTATCAAAAACTGCAACGAATGCGAAGTCATTGGCTCCGGTATGGTGGTACTGGTTGATCCTTCCCAACTGACACACAATCATGAAGAAAGTTTGGAAGAAGGCACGCCTATGTCACTTTCCAACCTTATTGTACACGTACTCTCGGTGGGTGATCATTTTCGCCTGGATAGCCGTGAACTAGAAATCTTACCCATGAATATTGATGCCAAGCGGCTCTTAGAAAAGCCATATCCCATTAAGCTTCGTCGTAAATTGCGATAATCTCACGGCTTGCGGTTTTGGAAGCACGGTACATTCCTTCGGTATTAAAAGGCATGCTTATGTTGCCCTCGGCATTGACTGCCACCAAGCCTCCATCACCCCCCAATTGGGGAAGTCGCTCCATGACTACTTCCCGGCAGGCTTGCTCCAGTGTATAGTTTTTATATTCTATGAGGCAAGAGACATCATAAGCCACTACGCCTCGTAGAAAGTACTCACCACTGCCGGTACAGGATACTGCGCAGGTCTGATTATTGGCATAGGTGCCTGAGCCAATGACAGGGCTGTCACCAATGCGACCCCAACGTTTGTTGGTCATGCCCCCGGTAGAAGTTGCTGCAGCGATATTACCATAGCAATCACAAGCTACGGCACCTACTGTACCCATCTTCTTGGGTGGCTTCTGAGAACGATCAACGGAATGATCTAGCTGAAAAGCGTCGGTATCTTTGATTTTTTGCCACTGATCAAAACGAAACTGATCGTAAAAATAGGCTTCATCGGCAAACTCACATTGCATCTGGCGAGCAAACTCTATAGCTCCGGAACCTGCCATAAATACATGTTCTGATTTTTCCATCACGAGGCGGGCCAGCCGGATAGGGTTTTTTATTCCGTAAACTAAAGATACCGCTCCTGCATTTCGCTGCCGCCCATCCATGATAGAAGCATCCATTTCGTGCTTACCCTGGGCCGTAAATACTGAGCCTCTTCCCGCATTAAACAAGGGGCAGTCTTCCAATATACTTACCGCGATTTCTACCGCATCAAGGGCGCTTCCCTGATGATGTAAATGCTGATAGGCCATACGTACTGCATCCTGTAATGCATCAGTATAACGAATTTCCAGCTCGGGTTTCATTTCGGAACGAAGAATAGTTCCCGCGCCTCCGTGGAGGGCAATGGCGATAGACATGGCTTTAAATCGGCTAAAAAATGAAGTAAAATTTAATGACCACCAAGCTCAATATCCTATAATAAGCTAAGGTGAGGGATTGGCTGTCTATATATACATTTAAACAGGCTTTCTGTTAGCAATTTCAAAAAATAATTACGTAAACAGGGGGAGTTCAGACATTTTTATGCATTGATAAGGCTTCCTTTACCTTTATCCAAGGAATAGATATCTTGCAGGGTATAACATGAAAAGAGCTTAAGGCTCTGAAGCTTTAGCAGTAAACAACCTACACCAATAGATACAATGCATATGGACAGTGAGCAAAAATTACACTCCAATCAGTCAAAACTATTCCCCACCTGGCGCTGGTTTGGTCCGGACGATGCCGTTACACTTCCTGAGATCAGACAGGTGGGTGCCGAAGGTATAGTCACTGCATTGCACCATATCCCCTGCGGAGAAGTATGGAGCATTGAGGAGATCAGCCGGAGAAAGGAAATGATTGACAATGCCGGATTCCGATGGAGCGTGGTAGAGAGTGTCAACATCCATGAAAGTATCAAAACCGGAGCCTCTGATCGTGACGATTACATAGACAAATACCAGCAGACCTTAATCCATCTGAGTAAGTGTAACATCAAAACCGTCTGCTACAACTTTATGCCGGTGCTGGACTGGACCCGTACCCAGTTGCAATACCAACTGGATGATGGCTCGTATGCTTTGCGCTATGATCCGGTAGCGCTGGCTGCTTTTGAACTATACATTTTGAAGAGAAAGGAAGCCGAAGAAATCTATACCGAAGCGCAAAAGCAGAATGCGCATGCATACCTGCAAAAGCTTTCCGAAAGCGAAAAAGATACCCTGCAGCAAACCATCATGGCCGGACTACCGGGCACCGACGAAGTATTTACGCCCGAAGAGTTTATGGCCCATCTGGAACGCTATAAGGATATTGGTGAACAGCAGCTCAGAGAAAACCTGGCTTATTTCCTAAGCAAAATCATTCCGGTAGCCGAGGAGTATGATATCAATATGTGCATTCATCCCGATGATCCTCCTTTCCCCATACTGGGCTTACCCAGAGTAGTGCGTACCGAAGAAGACCTGAAGTATATCCTCAATAGCGTGCCTTCCATGCACAATGGCATCACCTTCTGCACCGGTTCCTTAGGTGCCCGAAAAGACAATGATTTACCCGGCATCGTCCAGCGTTTGGGCGACAAGATTCATTTTCTGCACCTGCGAAACGTACAGCACAATCTGGATGGTAGCTTTCATGAAGCTGATCATCTGGCGGGCAGTACCGATATGTTTGCGGTGATGAAGGCAGTGATTGAAGAGCAGCAAAAAAGACTGCAAAGTGGCAGGGAAGATGTAGCCATCCCTATGCGACCCGATCACGGACACCAGTTCCTCTTTGATGCCGACCGCAAATTCTATCCTGGCTACTCCGCTGTGGGCAGGATGAGAGGACTGGCCGAACTCCGGGGTTTAGAGCTGGGCATTCGCCGTTTAATCACCTGAAAATCCATACGCTAAAGCGAAGCTATTTCTAAGAAAAGTACAAATATGCATCTGCTGAAGCTATGATGGAGAAAAAACGAAGGATCCATGGACAAACAGTGGAGGTAAGTAGGACTTAGGCTGAGAGGAATTTATACGAAATGTACAATTCCCCCTTTCTTACTTTAACCAACATCTGCCAATAGAAAATCTATGCTTCAGGGCGTATAGGGCACAGTTTGCCTTTCATCTACCTCATAACCCCATTCTGCAATATACTCCATTCCCGGACGAAACTCATCCCCCTGGGCTTTTAGCTTTTGGGTAAGCAGGGCATCCAAAGCAGCCTGTAGCGTATCATATTCGGGCTCATCAATGAGATTGTTCATCTGATAAGGGTCCTGCTGGTTATCAAACAATTGCCAGGGACCTTTCAGGTTGCGGGTGTAGGTATAGCGCAAAGTGCGTAACCCCCGGTATTCCCTCCCTCCGTGGTCAAAGCGGTTCCACTGTCCGAAAGGCTGTACACAACTCAAGACAGTAGCGGTATCGGGTAGAGGCGCCTCTCCTTGGAGAAAAAGGCTGTAATCCTGTCCTTCTACGGTTTCAGGGATTTCTATCCCGCTCAACCCCAGCAGGC
Source organism: Catalinimonas locisalis (assembly GCF_038039535.1). Lineage (NCBI taxonomy): Bacteria > Pseudomonadati > Bacteroidota > Cytophagia > Cytophagales > Catalimonadaceae > Catalinimonas > Catalinimonas locisalis. Next base: position 119,788 of record NZ_JBBPHP010000004.1, on the reverse strand, counting down.
TAGGCATGATATCGTAGGAATTGATCAGTGCTTTATATTCACCGGAAGAGAGTTGTGGCGCGCGAATGAGCATGGGAATACGGATGGACTCTTCATAAGCCTGCTGTTTTTTATAGGCCCGGTGTGAGCCCAGCAAGTCACCGTGGTCGGAAGTGAAGAGGATGATTGTATTATCAGCAATGCCTGCTTCTTCAATGGTCTGTAAAATTTCGCCTACCATATCATCCAAAGCGGTGCAGTGAGCATAATAGCCAGCCAGATCTTTGCGCACTTTCTCCTCCATATCAGGAGGTACATTAGGGTGAAGTTGTAGCGCTGCAGGATCATACATATCCTGGTACTTTTGAGGAGCTGTATGATAAGGGGCATGAGGTGTACCCCAGCTTAAGAATAGCAGAAAAGGACTTTCGCCCTCCGCCCGCTCCCTTATGTATTGCTGGGCGTCTTGAGCTTGCGCTATGGCGTCATAACCTTCCCAGAACTTTTTCTCAGGAGAATCACCAGCGTAGTAAGCCGAATTGTTGTAATTGTGGGTACATTCTAAAGCTTTCCAGTACTGAAACCCCTGTCGGCGGCCTCCCGGAGGGATGAAGCTACTACGTCCGTTGCCATCCAGATGCCATTTGCCGATGTAGCCCGTTTGATAACCGGCATTCGCATAAACTTTTGCGAGCGTAACAGCATTAGTATCCAGTTGCACATCGTTCATAAAAAGTCCGTGAGTTAATGGCCTTTGTCCGGTCATCACAGATGCACGATGGGGTGTACAGACCGGCATGCCGGATACGGCAAGACTTACATTGGTGCTATTGGCAGCCAACTGATCAATATTTGGCGTTTGTACATTAGTGTCACCAGCATAGCCAAAAGCCTGCGCTCTCCACTGATCGGTATGCAGAATGATAACATTAGGCTTTGACTTCTTCTGGCAAGAGATACTCAGTAGTCCAGTCAGCAGGAGAAGGCAAAAACAAAAGCTTTTTCGGATATTCATGAACGTAATAGGTTGATGTTCAATACTAGAATGTAAAATAATTTCTTACGACTTTAATCTTCAATCTTCCAGCATTGGCTATTTTAAAGGCTTGAGATTTATACGGGAAGTAAAAGCATAGTCACCAGAGCCTAGCTTCAGTACTACTTTGCCTTTTTCCATTCCTACCACTTCAATTTCGGTGAGACTGGAGAGGTCTTTACCATTTTCTTCCACACTTTCAAGCGTATTGGTGGGTACATATACGGTAGCAGTAGTATTGGCAGGAATACTAATATTCATGCTAAGCTTTTTCCCATTCAGTTTCCACCGAGAGCTTATTTTACCATTGATAGATTCATAGCTGGCATTAACGTATTCCATGCTGGGATCAATGACTGGCTTGATGATCAGTTTGCGATAGCCGGGGCCATCAGTATCTATTCCGGCAGCGTGCATAAACATCCATTCCGCAATAGACCCATAGGCATAGTGGCTGAAGGAATTCATGGCTGCATTCTGACTGCCACCGAAACCTTCTTCTAGGGTATAGCTGTTCCAGCGCTCCCAGATAGAGGTACTTCCGTTGACTACCGAGTACCCCCAGCTTGGATATTCTGTTTGCTGAAAAAGAGCATAAGCAAGCTCAACGTAGCCATATTGGGTAAGGGCCAAGACCACGTGTTTGGAGCCCAGAAAGCCGGTGCTGAATTTATTGCCATTCTCTCTAATCTGCCTGGCCAGACGAGCTGCCCCCAGCTCCGCCAAAGCTTCAGGATAAAGTCCCATGTAAAGTGCCAGCGCATAAGAGGTTTGTGTATCTTCGGTAGTGCTACCATCAGCTTTGATGTACTTTTCTGCAAAAGCTTTTTTGATATTTTCAAAGAGCTGCTGATAGTGGCGAGCATCTTCTGTTTTACCCAGTGCCTCTGCCATCTCTGCCATCAGTCTGGCATCGTAGCCATAATATACCGAACCTATAAAATCGTGGGAAGTCGCTTTGCCTACATTGAGCCAGTCGCCAAAATTGTTACCTCCTCCGGGGCGTAGATAGTTGTCACTGGCGGCAGCCTGAAACGCCATAAACTCCTGCATACTGGGATATAGCTCTTCCAGGATACGGGTGTCCCCATAAACCTGGTACATGGTATGGGGAATGATGATGCCGGCATCCATCCAGGCCGGTGAGTACTGATCGGGACGTGAGTAGGGGAAAGGGGCAAAGTTAGGATAAGCGCCGAACCACCGCTGGGCATCTTTGAGGTCTACCAGCCATTTCTTGAAGAAAGCGGCCACGTCGGCATTGTAGGTAGCGGAGCGTGCGTAAATCTGCGCGTCGCCTGTCCAGCCCAGTCTTTCGTCACGCTGAGGACAGTCGGTCGGTACTTCAAAATAGTTGGCAAACTGGGTAGTAAGAATATTTTGATAGAGCTGATTATTCAAAGGGTTGGAACATTCAAAGGTACTTCTTTGCGGGGTGTCAGAATTCATCACGATGCCAGTGATTGTACCACTTTGTGGTGCTTCGGGCAGTCCACTCACCTCCACATATTGAAATCCATGATAAGTGAACTTAGGCTCCCATACTTCTTCCCCATCGCCTTTGAGAATGTAGGTGTCGGTAGCCCTTGCCTTGCGCAGATTTTCGGTCATGAGGGTACCATCAGCGTTGAGCATCTCTCCAAAGCGCAAGGTGATTTTCGTGCCTTCCGCCCCGCTCACCTTGAGGCGGGCCTTACCGGCAATATTTTTGCCCAGGTCAAAAATATAGGTTCCTTCTTCCGGTTCGGTAATTTCCAGAGGCGTAATTTCTTCCTGATACTGTACTGTTACTCCCGGATAAGCCTCCACTTTACCGCTGGAGTAAGTATCCAGTTTGACGTTCTTCCAATCCTGAGCGTTAAAGCCTGCCTGATCCCAGCCTTGCTGCTCCATCCGGGCGTCGTAGGTTTCCCCCATGATGATATCCGCTTCGCGGATAGGGCCTTCGCTGCCCTGCCAGGATTGGTCCGAAGCAATGATCTGTCTGCTGCCATCTTCATATTCAATTTCCAACTGGCCCATAAAGGAAGGGGTTACTCCATAAAACTCTCGCACCTTATCCAGCCTGACCAACAGCGCATAGCCCAGGTAGCCTGAATACCATCCATCAGAGATGATGGCGCCTATCGCATTATTACCTGATTTTATCAGATCAGTGACATCATAAGTATTGTAGTAAACCCTTTTATTATAATCTGTCCAGCCGGGGGTAAAGTAGCTTTCACCCACCCTTTGACCATTGATATGCAGCTCATACAGTCCCTTAGCGGTGGCATATACTTTTGCACTTTTGACAGGCTTGTCAGTGTTAAACTCCTTTCTCAGATAGCGGGCCGGTGGCAGATACAGTTCCTGATAAAGGTCAGTAGTATCGTAGCCAACATCGTGGGTGATCCAGCGAGCTTGCCAGTCAAAAAAGCCCAGGAGACCCATGCTCCAGTGGGCAGGTTCACTCCAGGCAGAGGCATTTCCGTCCTGATCCCAAACTCTGACTTTCCAGTAGCAGTCCTGCCTGCTTTCCAGGGATTTGCCTTCATAGCTGATCTGATTAGTGACCTGTGAGCTAATTTTCCCGCTATCCCATAAATCTCCTTCATTACCCGCTAGCTTTTCGGGGGTAGAGGCTACCAAGATATGATAAGCAGTTTGTTGCTGATTGCGAAGTCCGGAAGTCACAATCCAGCTTAGCCGGGGTTGAAGGTCATCTATGCCCAGTGGATTTTCGCGGTATTCACATCTTAAAAATTCTGGCTGTAGGTCAGCCATAGCAAGGGTAGACATAAGTATGCCTGAGCATAAAAGGCTAAATAATTTCATTTCAGGTTGTCTGCGTGTAGGTAAATGCAATCATGATTCAGCCCATTTTCATTCAGTATCATAAAAAAGAAGATGAGCTGATGCTAAAAAATATCAAGACCAGCTTGTTTTTCCTAGTCATGGGTATTGAAAAAATTAGATTAGACGATTGATAAACCTAAACCAATATTTACGGTTCTCAAAAAGAGCATAGCCATAGAGAGGATGTATTTGTTTGAGTTTCCTCCGGTTTTCAGGTATTTTCTTTGTTTTTGTACTAAATTTAGAAGTCAAAATGTATGAATATTGAAAAAATAAAAAAATACTACCTCCTTTTTGAAGGTGTTTACCCTTATCAGGAACACTTTCTTTCAAAGAGCTTCAAATACTGATGAAATACGAATATTTTCATGTTAACGATTTTGTGACTGATCATTTCTTTCAGCAGTGGGTCAGGTCACCCGATGAGTTCACCAATAATTTCTGGGAGCAATGGCTCAGAGATCATCCGGACAAAAGGGATATTATCCAACAAGCCAGAGTGATGGTCAAATCCATGGAAATTGAAGAGGTGCAGTACAGTGAGAGTGACTTTCAGGAAGTAAAACACAATATCAAGGCTCAGCTTTTTAATGATAGAGCTCAGCCATTCTCAAAAAAGAATAATACTTTTTCTCCCTCTACACATCTAAAATGGGTTAAATTAGCTGCTGTCGTAAGCGGGCTTATACTGCTGAGTGTTGTTCTGCTACAGCAGTGGTTGCCTCAGACTGAAACTTACAGTACCGGAAATGGAGAGCAGAGAGAAGTAGCACTCCCTGATGGCTCGCAGGTCTTTCTCAATGCCAATACTACTCTGGAAATAGCTGAAAACTGGAATGAGTGCAGAGAAGTATGGCTGGATGGAGAAGCTTATTTTGAAGTGGCAAAAAAGAAAAAAGCGCACTCGGAAGAAGAGTTCAGAAAGTTCACTGTGCATGCTCAGGAGATAGATATAGAGGTTTTAGGTACAAGTTTCAATGTGTTTGACAGAAGAAATGTTACCTTGGTGATATTGCAAGAGGGTGTGGTAGAGCTTAAAAAGAAACAGGCACAGGAACCGGGTCTTAGGATGGAACCCGGAGAGTTGGTGAGCTACTCTAATCATGATCAGTCTTTTGAGCGGAAAAGAGCTAACATACGCACTAATCTGGGTTGGAAAAATGGGAAGCATACCTTTGAAGCTACGCCCTTAAGAGCAATAGGTCTGATCATAGAAGATATTTATGGGTTGGAAGTAAGGCTTGCGTCTGAAGAGCTGGGTAGGCGAAGGTTTAGCGCTAGTGTAACTTTTGGTGAGCTTGATGTACTTCTTAACCTTATTGCCGAATCTATGCAGATAAATATTGAACATCAGGATGGAGTGATTACAATCAGTAAAAAACACTGATGAAAGTATAAGTACAAGAAGAGATAGGTCTCATACTAACAACAACCTAAAACCTACATGATGAGTCCGTTTTTTTATTCCAGAAAGAGAAAGCTTCTCTTTTTTATTTTCTGCTGTTGCAGCATTGCTGCTTTTTCTCCCTGCCTCACTTTCGCAGATACTGATACCAAAACTCATTTTCTTTTTCAGAATAGCATCCCGCAGGATAAAATTTCTCTGAAGGAAGCACTGAGTCGCCTGGAGGCCCAGTTTCAGCTGAGGTTTGCCTATGATGAAGCTTTGGTGGAAGATAGGGTTTTATCAGCCTCGGATTTTGAAGAGATAATAAGTGCAGAGGAGACTTTTCTTAAAAAACTGAGGCAGTACCTGGCTCCTCTAAGCCTGGAAATCAACAAGGTAGGTGATTATCTGGTGGTTATGCAAAGCAAGCAAAATAAAGATAATAAGGAGATAGGCCGAATTCAACAACAGGGACAGTCACTGAATGAGGAGTCTCAGCAATCTCAAGAGGCAAGAAGCCTGAACAGGGCAAGCCACAAACGGATTGAAGAAGGAATTAGGCTAAGAAGCGTAAGCGGGAGTGTATCGGATGAAGATACAGCTATGCCTCTGCCGGGTATCAATGTGCTGGTGAAAGGAAGCAGTAAGGGAACCGTAACCGATGCAGAGGGTAGGTATCAACTGGAAATAGGAGAAAAGGCCAGCACCCTGGTTTTTTCTTCTGTTGGTTATACCACCCAGGAAGTAGAAATAGGTAATCAAGCCCATATTGATATTAAAATGACTAGTGGTTTGCATTCCCTTTCTGAAGTGGTAGTAGTAGGCTATGGTACCCAGCGTACCGAAGAGGTAACAGGCTCAGTGGTAACTGTCGACATGCAGAGCGTAGAGGATTTACCTGTATCCGGCCTTGACCAGCAACTGGCAGGACAGGTAGCAGGGGTTCAGATCAGTACCTCTAATGGCATACCGGGAGGAGGCCCCCAGGTACAGATCAGAGGAGTAGGCGCGGTAGGTGCGGGCAGCCAGCCCTTATATGTCATTGATGGATTCCCCCTTTCTTCTACTTCTACTGAGCGATTCAATCCTATGAATGATATTCCTCCTGAGGATATCGCCTCTGTTTCAATCCTGAAAGATGCTTCTGCCACCGCTATATATGGTTCAAGAGGAGCCAATGGTGTGATCATGATTACCACCAGGCAAGGTGAAAGTGGAGGACCACGCTTCAGAGTAGGTGTTTATAATGGCTGGCAGACGGTAAGCGACCAGGCTCGTCCCGACCTGATGAATGCTCGTGAATTTGCCCAGTATAGAAAAGAAGCGATCATGGATCGTATCCGTTTTGAAGAAGGGCGTGAACCCACCGAGGCAGACATACCAGAGATATACAGAGATCCCGAGCAGTTAGGAGAGGGAACGAATTGGTTTGACGAAATTACCAGAATAGCTCCTATCCAAAATGTTAACCTGAGCTTCGGTAGGGGAAATGAAAAGCTTAATTCTTATTTTTCTGCCGGCTATTTTCGTCAGGAAGGGGTGGTGCTGGCTACCGGTTATCAGCGTTTTACCTTTAGAGTTAACCTCGGAGCCGAGCTGACAGATCGTTTGAAAGTAGGTATCAACCTCGCTCCATCCTATTCATTGAGGAAGCGGTCTGTTACCGGAGGCTTAGGAAGAGGAGAAGAAGGTTTTGGCGAGGCATTGGTAGCCAGTCCGATCTCACCGGTATACCATGCAGATGGCTCTTACAATATGATGATCTCCTCTCCGGGTACTTTTGAATACCCAAATCCGGTAATGGTTTTGAAGGAAATAGATGATGACAGAACCCGTGCCCGCACTTTGATGAATACTTTTGCAGAGTATGAAATTGCTGACCACCTTACCTTCAGATCTACCTTCAATACAGACTGGCAGCATGAAGATGAAGATTACTTTCATCCATCCACGGTGGGTTATGCTTTTCAGCCTCCGCCCACTGTGCCTTCTGCCAGATATGTGCGCAATACATTTTTTAACTGGCTGAACGAGAATACGCTGAGCTATCAGGGTGAGTTCGGCAATGGTCATTCCCTTAGTACTTTGCTGGGATATACCGTACAGAAGCAGACATTAAAGAGTAGTAAATTTATTGGAGATGATTTTCCTGATGATGAAGTCAAAACTTTGAATGCTGCCGGTAGAATTACCGGAAATACATTTGAAGAGGAATGGGCTTTGCTCTCTTTTCTGACACGGGTAAACTATAATTTCAGGAATAAATACCTGCTTACGGCTACTGTCAGGCGAGATGGCTCTTCAAGATTTGGAAACAACAATCGCTGGGGTACTTTTCCTTCCGTAGCCCTGGGATGGAGATTATCCGACGAACCTTTTCTGAATCACATGGATTGGCTGAGCGAATTAAAAATCAGGGCTTCTTACGGCCTGAGTGGTAATTTTGATATTGGCAACTACACCTATTTCAGCCAACTGCTTTCCAACGATTATGTATTCAATGAAAACCTGGCTGGAGGGAGAGTCATGAGCACATTGGGGAACCCTGACCTAGGCTGGGAGAAAACCCGAGAGATGGACATAGGCTTGGATATTGGCTTCCTGAATAACAGAGTGTTTTTTAGTGCCGACTATTACAAGAGAAACACCGAAGACCTTTTGCTCAATGTAGAAATTCCCACCTCTTCCGGTTATGGGCAGGTTACTGAAAACCGGGGAGAAGTACAGAATCAAGGGTTGGAACTGAGCTTATCTTCACGAAATCTGGTGGGTGCAGTCCTAAGCTGGAGTTCTAATTTCAATATAGCATTCAATAAAAATAAAGTTTTGGCACTGGGGCGTAATGCTGCGCCTATCCTGTCGGGAAAGACAGGCGAAAAGAGTCCCACCCATATCACCAAGGTAGGTCTGCCCCTGGCTATGTTTTATGGTTATGTGTTTGATGGTATATATCAAAATGAAGAAGAAGTAAAGGAGGGACCCTCTTTTGCTGGAGCAATACCCGGCAACCTACGTTTTAAAGATATGGATGGTGATGGGATGATTACTCCCATTAAGGATTTTGATATTATTGGCAGTCCGTATCCGGACTTTATTTTTGGGCTTACCAATCAACTGTCCTACCGGAGTTTTGATCTAAAAATCATCATGACCGGTTCAGTAGGTGGTTCAAGAATACGGGCTTATAATGAGTATCTCAATAATATTGATGGTGTTTTTAATGTAAAAAGAGAGGTAATTGATCGCTGGCGTTCTCCTGAAAATCCGGGAAGTGGCCTGGTTCCTACGACCAACGGTTCAGGTAGAGCAAGGGTAATGTTCAGAGATGTCAGCTCGCTTTGGGTAGAAGATAACTCCAATCTGAATGTAAAAAACGTTAGCGTAGGCTATACGCTAGCTGAAAATGTAGCTGATGGTGTATTCCAGCATGCCAGATTGTATCTCAGTGTGCAGAATGCCCTCTTATTTACAAAATACAAAGGTAATCCTGAGGTGACCAATTATGGTGATCGTGCAGGAGGAGGAGCATTAGTGCCGGGGCTTGACTATTCGCCATACCCTGTACCCCGGGTATATACATTAGGAGCTAAACTTAGTTTTTAGCACATCTTATTTGCGAAGTATGAGAAACTTGAGCTATTTTTTATGTACTCTCCTGATCACTGCCTGTACAGATATGCTGGAGGTGTCCCCTGTTTCATCGGTTAGCGGAAATACCTATTACAAAACTGAGCAACAAATATTAGGCGCAGTAAATGGTGCCTATGGACATTTACAGACTTTTTATAACACTGCCGATAAGACTAACTTCTGGGCAATGACCGAGATGCGCTCTGATAATACTACTTATCAGTTTAACGAAGCAGACAGAGGTGAGCAACAAACTGAAGAGTTGGATGAATTTCTGATCACTACTGATAATTATGATGTGCAACGCAACTGGGATGTGATGTATCAGGGCATACAGCAGTCTAACATTATCCTTAACAGAATTAATGATATAAGCTTTGAAGACCCTTTGCTTAAGGCACAGTACAGTGCTGAAGCCAGATTTATGCGAGCCCTGTATTATTTTCATCTGGTACGCTTATATGGAAAGGTCCCTCTCATCACAAGGGAAGTAAATGTACCCGACGAAGCATTTACACAAGCTAGAGCTTCTGTGGAGGAAGTATATGCCCTGATCATCAATGACCTGGAGAATGCGATCTACAGCCTTCCTGATGCTTATGATGTGGAGAATCGTGGACGTGCTACCCGTGGAGCGGCACTAACGATGCTGGGTGAAGTTTACTTAACCTTAGGTAATTATGAGTTAGCCATTACAACACTGGATCAGGTAACTCAGCTTCAGTACGACCTGTTAGCAGATTATGCCGACATATTTGATCCCGCAAACAAGAACCATCAGGAATCAATCTTTGAAATCCAGTTTAATGCTGAACTTGAGGGAGAAGCGAGTAAATATGCGTATCGCTTTGTTCCTTTCAACTCTGCTGCTGATATCATTGGTTTTACGGATTTAGGCAAAGGACATGCGGGCTATAATATTCCTACCAGAGATATACTGATGGCTTATGAGGCAGGTGATCAACGGAAAGAGGCATCAATAGCATTTTATGTTTCAGAAGATAACCACCGATATGATGTAGCTATAGGAGACTCAATTCCCTACATCAAAAAGTTTGTACATCCCTTTGAAGAGCGTGGCCGTACAGATGAAAACTGGCCGGTATATCGTTATGCTCATGTATTGCTCATGCTGGCAGAGGCTTATCTAGAAGTGGGAAATAGCAGTGCAGCACTTGGTTATCTCAATCCGGTACGTATCAGAGCAGGATTAGGGCCTTTGGATGAAGTAATGAATACGGAGGAACTTAGAGAAGCCATTTATCACGAGCAGAGAGTAGAGTTAGCGTTTGAAAATCATCGCTGGTTCAATCTATTACGGACGGGCAGAGCTATAGCAGTGATGAATGCCCATGGTAAAAACCAGAAAGCTTTACAATCCCGGCTTAGTGATGCAGCCTACAATGTGCATGAATACATGCTTCTTTACCCTATACCTCAAAGAGAAGTCAGGTTGAATAACTTTGAACAGAACCCCGGTTGGTAAAAGCCAGGTAGCAAAGAGAAATGCATTTCAACTTCTGATGACAACTCTTATCTTGCCACAATGAAGGAGATTTCAGATCATGAGCAGGTTATTATAGGGCTTGACGTAGGTACTACCGGGGTTAAAGTGCTGGCTGCTAATCCTTTGGGAGAGACGATAGCTGTTGCGGAGGCCACCTACTCCTTGTCTCAGCCTGAAGTAGGATATAGAGAACAGAATCCCGAAGAAATTCTGAAGGTCACTGAAGATGTACTAAAGCAGGTCTTGGACCAGCTAAGCAGGCCAGTGATGGCTATATGTTTTGGCGCAGCCATGCACAGCCTTATCGCAGTGGATAAACAGGGTAAACCTCTGACACCAGCCATCATTTGGGCAGATGTTCGTAGTAGCGCCTATGCCTCAAGCTTAAGAAAAACCGAAGTCGGCAGGCAGATCTATGAAGCCTCCGGTGCTCCTATACATGCTATGCTGCCCTTATGCAAAATAGCCTGGCTAAGAGATCATCAACCCGCGCTTTTCAAAAAAACGCACAAGTTTATAAGCATTAAGGAGTATTGCATTGCGCAGTGGTTTGGTCAGTATATCGTAGATTACGCGATAGCCGGGGCTTCTGGATTGTGGAGCAAAAAAACATGGGAGTGGAACAAACAGGCCCTGGATTGGGCAGGAATAACAGAGCAGCACTTATCTCAGGTAGTGGCCCCGACCTATCAATTAGGCAGACCGACTTTTAGAAATTTTGACCATCCGTACATCACTGAAGATACCAGATATATCCTAGGAGCCAGTGATGGGTGTCTGGCTAACCTGAATGCCAGCGGCTTTAACCAAAGAGAAGCTACCCTGACGCTGGGAACCAGCGGAGCCATCCGCGTTACCGCCCAAGATACATCGCCTGACCCTGCCATGAGCATATTTGATTATTACCTAACGGAGCAATATCATGTAATTGGAGGGCCAACCAATAACGGAGGTATTGTGCTGGACTGGCTGAAGCAGAAATTTTATCCGGACATTACAGACACTGCTATCATTTTGCAAAAAGCTGAGGCGGTAAGTGTCGGAGCAGCAGGACTAATTTGTCTGCCTTACTTTTTTGGGGAGCGGGCTCCCTTGTGGAGAGAAGATGTTTCGGGCAAGTTTTATGGTGTACAAAGTCAGCATGGAAGAGACCATTTTGCCCGTGCTGCTTTGGAAGGCATTGTGTTTAACTTGTACGGAATTGCTCAAAGCCTTCAGGCGGCTTCTGCCAATCCGATTCAGGGGCTGTGGACAGATGGTGGCCTTACCCAGTCGGATTTTATGGCTCAACTGATAGCCGATGTTTTCAATCTGCCGGTATACCGCTCCGCAAGCACCCATGGCGTGGCTCGGGGAGCAGTACTTCTTGCCGCTTATGCGCTAGAGATTACCGCAATAGACGAAGTGCTTCCTGAAAAGAAAAATGTCTTTCTGCCAGATGAAGAAGCCCATAAAGTACTCTCAAAGGCCTATGAAAAATTTGTGCGTTTAAGAGATGAATGGAAAGAGAGCTAAAAGAAAAAACATGCGCCTCACAACTTTTTATTTTCAGCTTCCGGTATCAGGGCTTTCTTTTTTGATAAAAATCTTGAAGATGGTTCCTTCTTCTTCTTCGCTTTCTACTTCTATAAACCCGTCCTTATTTTCTACCATACGCTTTACCATATAAAGGCCAATCCCAGTTCCCTCTACATGCTTATGAAAACGTTTGAACATTGAGAAAAGCTTTTTCTGTTGTCTTTCGTTCATGCCTAGTCCATTGTCTTCCACCTCCAGCACTACATAATTGTCCTCCTCATAAGAGCGTATGTCTACTACTAACTTACGTTCAGGAGATTTATACTTGATGGCATTGCTCAACAAATTGTAAATGATACTTCTCAGGTTGATTTGAGAGTAATACAGCTGATCTACCTTCAGGTCTTCATGGATTTCCGGATTTTCTTCTTCAATAGCGTGCTTGATATCCTCTTTCACATTTTCCAGTGTTTCTTTGATGGAAACAAATTCACTAATGCTGTCAGGATTGCGCTGTACCTTGGTAATTTCGGCGAGTGCTTTGAGCGTATTCTTAAACTTTTGTATGGAGGTATCCATTTTTTCCAGCACCATGTCACTTCTCTTGCCATCACCACTTATTTCATTTTTCAGAATAGAAATAAGGCTCTCAAGATTGGTAATAGGTGCTTTCAGGTCATGGGAAGCGGTGTAGACAAAGTTGTCCAGATCTACATTGATACGCTTCAGGTTTTTATTGCTAAGTGTCAGTTCTTCCTGTACTTCTTTTAGCTTGCTCACATCAATCATGGAGCCCAGCACCCGGTAGGGCACCCCATATTCATTATGAAGAATATAGGCACGATTGTATACGTAAGCGTAAGAGCCATCTGCTTTTTTAAATCGGTGTTCAAATGACCATTGCTTATCTCCATGATTAATTACTTTATCCAGATCATTTTTCACCTCTTCTACTTCTTCATTGTGCAGATAGCTGAACAGAGCATCAATGCCTGGTTCAAGCTTTTCCCGCTCATAGCCAAAGATTTCTTCAAAGGAGTCGTTCCACCAGAACTTGTTGGTAACCATATTCCAATCCCAAATGGCATCATTGGTAGCCTGTGCTACCAGCCTGAACCGCTGTTCGCTTTCTGTAAGCGCTCGGGTACGGTCTTCTACTCTCTTTTCAAGCTCGGCATTGAGGCTGCGCAGCTTCTCTTCTCCTTTCTTTACCTCCTCATAAGCCACAAAGAGTTCCTCTTCGGCCTCTTTCTTTTCCTGTATATCGGAGATGGTCATGGCAACCCCTTTTTTCATGGGAGCAGCCAGTACTTCTATCCATATATTCAGCCCTTCGTGCTGATAATGTATCTCCTGGCGCAATACTCCTCCCTGGGAGACGATTTTCTTCATTTTTTTGAAAACGCCTTCTTTCTGCATGCCAGGCATTTCTTTTAGCAGGCTTTTACCAATCAGATGATCAGGCTCCTTCCCGATGATATTCTTGATTGCTTCATTGGCCATTGTCCACCTGAAGTCCACAATATTATCCCCTTCATAAATACAGTCAAAAGCCATAATACCATTAGGAGAGCTTTCCAGTACTCCACTCAGCAGGTTATTGAGTTGCTTGACACGGGTGATGTCTACAAACGTAATTACTGCACCGTCTACTGATTTGTCCTGACGGATATAGGGCAATATGCGCATCAGGTAATACTGGTTGTTGGTTACTTCCAGTTCTTTTTCTATTACCTCGCGAGTCTCTATTACTGAGCGAATGTCTTCTACGAAATGATCATACTTAATATTGTACGATAAATGATTGATAGGACGACCCACATCAGAATCAATGAGGTTAACCTGTTTGGTTACTTCAGGAGTATACTTTCTAATGATTAGCTCTCTATCTACGAACACTTGCCCTATATCTGAGCTACTGAAATAGTTGTTGAGGTCATCGTTTAGCTCAACCAGTTCCTTAATCTTGATCTGGTGTTCGGCGTTGACAGTATGTAACTCTTCATTAAGGGACTGCAATTCTTCATTGGTACTTTGTAGCTCTTCATTGGATGATAACAACTCCTCGTTGCTGGATTGCAGCTCCTCATTAGAGGTTTCCAGTTCCTCTACTGTAGTTTGTAAGTCTTCCTTGGTTTCTTTCAGTTCTTCTTCCAATTCGGTCAGGCGGTCTATGTTTACCTGATTGTCGTAGCTATCAGAATCATCATGGACGAATTGCTCTGTTTTTTCTTCCCGGAACAGTACCAGCAAAAATTTTTGCTCGTAATGGTGAGGTGACAGGTAGGGCTTTACTACCAGGCTGATGGTACGCCGCTCTTCTCCTTTTCCAATCCGTATGCGTTTGGAAACGATCTTCTCATTTTTGGAGATTGCCTTCCTCAAAGACAGCGTTAGGGCAACAGCGATCTCCTTGGGTACCAGCTTAAGCAGGCTCATACGCAACTGGTTTTCGTGCAGGTGCAGAAATTTTTTATAGTCACCAAGCGCCTGCAGCAAATCATAGTTTTCGTTGATAAAAACCGCGGCATAGCCTAACTCTTCTATCATGGCTTCGTGAAAAGCCTCTTTCATTTTAACCTCTACCGAAGATTTTTTGGGCTGTACATTGGGCGTTTTCTGAATCTCCTTGGGCTCATTGTTAATTTCACGGCCTTCAAAAATGAAAGACTTACTTTTATTAGTGGTCTGGTAGATGTTCCACTTTTTGCTAATCACTTTCAGGGAGTCCTTGATAGACCCTGCACTTTCGCTGGAGCCAAGGAATAAATATCCCCCCACATTAAGAGAGAAATGAAAAGTTTCCAGCACTTTCTTTTGGAGTTCACTACGCATATAGATCAGCATATTGCGGCAGCTAAGCATATCCATCTGACCAAAGGGAGGGTCTTTGATAATATTATGCTGTGCAAAAATGACCATCTTCCGGATATTCCGGTTGACGATATAGCTTTTTGCGTCTTTAGTGAAATGTGCGTTCAGCTTATCACGGGGCATGTCATTCTCTATACTTTGTGGATAAACTCCTTTGGCAGCGATTTCAATTGCCCGGGAATCCATATCGGTAGCAAAGATCTTCACATTCAGCTGTTTCCCCAACCGCTCCAGGTGCTCATTAATGAGAATCGCCAGCGTGTAAGCTTCTTCCCCGGTACTACAGGCAGTTACCCATATCTTCAGTTGTTCATCATTCTGTTTTTTGTTGATCAGCTCAGGAATTACCTCGTCTCTGATGACTTCAAAAGCAAAAGGGTCTCTGAAGAAGCGGGTCACTCCTATGAGAAACTCATTGGCCAGCCTGTCTACCTCATCAGGGTTATTGAGGAGATAAAGGGTGTATTCTCTAAGCTCATTGATACCTGTTTCAGACATCCGCTTAGAGATTCTTCTTTCCAGCGTCTTTTTTTTGTAGCAGGTAAAATCGTAGGACGTACTATCCTTGATGAGTCTCAGGATTTTCTGGAAAGGGTCCAATCCATCAAGCTCATTCAGGTTATCGTGACTATGCTGTTTACGCACTACCTGAGGGTAGCGCAAAATTTCCTCAGACATAAGCTCGGGCGGAAGGATAAAATCATAATTGCCCGAAGCAATGGCATTGTTAGGCATTCCGTCAAATTTGGCAGTAGCAGGGTCCTGAACGATGACCATACCTCTACGTTCTTTGATAGCCGCAATGCCTTTGGTACCATCGGAGCCTGTACCTGAAAGCACTATGCCTATAACTCGGTTGCCTTTATCCTCTGCTAGGGACTCAAAGAAGACATCAATGGCATTATTGGGAATGGAAGAAGAGGGTTTATCAATAAGGTGTAGTCTTCCATTTCTGATTACCATATTGTTTTTGTTGGGAATCAGATAAATACAGTTGGGTTCTATCACCTTTCCTTCTTCTGCTTTAATAATTTTGAGCTTAGTGTGCTTGGCCAGAAGCTCATCCATTAAACTTTTATAATTAGGAGAAAGGTGCTGGATTACTACATAAGAAAAGCCGTTTCCTTCCGGTATATTGTCAAAGAGTTCATTAATGGCCTCTAAGCCTCCCGCTGAAGCACCCACACCCACAATGAAATGGTTTTCCTGCATTGCTTCAGCTTCTTTGTTGATTATCTGATCAGAAGCTTTTTTATTTTGCATGAATTCAACTTAAAAAAATAGAGCCTGATAACATTTAATGGTTAAGTAAAAGTAACTAAAAAGGGTTTTTGGCTGTGTAAAGGGCTATTCCTGCAAATCCATTAACACCTTTTCCAGTAATACTGTTCGGAGATTTTTTGCAACTTCTATCAATTCTTCTTCCCAGGGTTGGGCCGTGAACTCCACTTTCTCCTGCCATTTTTTAAACGAGTTTCGCGGATGATATCTTTTACCATCTTCTTCAAAACGAATTGCTTCATTGGGATTTCCACCCCAGTTAACGGTCTGTACAATTTCAGGCCTGAAAAGCAAAAGATAACCTTGTGGAGAATGAGAAAACTGAATAGCCAGCAAGCCACTACCTACCTCTTTATAGGTGATAGCCGTCCGTACATGATCAGATAGAGATGAGGTGATGAACATTTTCTCCTTATTGAAAAGCCTAAGCCATTTTATAAGCTCCTGAGCCTGCTCTTTTGAAGGTATTTTGCCCAATCCTTCATATTGATTACCCCAGAACAGGGCAGCGCCACCCGCACGAAAAAGCTTTAGAAGTATATCGGATTCCATTAAAACTTCATGATCAAACTCTTTATGTTTATGGATCAGCTCTAAAAGTTTTAATTCTAATGTACGTCTGCTGCTAAAGTAGTTCAGCCTCTCCTCCCTTTCCCGTGAGGCCAATTGAGAAGAGATGAGTTCTGAAAGGACCTCAAAAGAATAACGCAGCTCAAAAGGGACATGCTTGGGAGTAGTATGGTGGCAGGAGATAAGTCCCCACAACTTTCCATCTACAATAATGGGTGTAGACATGGATGCCTGCACGTTCATATTTTTCAGATATTCTACATGTACCTGAGGAACACTCCTGAGGATGCAGTCCGAAATATCTGTAAAACCATTAATTAATGGGTTAACAATAGGGAATAGCCTGACAGGCTCAAAATTTACATCGGGAATTAGCCGGTAAGGATTCTTAAAATACAGCTCTCTTGCCTGTTTGGGGACATCCGAAGCAGGGAACTTTAAGTTAAGATAGGGCTCAAGATCGCCATTTTGTGCTTCGGCAATGACAGTGCCGTTCCACTGTAAGTCAAACTGGTAAAGCATGACCCTATCAAAACCTGAGAAACTTTTAATTTCATTAGCAGCCATCGCACCAAATTCAGCCAGGTCTTTTGCCTGCTGTAGCGTAGCCATAATGTATTTGATCTCCTGATAAGCACTGATAAAGGTGATATCGGTAGTTTCGTCTTCAATAAGCTCCAACTCCACTAGCAGGTACTCCTCATGAAAATGAATGACCCCTGCAAATCGCTGGAGACCCTCTGATGTTTCAAGGTGAAGGATGTGGGGAATATTATTATTCAGCTTTTGTCGCTCTATTTTTTGCTGAAAAGCTTCAAAACCATTGTTGGCAAACAAAGAAGCAAAGGGCTTGTCAATGATCTCTTCCAAAGCTTGGCCCAGACTTGTACTTACATTTTCGCTGATCTGTACTATCTTATAGGATTGGTTAAGCAGAATTAACATACCATGCGGCTGAATCAGGTTGAGAAAGTTAAGAGGGATACTTCCACAAAATTCGGAGTCTCTGGAAGTTCGGTCACCTAAGCCTTGACTCTTGGAAATTTGAGCGTTCTCCTGATTACCAGGATTTTGTTCGTGATCTTTTTTATTCATTTTTTTCATAAACTAAGCCAGGTATTAAGCTTGGAAAAAGTGTTTTGGGCGCTGGAGATAAGCTGCTGATGTGTAGTGCGTTGAGTACTAAAAAAGCATAAGGCTTCCTGAAACTGTTTCCAGCGTTTGCCGGTTTCTTTGCCATAGCCATAAAAAAAAGCTGTACCGTAAGAAGGTGTATATCCAAGCGTCTTTTCCACATGACGTGAGATCATTTGCCCTCCTAACGTTGAGCCTTCCATGACATATAGTGCGCCCATTGCACTGTCAATGTTGGAAATTGAAGGAAGGTCATGACAGATGGTGGGGATATGCTCCTTATGATCTTTATCAATTTTTTCCAGGTCCTGTAGCAGCAACTGAGCTTTTCTGCGCTCTTTATAATCTTCAAGATAGTTTTCAGGTGAGTATTGGCTTATCACTTCTTCCAAAGGAGAGAAAAAGCCATAGAATTTTTGCAAAATGGTGGTGTACACCGCAATTGACAAATGGGAGGAAGTAAGCTGATGAAGCAAAGGGTGTGATTCCAACTGCTTGTGTTGAGCAGATGTTTTTTCTTTCAAATCTTGTAGTACCATAAAAAAAATAGCGCTAAAACCATGCAATTAAGTAGCCTAAAAAAAATAATACAAGCGTGTATATGCTTTTCTTATATAAAAAGATAAATATGCTTATAAAAGCAAAAGGCTAAAAGTAGTTCATTTCTTATTTATCTAAAACACAATTTTGAATAAATTGGGATATTGGTCCGTTAATAGCCATAACCCAATTTTACTACAATAAGCAAATTTATATTTATTGCTTATAAGTTCTTGCAAGTTACAATTTATATCATCTGGCAGTCAGTGCTCATCCATGAGTGAGGTTTCTCCTGCATTAGGAAGTTGCAGCCAAAAAAATGCTACGTTTTTTGAGAGAATATGATGGGGGAAGGAATGTAACTTTTGCTCTATTGCCTAAAATCTAATCTGCGTAGTGGATGGATCAACACTACGCAGAAATCATATAAGTTAACTTTTTATACACTTTTAGGGTCAGGGTGTGTCCAGGGCTGACGATAAGATCGTTGTAAAAGTCCGTTAGCTTCCCGATCATCAATAATCTGCTGCTTTTCTGGATCATATACCAAAGGGCGACCGGTTTCCATGGATAAGTTGGCCAATATACAGCTTGCTGTAGAAATATGGCCTTCTTGTATGTCTGCTACCGGTCTGCTGTTGTTTTTGATAGCAGCAAGGAAATCCAGCATATGTAAGCGGGTAGCAGGCGCTGCATTGAGTTCAATATCCTTTTCCGTTAGGTCTTCAGGATATTTTTCTTTTTCGTATAATACACCAAAATGAATTTTCTCTCCGTCACCATAAGGGATGAAATCAGCCTGCATAGTGCTGCCTTCCAGTGTGCCTTTTTCTCCGTACAGCTTGAAGGACCAGGGGTATTCAGGGTCAGCAGGAGTGCCCCAGCTACGGTGCTGCCAAACACAATTCAGTTCATCATATTCAAACACTGCTGACTGAGTATCAGCAATATTAGATTTGCCATCTTTTTGTACATAAATCCCCCCCTGGGAAGAGATACGTTTGGGCCAGCCCAGGTCCAGCATCCATCTTACTGTGTCCAGCATATGCACACACATGTCGCCCATAATGCCATTGCCATATTCCATGAAGGTACGCCACCATCTGCGATGAGGAAGTCCATCATAAGGGCGCATGGGGGCGGGGCCGGTCCACATTTCATAATCAAAGAAGGAAGGTACTTCCTGCACCGGAGGGTTGCCGTTAGCCCGCATATGAAAATAGCAGCACATCTCCACATGCGATACCTTGCCAAGTAAGCCAGCATCTACCACTCCCTTTTTGGCATCTATCAGGTGAGGAGTACTTTTGCGCTGGGTACCCACCTGCACTACTTTGTTGTACTTCCTGGCTGCAGCCACCATAGCTTCGCCTTCCATTACATCCACACTGATCGGCTTTTGTACATACACATGATTACCTGCCTTCACTGCATCAATCATTTGCAGTGCATGCCAATGGTCGGGAGAACCTATAATTACGATATCTAACTCTTCCTCGGCCAGTAACTTTTGATAATCATTATAAAGCCGGGGTTTTTTACCGGATTTTTGGCGCTGGCTTACCAGATCGGCTGCTTCCGAAAGCATATTTTTGTCCGGGTCACAAAGCGCCATTACTTCTACCGGAGCTACCTGTATCAACCTGAAAAGGTCACTTTTGCCATACCACCCGGCACCAATCAAGCCCACACGTAAGGGCTTATCCTGAAAAATGACATCCAATCCGCCAGGCCCCAGCGTAGAGAGTGCCAGAGATGCCGATGCACTTTTGAGAAAGTGACGGCGATTAATATTAAAATTCTTCATCAAAATAGGTTTTAGGTTATTTGTATTGCTAAGGTTCTGTGTATAAGCATATTGATGCTTTGTAATAACCTGTAAAATATATTTTTCAGATTAATAATCATAAAGCAGCGCTTGATAATTGAGCAGATTTCCATCAATGGCAGGGATTAACGAATAATCTTTATCTCCTCAGGCGCTTCAATGGTGGATTGCACTTCTCCCTGATCATCTTTTTCGTGTTTCACTTTTACGATACCATAAGGGGTAGGAAAAGTGCCTTCTGCCCAATCAAGGTCTCCCAAATGGGGAATAATCTGAATGGTTTTGCAGGCTGGCTCTATTACCTGTATCCCCAGCACATGCTCGCTCAACCAGGGAGTGGGGCCTGCTGCCCAGCCATGACAAAGGCTTCTGCGATAACCGATATAGCAGTATTCGCCAAAATCTCCGTGTATGTCTCTGGTCTCCTCAAAATTAATCTCGTCAATAGCGCTGGAGTTTTTTGCCATTTCCAGGTCAAAATCTTCCCAGAAGGTAGTTGCACCTTTGTCCAGCATACCTCCCCAGTAAGTGCGTATGATCTCCATAGCTCCTTCATAGTCACCGGCCTGCGCCATAGCTTCCAGCATGTAGTATCCATAAAAAGTAGAGAAGTTTTGTGCACCATTTTTAGCAATCACTTCCTGGTTAGCTTGTTGAGCAGGTAGGAGCTTAGCCAGTGCCATGAGAGCAGCAGCCTGCTTGGCTCCTACATGGTCGGGTACATATTGCCTTAGACGCTGAACTGCCGCACGACATTCTGCCTGCATTTCATGATTTTCTAAAATTCCAGTGAGTTCCTCTCCGGCTTCCAGCGTCATGATGAGCAACGCCTGTAAGCCCGCGTGTACTGCCTGGGGATTTTCACTGGAAGGCCAGTCCAGAAAGCGGTTGCCATCCAGATTTTCCCGGTTATTTTTATCAATATAACTTATCAGCTTCTGCAAAAGCTCATTCAGGTAACTTTCCTGCTCTTTCAGATAAGCCAGGTTGCCATGAAACTGGTACCAGTCACGATGAATCATGATCCACCACATAGAGTAAGAGCTGATACCATTCATCCATTCGGTGGCAGGGGTTACATCGCGGATCAGGTCCAGGCTTTTAGGCACCACTTCATTGTAGCCAAATACAGTGTTGACAGTCATTACTTCCGGATGCAGGTCTCCTACCCATACCAGGCGGTCACGTTTGATACCATCCCAAAGGTAATTTTGCATGTTGAGGTGAACCGTATACGCACCGGTTTCCCATATTTGATTCAACCTTTCATCACTGGACTTGAAAGATCCCAGGTAGGGAATATCGCGGAAGATGAAAGCAGCCCGTGCTTCTCTCAGTCTCAGGTCAGCATTTGGCGTAAGCACGTCTATGCGGACGAAGCGGAAGCCGGTATTGCCCACTTCTACTTTGCCCAACCAGGGTACATCTATGGTAAAGTCACGTAGTGCATGATCGTTGGTCGCATTTTGATCGGTATAAGGTTCGGCCATAGCTTCCATCGCTGACTCTCCAAATCTTAGACGTACTTTGATAGGTTTTTGATCTTCAGTAGTAAAATAGGTCACCAACTGCAGTCCTCCGTGCAGCTCTTTGCCATAGTCGAGCAGAATGGAAGCGGTATGATCTTCACTGCTGCGCAGCAGGCAGGTACCTTTTACATTACTCAGATCAGACTGCCCGTTCCCTGCTTGCAATAACACTTCAGGGTTTTGAATGTGCTGCTTGTCATCGGTTGACTGCCACAGAATTTTTTGAGGGGAAAGAAATACTTTGGTGCGCTCATCTTTTTTTGCCATCTGCTGATAGGCATCTGAGAATACCGGAGGTAGCTGGGCATGAACTTGTGAGCAGGTAAAAACAAGGAATAAAAAGCTGAAAAGCAATTTTTTTAGCTGCTCAGGTGGAGGAGTAAATATAAAAAACATGGATCAGGTTGTTGGATAGCAATCGCTTATGACAAACTATAAATTTGTTGATCAAGATCAGGATAAATCAACTTCAAACCAAGCCTATGGTTGATAAGTAGGCGTAAAATCATAACTTTGTAAGCTGCCTCGCGCAAGTGGAAAATTAATTTTATGGAAGGATTACAACCACAGATACTGGAAGATTTGGTAAGGGTAAGAATGCCCTTTGGTAAGTATAAAGATCGTCTGATTTGTGACCTGCCGGTAAGTTATCTGGAATGGTTTGCCAACAAAGGCTTTCCCAATGGAAAACTGGGCATGTTGCTTTCCACCATGTTGATCGTCAAAAGTAACGGACTGGATTATCTGCTGGCTCCGTTGAAAAGGAAACCTCAGTAATCTCCTGTATCCGCCGCCAAATTTATTAACTTGCATCCCTTTTTCACGGAACAGATTTCAAGGCATGGCAGCGGATATTCATCAACTTCTCAAAACTTATTTTGGCTACGAAAATTTCCGGCCTCAACAGCAGGAAATTATCACGCATACGCTTAAAAAACGGGATAGCCTGATCATCATGCCCACCGGTGGAGGTAAATCCCTATGTTACCAACTTCCTGCTTTGGCTTTGGATGGACTTACCCTGGTCATTTCTCCCTTGATTGCTCTGATGCAGGATCAGGTAGATGCTTTGAAAGCCAATGGGATCGCTGCCGCCGCGCTCAACAGTAGCAATACAGCAGAAGAAAAGAGGGAGATCAAATCCCAGATGGATGAAGGGATGCTGAAATTACTGTACATTTCCCCTGAACGTGCCCTGAACCCTGCCTTCATTAATTTTATCAAACACAGAAAAGTCAGCTTTATAGCCATAGATGAGGCACATTGTGTATCTATCTGGGGAAATGATTTCAGGCAGGAATACACCCGCCTGCCGGAGCTGATGCAGCATTTTCCCGAAGTACCTTATATGGCGCTTACTGCTACTGCCGATAGGGCTACACAAACCGATATTGCCGAGAAATTGGCACTGAGAAATCCGCAGAAATTTCTATCCAGCTTTGAGCGGAAAAACCTTCATCTTCAGGTAGCGCCAGCCATTCAAAGGTTACATTCTATCAAGGATTATGTAGTAGAGCGAAAAGATGAGTGTGGTATCATCTATTGCTTGAGTCGAAAGTCTACGGAAAAAATATCCAGTGCGCTCCGCGAAGTGGGCATCAAAGCGGCTTACTATCATGCAGAATTGAGTGGTGCGGAGCGAAATCGCATACAGCAGGCTTTCCAGCAGGATGAAATCAAAGTAATCTGTGCGACCATCGCTTTTGGGATGGGAATAGACAAATCAAATATCCGCTATGTGCTACACTTCAATCTCCCTAAAAATATAGAAAGCTACTATCAGGAGATCGGCCGGGCAGGCAGAGATGGTCTGGCAGCAGATACTATACTTTACTTTAGTTTTCAGGATGCACAGATTCTGCGCCAGTTTATAGATGATAGCGCTGCTGATGAGTCCTTTAAGATTGTGCAGCGCTCAAAGCTCAACCGTATGCTGGAGTTTGGTCAGGCAACTAGTTGTCGTACCAATATGATCTTAAGCTATTTTGGAGAACATCGCTCGGAGGCCTGTGGTCACTGTGATAACTGTCTTAATCCTCCTGAGCATTTTGATGGCACTGTCCTATGTCAGAAGGCTTTATCAGCAGTAAAGCGACTTAATGAAAGTGTAGCAGTAAATATGTTGGTGGATATTTTAAGAGGATCGGAGAGAAAGGAAATTATGAGCCAGGGCTACGACCAGATCAAGACTTTTGGTGCCGGTAAAGATATCAGTCGTGAAGATTGGCTGAGCTATGTTGGCCAAATGATCAATCAGGGCTTACTGGAGATTGATTTCACGGATTATAACAAACTGCTGGTAACGCATATAGGAGAGCAGGTATTGTTTGAAGGACAAAAAGTGAAGTTGTGCACCCCCAGTCACACACCGCTTAAAAAAGCAGAAAAAAGTAAGACTGCTACCTTTGAAGATGCTCTTTTTAACCATCTGCGTGATGTGCGGAAAAATCTGGCAAACCATGAAGATGTACCTGCTTACGTGATCTTCAATGATTCTACCCTCCAGGAAATGGTAGCTGAGCGGCCGATGTATCTGAGCGATATGGCCTCTATTTCCGGAGTGGGGAAACACAAACTGGAAAAATATGGAGAGATTTTTCTGGCTGCCATTCAATCCTTCGTGCTAAAAGAAAGTACTCCCAAAAATATTAAAGGAAAGACCTATCTGGAAACTTATGCTATGCTTAAGGAGGGGCAATCGCCGGAAGAGATAGGAGAAAAAAGAGGGCTGAATGTGCTTACAGTATACAGTCATATTGCTTACCTGTATGAAAAGGGGGAAGCAGTAGATATTTCTGCCTATATCAGTGATGAAGAGATCAACGAAATCATGCAGGCATGGTATAAACTTGATAAATCTGAGGTGCTAAAAGATATTTTTATTCAACTGAAAGAAAAGTATCCCTATTACAAAATCCGACTTGCCCTTTCTTTTATTAAACGAGCCTAACTGGCTTACTCTTTTTCTGAGTACTCAAATAATTAAAATTATGCTCAATCAGACATGGCTACCGTAAGTTTGATTTGAAATTAATATTAGTAGTTTTGTACTAATTATTTCATGTAAAATTACGCATCAAATATAGCTGAAATAGCAAGATTGATAATTCAAGTATTAGTAAATATAATTTTTATAATATTTTTTTGTACTTTAATGCTTGAATTAGTTGATCTTATATTATGAGATATTTAAGCTTTACCTGGATTTATACTCTTGGATTATTTATACATCCTTTCGTATACAAGCTGTCAACAGATGCTTTTGTGACGCCCCCTAATCATCAGATATTGGGTAAGTGGTATTTGAACAGTCAGGAGATGCTTATCAATGGAAAAGAAATCCATCAGCATTTTGAAGAAATGGCAGCACAGGTATCAGCTAAATCCGGCCATGCAGTTGATCCTTCTTTGTTAGCAGACAAATTCAGGAAGGGATTTCAGGGTATTCCTGAAGGTACAGTCTTTGAGTTCAACGAGGATTTTTCCTATAGAATTGTAATGCCTGATAATCAGGTGCAGCAAGGTTTCTGGCGTATCAAAAATGCTCTGACCATTGTACTCAATGCTCAGGAAGAAGAAATGTATCTGGAAATTAGATCCATAGAAAAAGACGCTGCCACAGTGGCAATCAAAGAAGAGAAAAATACCGGCGGGAGCAGGTATGTAAAGATGGAGTTAATCATAGATCTTACTCGCTAAACTCCCAGCCTTACTCGCATTTATCTCCCTTAAAACTTCACATCTTTTGTTGGAATCTCATTGAGTGTATCAGATAATTCTTTCAGGCGTTTGTAAATAGATTGCAGGCTTTCCCGGTCAAAGTCTTTCTGGCTCAACATAGCTGACATTTCGGCTAATAAGTCATTAGAGATCGTTTGAGAAGCAATGATCTTTTCTTTAGCATCACTCATAAGTCTAAAAAATTTGGGGTTCTCTCTTTCTTTAATACTTTTTGGTTCAATATTATGCGCTGCCATCTTGTTTTAACAAGGCTGACATAGTATAGCCTGATAACCAGAGAAACAGCCTTATGTTCGCCTCATTATGTTTGTATTTTCATACCATTCTGTCTATTAGTACGTTATATTCAGCAAAGGCGGAACGATTCCTATCACTAAGCCTTTATAGTAGTACCAACTAATAGAGGAACAATCATGAAAAAATATAGAATAGCACTCATCAGTGGATTGCTCCTTTTTTTCGGTCTTTCAGCCTTCATCTGGAAGGAAGATCCGATCAAAAGTCTGATGAATACCATAGAGCAGAAGTTACAGACCTACAGGGTTAATTATCATCCTGAAAAAATTTACGTGCAATTGGACAAACCTCAGTATGTAGCCGGAGAAACAGTGTGGTTCAAAGCCTATCTGGTAGATGCTGCTACCAACGAGCCTGTTTCGCAGGAAGAAGTAGTGTATGTGGATATACTGGATAAGCAGGGCGAGAAAGTAGAAAGTATCAAGCTTAAGTCAACAGACGGGAAAATTGCAGGAAGCTTAAGTTTATCGGACTCGCTGCTAAGCGGTGAGTACCAGATGGTAGCCTATACTGACTGGATGCGCAATTTTGACAACGAACCATTCTTCCGCAAAGCCATTCGTGTGTGGGAAGTTAACACTGAGCAGGAGGCATTGCAACAAAACAGTACCGATCAGGTGCGTAAGCTGGCCGATTTGCAGTTCTTCCCTGAAGGTGGAGAGTGGGTAGCAGGTATAGAGTCAACTATCGCCTTTAAGGCTATTGACCGTGAAAGTCTTGGCGTAGCGGTAAAAGGTGAAATACAGGATGGTGAGGGTAATACCATTACCACTTTTGAGAGCCTTCATGCCGGTATGGGTGCTTTTATGATGCTGCCTGAAGCGGGAAAGAAGTATGTAGCCATACTTACTAAAGCGGATGGAAGTACTGAGCAATATCAGCTTCCTAAAGTACAGGAAAATGGATACATATTATCTGTAGATGAATATGCCGGGCAGGATCAGTTGCTGATTGATGTCAAAAGTAATGTAATAGAGCGTGAAAACTTACTGCTGACTTTAGTAGGAAATGATAAAGTGTTGCACTCAGAAGAATTGCTTCCTCAAGAAGAGGAGCATCAGATCAGTATTGCCAAAAATGAACTACCCGCCGGAATCAATCGTATTACGCTGACTACTGCTGAAGGTGAGCCTTTAGCAGAAAGATTGGTATTTTTGCATCCGGAACGTCAGCTCAAACTGAATGTTAAAATGGATGAGCCTCAGTATCTTACAAGAGAAGAGGTCAGCCTAACTGTGGAGACTGCTGATGCTACAGGTAATCCTGTGCCTGCTAACTTATCTATGGCAATCACTGACAAAGAACTGGTGCCTGAGGATATGGAGAAGAAAAACATTTTCTCTCATCTACTATTAACCTCTGACCTCAAAGGGTTTGTGGAACAGCCAGACTATTATTTTAATGAGGTTACAGATGAAAAGAAACAGGCTCTGCGCAATGTGATGATGACACATGGCTGGCGTCGCTTTGCCTGGGATGAAGAACTACCGCAGATGGCCCACACCCAAAAAGCAGCCTTATCTATTGATGGTAAACTGGTAAAAGAGAATGGTGATCCTGTTGAAAACGGAGAAGTAATCCTTTATGTGAAAGACCAGCACCAGATATTTCTGGTAGAAGAAACCGACGAAGAAGGTAATTTCTCTTTTGAAGGTTTTGATTTTGCGGATAGCGTAGAACTTGTCATACAAGGCACAACCGCCAAAGGTAGCCGTGATGTAAAAGTCATGATGAACGAAGGAGGTTTTATGCCTCAGTGGAGCGAAGAAGCAGAATTTATCGCTCCTGATCAACTGCTTGCTACTACTGAGCAATTTGTAAACCGAAGCGCCAACCAGGCTTCTGTAGAACAATCCCAGTTGGGACTGAAGGAAATGTTGCTGAAAGAAATTGTGGTGCAGGAAAGAAGGGAACAGATTGTGGAACCTTTCAAACTGCATGGCAGAGCGGATGTGGTAATTGATGCCAA
This sequence comes from Catalinimonas locisalis, assembly GCF_038039535.1. Taxonomy (NCBI): domain Bacteria; kingdom Pseudomonadati; phylum Bacteroidota; class Cytophagia; order Cytophagales; family Catalimonadaceae; genus Catalinimonas; species Catalinimonas locisalis. The sequence continues at coordinate 92,130 of NZ_JBBPHP010000004.1, read as the reverse complement.
GACACTACCTATAGCACCTTCCGGAAATATTCTGGAATCATTGCAAGGCCGGATACCAGGTGTGCAAATTTATCGCTCCGGTATGTTTGATTATCGTGCCGTAATCCGTGGTTCTGGCTCCCCACTTTACCTGATTGATGGCGTGCCAGTAGATGCCTCAGCCATGACTATGGTAAGTCAGTACGATCTGGACAGAATTGAAGTGCTCAAAGGTCCTTCTGCTGCCATCTATGGTGGCCGGGGAGGAGGTGGTGTGATTGCCCTTTATACCAAGCGCGGTGGTCCACAGTATGAAGAAGCTGAACCTTCAGATAATATTATTTTGCATACTGCCCATGGCTTTCACAAGGTAAGAGAGTTTTATTCTCCCAAATATACTGCTGAGGGTAAAACTGATCTGCCAGATTACCGCACTACTCTGTACTGGAACCCTAATGTACAGACCAATGAAGAAGGTAAGGCTACGGTATCCTTCTATACTGCTGATAGAAATACCACTTATCGGGTTGTAATGAATGGACTGACTGCTTCGGGCCTTCCCGGAAGTGCAGAGTATGATATTGAGGTAAATACTCCTGAGGCAGTTTCTCCATAAAATAATAGGTAAATTCTTAAGAATGAAATCCCGGGCTATAGGTTCGGGATTTCTTTTTTTATCAGATGTATGGTAATTTTCTTATGAGTTTTTCTTCAAATTGAAAAAGAATTTTTGTGTTAAATTAAACGATATTAGTATTATTCGCTAAATAATTTGTATTTGTTAAACTATTTAAAAAATAAATTAAACAAAATTAGCCATACCCATAACATTAATTAGCTACTCAGGTTCTGCTTCTATATTTTCAACTAAACTAGTGAAATAATGAAGAAGCAAATTTTTTCTTTAATGACAGCAGGGATGTTTGTAGCGTTTGCTGCTTGCGCAAGTGGAGGCAACGATAACGCCACTACTGATGCTGCTAATAATGACAATACTACTACGGAAAGCACTTCGGCAATGGAAACTATGGAAGAGCCTTCTCAGTCCATGGACATTGTAGATCTGGCTGGCTCACAAGATAACCTTTCTACCCTGGTTGCTGCTGTGGAAGCAGCAGGATTGGTAGAAACCTTAAAAGGTGAAGGTCCTTTCACAGTATTTGCGCCTACCAATGAAGCATTTGCTGCATTACCGGAAGGTACGCTGGAAATGCTCCTTAAGCCAGAAAATAAAGATAAACTGGTCGCTATCCTTACTTATCACGTGGTATCAGGATCAGTAGAATCTAGTGCTCTGTCTGATGGAATGGATGTAGCTACTGTAGAAGGGAGCGACATTGCTGTGGAAATAGAGGGTGAAAGCGTAATGATTAATAACGCCTCTGTTGTAAACGCTAACGTAGGTGCTTCTAATGGAGTAGTTCACGTAATTGACAAAGTGATTTTACCACCAAACATGTAATTAGCAGGTTCACACATAAAGTGCAAAGAGCAGTACGATTTTATTGTACTGCTCTTTTTTGTTTTAACACTTTCTGTCAAATTGCGGTATGAAGCATCCTTATCTGCTGTTAGTCGGTGCCACATTGTTCTGGGCTGGCAATGTTGTGTTGAGCAAAGCCATATCCACCGATATACCTCCGATAAGTCTTGCATTCTGGCGTTGGAGCATAGCATTGGTAGTAATTTCAGGTTTTGGAGGGAAAAAAGTGGTGCAGGATTGGGACAGAATTCGCCAAAACCTTCCTATTCTGTTACCGCTTTCATTGCTGGGTATCACTGCCTTCAATACCATGATTTATCTCGCCCTTCAGACCACCACAGCACTCAATAGTCTACTTTTACAGTCTTTTCAGCCGGTAGTAGTCGCGGTCTTATCCTATCTTTTTCTAAAGGATCGTTTGAAAAAATGGCAGGTATTGGGCATAGTCATCTCTTTATTAGGTACGTTGGTATTAGTGGCTAAAGGAGACTTGAGTACACTTTCAGATACAGGTTTTAATCGGGGAGATCTTTGGATTATCGCTGCTGTAGTATGTTACGCTACCTATACGGTCTTACTCAAGTTTCGCCCTCCTATACATCCACTGAGCTTTCTGATGGTTACCTTTTTTCTAGGCACTTTGATGTTGTTACCCTTTTACATTTGGGAACATACCTATGCTGAGCCTATAGTCTGGAACTCAGCAGTTTGGATGACAATCGCTTACTTAGGAATTTTTCCGTCATTTATCTCTTACCTCTTTTTCAATGAAGCGGTGCGTAAGGTGGGAGCCAATACAGCAGGCTTATTTACCCATCTGATTCCACTTTTTGGCAGTTTGATGGCTATACTTTTTCTGGGAGAAACTTTTTATACCTTCCATGCAGTAGGCATTTGCCTCACTTTCAGCGGAATTTACCTGGTAATCAAAAACAAAGTTTCTCCAAAAAAGAAGAAACAATTGCAATAAAACAGGGATTTGAAGAAAAACCGGTCTAAATCCGGATTTTTCTGCTTTACTCCGAACGATTACCCACTTTCTCTTGTAAAATAGTTACAAAACGGAATATTTTTTGAATTAATAAATTTTTTCATATGACTTTGAATATAGAAAAAAACAGGATTTTTCGTGTTTTATCTATTCTACTTGCTCTAAGTATGGGAGTAGTATTGATGAGTTGCGAAGATGACGAAGAAGATATTATTGATAATGGTGAGAGTAACCTTACCATTTATGAAGAGATTGCAGAGAGTCCCGATTTTACATTGCTAGCCGCAGCCATTGATAAGGCAAATCTGACGGATCAGCTGAATAGCGAAGGAAGTTTTACGCTGCTGGCTCCGTCTGATAATGCTTTTATCAGTGCAGGTATTACCAATCTGGATAACTACAGTGCTGATGAACTGGCGAATATCCTTGAATATCATGTCATTAATGAAGAACTGCTGATAGAAGATTTTGTAACATCAGAAGAAGAGGAGACACTGAACGGGACGCTTTATGTGATCCCCACTGAACAAAGCATTTATCTGAATGCTAACGCACAATTTGTGAGACCAGTAAATGTTGATGCTACCAATGGTGTGATTCATGTAGTGGATAATGTACTTGAGGAGCCTCAAAGTACTGTGGCTGATATCATTGGTGATGATGAAGACCTGGCGATCTTGCAGCAAGCTATTGCTCAGGCAGGCATCAGTGATGTATTGACCCAGGAAGGTCCTTATACTATTTTTGCACCCACTGACGCAGCCTTTGAAAAGCTGTTTGATGAATTGGGCGTATCTTCTCTGGCAGAGCTTTCCAACGATCAGTTGACTAATATTCTTCAGTACCATGTAATTGAAGACAGAACTTTTAGCCCCGAGCTGGAAGCAGGTAGTCAGAGTACCCTGCTGGGAGAAAATTTCACCATTACTTTTGACAATGCGATTCTACTGGTAGATGATAATGACATAACCGAGAACGCAGTGGTGGTAGCCGGTGACCGCCTAGGGAATAATGGGGTAGTGCATTATATTGACGAAGTGATGCTACCTTCTGACGCAGAATAAACCCATTGCATATCCATAGTAAAAGCCGTATCGTCTTCAGATGATGCGGCTTTTTTATTTATCAATATGTTTGTAATTAAAACGGTATAATAACCTTTATAACCTTAACTACCGTATTGTAAAATAACATTAAACCCTAAATACTATGAGAACATTAACCTTTCTATGCTTAGCTACGCTGCTGAGCTTTTCACTCACTGCTCAGAACCTGGAACAGCGTAATATCGGTGATTTTGAGCGCATTGAATTTGAAGGTAGAGGTGATCTGATCCTGACGGAGGGAAATACACCTGCCCTGGAACTGGAAGCCAGTGGTGATGTAGATATGAGGCGTATCAAAACCTTTGTCCGTGGGAATACACTGTATATTAAATACGAGCGGGATGATGATGTCTGGGATATGCATCCCAAGATTATCGTCTATCTGTCATATCGTAGACTACAGGAGATCAAAGCAACCGGTATTGTAGACGTGAAAACGGAATCACCCATCAGAAATTCAAACTTCAGATTTACCGCAGAGGGAATGGGGAAAAGTAATATTGAGGTAGCCGTAGACAGAATTGAGGTGCAAATAGCTGGTACAGCCGATGTAGAACTCAGCGGTGTAGTAAACCGGGGAAGCCTGATACTGGAAGGTACTGGTGAACTGGATGCTTTTGAAATGAAAGCAGCCTCTATTGATGCTGAAGTCAATGGTACGGGTTCTCTCTTTGTCTATGCAACCGAACGCCTGCATGTAGAAGCCAATGGCTTTGGCGCACAGGTAAAGTACAAAGGAAATCCCGCAGACAAAGTGATAGACAAATCCGGATGGGTATCTGTCAAGCAGGTGAGCAGCCGATAAACATAAAACTCCCTGCCAGATAAAATGACAGGGAGTAATTTTGAAAAATAATGTTGATAGTGAAGGTAATTGTCTGCAATTAACGATGTAAAGCGATATTTTCCGGTACAATAATTCTTCCTGGGCGGGAAGTCATACCGGTGGTATCAGTGAGGGCATGCAGAAAGCTTATCAGATCCTGCTGTTCCTGTTTGCTCAGGTTTAAGGGGTCAGGAGGCAAAGTTTGGTGTTCCAGTGCAATCCCAATACCTGCGCCGCCCCCACGATTGTAAAAATCAATCACTTCTTCTAAAGTCTTATACACGCCATTGTGCATATAAGGAGCCGTTAAGGCCGTATTTCGTACAGTAGGAGTTTTAAAAGCAAACTTCAGCAATTCTCCCCCATAAATTTTATGTTTGCCTTCATCCGGGTCTACTGTGGCAGTGAGGGTGTCGTTCTGTTGCGGAACGCCCAAAACCTCAGATTCCGTATCCAGATAAAGTGGGGGAACCGTGCCATTAAACAGTGGCAGAAAATGGCAGGTAGCACATTTCGCTTTGCCCATATATAGGTTAAATCCCCTGATCTGTGCCACCGTCATGGCGCTGTCGTCACCTCTCATGTACTGATCAAAGGGTGAATTAAGGCCATTGAGCGAACGCACATAGGAGGCAATGGCTTTCTGAAGATTCTTAGCCGTGATGCTATCTCCTTCAAAAGCCTCCTGGAAAAGCTGCTGATACTCCGGGCTGGCGGAGAGCTTACGGGCGGCTTCCTGTACTGAGCCATGCATCTCATCCGGATTAGCCACCACATCAGCTACCTGCCCTTCCAGGAAATTCATGCGGGAATCATAAAACTGTAAACGCTGGAAAGAGGAATTGATAACGGTAGGGGCGTTGCGACTGACTTCATCATGACCGTTTAGCGCCAGACTTTTAGTCAGGCCATCGGTGAATGCTTTTTCCGGCTGGTGGCAGCTCGCACAGGAGCGACTATTATTTCCGGAAAGCAAAGGCTCATGAAAGAGTATTTTGCCCAATGCCACTGCCTGCGGCTTTGCGTTGCGATTGAAAGGGGGAGCGAAAAAGTCAGTATTAAACGCCTGCTCGCTAAAGAAAGAAGGCTCTTTCAGATTGACCGCGGTAAGCCACTGAGTATTGGGTATCTCCAGCGCTTGCTGAAAGGCGTGCATTTCCCGCGAAATGACATCCAGATGTTCGGTGATAAAAGTAAGGCGGTCAAAATCATTAAAGGAGTTATTGTCACCCAGAAATTGCTGCGCCTTTGCTATCTCTGCAAATAGTTCTTTTGCCTCAGTCTGCTGTTGTTCAGCATAGATATTCAGTATCTCCTGCATCCCCTCCAAAGCAGCTCTCGCTTCGGGAATAGACTGAAAAGCCACGGGCGAATCAAAGCCGCTGATGCCCAGACTCATGATGCGGAGCAGTTCCAGCCGCAGGGCCTCAAAAATATTGCTGTCTGACAGCAGCAAGCCCTCAATATCGTTCTGGTATACTTTAAGATAGCCATGCAGTATGGACATCTCTGTAGCGGCCTGGTCTCTGGCTTTCGGATCAAATTCAGGGAATAAATATTCTTCTACCACCTGGAAGCCGGTAGCATACCATATTTTGCGTTCGGCAGCATGCAGATCGTGCTTATCTATGGCCGGGCCGTTTAGCTTTTTGGACAACTCAGGATTGTATTGCTCCATCAGAGGCTCTACTTTTTTGTACGCCAGTCGCGTAGCTTTGAAAGCCTGCTGTAATTGTGCTTCATCCGTACTATGCTTGATCAAACTATCCAGATGGGCGCTCCTGATGAGTAGCTGGTTCAGGTTTTGGGTATAAAGTGCTTTGACCCGCGCGCTAGTACTTTGCTGATTTTCTTCTTCGGGCTGAGTACTACAGCTATAGAAAACAATGACAAACAAATAAGTATAGTAGTATAATTTTGAACTCATAGGACATGAAGATTAGGTTTTATCAAAGAAGGAGTGCTGATGTAGCACTCCTTCAGCGGAGCTCCTTCCGGAATTCCATTTGGGGTAATTTTAGATTGTGTGGACTTTAGTTTTAGTAATCCAGTCCGCGGACTACGAGGATCTGGCTTCCCTGATTTTCATTAGGTCTGATGCTTCCACCATCTACCCCTTTGAACTCTTCACGACGCCAGGTATGAGGCTGTATGCAGAGCAAAAAAGTAGGTTCAGTTTCACCGATGGTCTCAGTGATGTCAATCATGGCTCCGTATTCCCAGGCACCGAAGCGGACGCCATCTGTTCCAAAATATTCTGACAATTCAGCATTGTCGCGGAATAAATTGGTCTCAAAAACAGTTTTAAGTGCTTTGGTTTTCAGGTTGTACTGATACAGATAAGCATCATGTGTTTCTCTTCCTTCACCTTCACCATCCTCGGTATAACCATTAGGGTCTTCCTGAATGTAAAGATAGTTCTCAGTAGCCATGATGTTGTCAGGGTTCATGTACAGGCCGAAAGCATCACTAGAGGGGTCATCTCCATCTAATAATACTTCCAATGTGCCTTTCATAGGATCAGAAGGGTTAAGGCGCAAGCGGTAAGTACGACCCCACTTAGAGCGAGAGCCATCATCAGTAAGCTGTCCGGTTACTTCAAAGTATACATTATTGTTAGCAGAAGGACCGCCTTTTCCATAATCCAAATCCTCAACACGGCCAAAAGCAATAGAGTGGAGTGCTTCAGAAGCCAGGTTGTTCTGCTCTCCGGTATTGGTCGCGGCATTTTCAATCTCAACAAATTCTACTTCGTAAGATAAACCCTGTTCCATATCAGTTTCTACAGGATTCTGATCTACACGGCGTAGCACGTATACTTTACCACTGTGCAGGTCACCCTGGCCTTCGCTCATGTACATGGCGATCTGTCCGCCCTGAGGACCGCTGTCATCATCACCGATAATGATCATGGTCTTGCCTTTGGTAACCGTAGTAGGCAGTGGAAGGGCGTTCTCAGCATTCCAACGCCCTAGAGCAGGCAATACCTGGGGAATACTGGCAGTAGCCGCGTCAGAGAAAGGGCTTACGCCATGCGTCTGTGACTCAGGACCACTCTCACCGGCAGTGAGGAAGATGGGGCCAAAACCGTGTTCTTCGGGAGTAGCCAAACTTGCTGAGCACATACGAGTACCCGCTCCGGAAGAATTAAGTACGTAATCACCTTTTACCGGCTTAAGGTTTTCATCCAGATAGATTCTGCTTACTGCATAGTTATCTTCATTGTTAACCAGATACACATAACCATCCGCGGTCTTGATCAAGCCGGCACCATCGGCTGAGCCACCGAGGGTGTACTCAGGAGATTCAGCAAGTTTGTCAGTGCTGCTGATAAGCGTGTAGATTTCAACATCTTCAAAGCCAGGTAACTTCTTAAGCATATTAGGTTCTACCGAATAATCCTGATACTTAATACCAGACTTACTATCATCATCTTCGTCCTTTCCGTCCAGAATTTCGTCAATGATTTCATGGCAGCCGCTCATGAGGAGTAAAGCGGGTGCAAGCAAAAAAGATAGACTTTTTTTCATCTTGTTTGTAAGGTTTGTAGTTGTAAAAAAGACTGTACCAAAGCTACATTTTAGGCGGGCAGTGCCTGTTAAGGGAGGGTTATGCTTCTGTTAAGATGTAGGCGCGAAAATGAAGCTTTGAGAAGGAGAGTTGCTACAAACAGTAGTAAAATGAATAGCTAATATTAGTAGTCCTTGTACTATTAGTAGTCAATTTGTAGTTGCAAGTAGTAGGTAAAAGGTTTAAATAGAATTTTTTGGTGTCAATACTTTTAACACAAAAATAACCCCTTTAACCAAAAGATAATCCTGCTTTAGGCTGGTTGATGAGAAAGTTTAAACAGCATATTATATAAGAAATTTTACTCCGCGGTCCAGAGGGGATTGCCTGCCGGAACAAAGATGACAGGTACTTCTTCAATAAACGTGTCCATCCATTCGGCGCAGTATTCCATACCGGGTTCCTCCGAGTCGGCATGTCCCATCACGATCAGGGCCTTCCGGATACCCGCTTCCAGCCCGTCCCGCACATATTCTACCGTTTCCCACTCGGCACTTTCCCCGATGATCAGCACGTCAATATCCGATTCGCGTATCATCTTCACCTGCGGACGCATACCGTAAGCGCCCGGCAGTATGCCCACACGGCTGATTTCCATACCGGCAGGGCCTACTACCCTTACGGTGCTGGTGTTGAATTTTTTACGAAGTTCACTGGCCAGTGCTCCCAGATTGGTGGCAGGGATGTCAAAAATCTGCTGTTCGCCATCCCGGTACTTGTCCCAGTCAAACGCCCTGACCACACCCACGAAGATGCCATCGGGTTCGGTCATATGCCAGTAGTCGTGGAAGCGCCAGACCACCATATTATTGTCCTGGATAAACTTCATCTTCGCCTGGTAAACCGGATCATCTTCAAAGTAAGTCTTATCATCCAGGTGGTTGTAAAAAGTAGGCTCATGGGTGATGATCAGGTTAGCGCCCTGCGCATGCGCCCGTTTGAGCACATCCAGCGTAGCCATAAAGGTGGTAGCGATACCCGTCACTTCCTGCTCCCAGTCTCCCGCCTTGATAGTGTCTACCCCTCCCGGCTTCCACTCTACCGTAAGATTTTCCTTGATACGTTCAATCACATCCCGAGCTGTCATGGCTTTAGGCTTAGTGTTTTCCGCAGTGGCCGACACATAGGGCTGTGACTGGAGAATGCCAGAGCAGAGACATAAGAGAGCAGGGAGAAGTAGGCGTAAGCTGCGCATAGGTCATCAGGTTTAGTAGCAGCCCATAATATACGGAGGGAAGCCAAAGTAAGCCAAATCTTACGTCAAATAAAGTAATGTGTCAGTGCAAAGAAAACAAGAGGTAAAAGAGAGTACAAAACTTCAAGAATAGTAGCAAGGATTTGTATAAGCAGTTCCCGGTAAGCACTGAAAGAGCTTTTGATCTGGCTTTTTTACTGTTTTACCGTCAATTTCTGTAGAGGTAAGAAAAATTGAATTGAGTACAGTATATCTATAAGGTGTAGCAATGAAATGTGGTTTAGGAAGCTGCTGGGGTACTTTTGGGTAAAACTTAAATGCTACTGAACTACCGTAGCTGGTGTAATAAAAAAGTTAGCGGAACACGGAGCTCATGGATTCGTGTTCCGGCGAGTTTGCCGGAAGGCTGAGCCCCTGGATTCATGCTTCGGTAACTTTTCCGAAGCACTGAGCCGATGGATTCGTGCTTCGGTAACTTTGCCGGGAGGCTGAGGAAGGGGATTTGCGCTTCGGAGAAATTACCGGACCGCAAAGCAGGCGGTTTCGTGCTCCGGCAGGAACTCCGCAAGGCTGAGGAGCCTTCTCCGAGTTCCGGCAAAACTTTTTTGATTGCTAAGAGGGCTAATCATTGCTCTGTTAAGATAAACCCAAGACAAATACGTTTCTTTAAGCTTAAAAAATCTATATTTTCTTACAGGGCAGGAGGTGGGGTAGGGGAATGAGTTATCTTGAAAGTAATTACGTAAAAATGATGTGCAATTTAGTAAGAGTATAAGCAAAAAGAGCTTGTTCCAAATGGAGAAATCACGTTTATTATACTATATCAAGCTGCTTGCGATCCCAATAGCGGCAGCCTTAATTCTGCGTTTTGTTTTCAATGTAGAAAGCTGGGAGGATATATGGACCGTGATGTCAATCTCTTTCTTTTTGGGACTTCCTTATCTGGTGGGTGTAATAACCATTTATCTTTCTAAAATTGAGAAGGTTCAGAGTAGGATATATCAATTCTTTTTTCCGTGGATACCTATATTAGCTTTCTTCCTGATTACTTTGATTTTATCTCTGGAAGGATGGGCTTGCTGGATCATGATACTTCCCATATTCATGATTTTATCAGGTTTAGGTGGCTTAACCGCAGGATACATAAGGCTAAAAAAGTCTAGCACTCTCAACAGGTTACAACTTTCCGTTGCGATAGTTTTGCCGCTTATAGCTTCTCCTATTGAGCAAATTGTTGGACCGGGTAGATCCACTTTCAAAGCCAATACTTCTATTGAAATTAATGCATCTAAGGAAAGAATCTGGAAGCATGTTACCAGGATTTATGAAATTTCTGAAGAGGAAGATAGAGGAATCGTTAGCAAATGGCTTGGCATCCCGAGGCCAGTACGAGCAGAGCTAAATTATGAAGGTTTGCATGCGGAAAGGAAAGCAATGTTCACTGGAGGTTTAATATTCACAGAAACGGTTACTGCTTATGAGCATCAGCGTTTTATGATGTTTCACATAGAACCCAATACAGGAGAGATACCTTCTACTACCTTTGACGAACATGTATTGATCGGTGGGCAGTATTTTGATGTACTCAAGGGAACTTACGAACTTAAGGAAATTGGAAATGATCAATATCAACTCAATTTGTGGAGTGAGTTTGAGGTGAATACCACTTTCAATTTCTATGCTGGCTTGTGGGCTAACTGGATCATGAAGGATATCCAAAACAATATCCTGAATATTATCAAAACCAGGTGTGAAGCACATACGGAGATTAGTGGAAAAAAAATACTCTCAAATAGAAATCCCCGTAGAGAAGAAAGACAAAGGTAATAGAAACTATTTTTTCAGGATTAATGAAAAGCATATGATGAGCTTTCTTAAGAGTATATGGAAAAAGAAAATAAAGATTGGCTCATTCTTCGGCGCTACTCCCAATGAACTAAAAAAGTTTAGGCGTGGTCTGGGCGAATCTGCCATCCAGGAAAAAAGCATAGCGATCAAGCATTATCCTTTTGACCCTTCCCAGGTTTATCCTGATAAAGTAATACCGGCAGATGAAATCAATGAGGTTTACCTGGATACCTACCCTCCCACGCTAAAGTTAGGAGTAGAATTGATCTTTATCAGCAGAGAATCTGTAGGGCTATTAAAAGAATTTGCGGAGCGGAATAACATCCCAATAGGCAAAAGGAAAGCTAATTGGGACTGGATAAGCGAACCCTATCTGGATACTGAATTTGACCACGAACAGCAGGAAAGAAGCATCGCCTTGCTTGTGTCAAACGGTATTTCAAAGCATGAAACCGAGCGTTTAAGAGCAGAAATTGCCAGGCAGATGTACAAATATAATTTTGACACCATGCTTTGGGAGTGGGTTAATCTGGGATTGTATGATGTGCTCATGGCCATGAGCGCCAAATACACTAGTAAAGAATTTGAAAGGTTTTACTGGAAAGCTATGGAGGTAGAGCAAAGAACTCAGTAATTTATATTCATCCGCCTTAACCTAATGTTAGCATGCCGCAAACCGCAGGATACTCAGGATCGCCCCTGGAGAAAAAGCTTGACCTCAAGTCAGGCTTTGTGATCAGGCTTATCAATCCTCCCGACCACTATTTTGAGCTGTTTCAGGCCTTTCCCACCGATATAGAAATTCAATCCGATACAAAATCACCCAAAGATTTTATCCACTTCTTTACTAAAGAGAGAGCTGAGCTTGAAGAAAAGCTTCCCAGGCTAAAACAGGAGATCAAAGCAAATGGTATGATCTGGGTAAGCTGGCCCAAGAAAGCTTCCCGAGTGCTTACTGATATTACTGAAGATACCATCCGAGGCGCAGCCTTATCCATCGGACTGGTAGACGTAAAAGTATGCGCGGTAGATACCATCTGGTCAGGGCTGAAGCTGGTAATTCCTGTAAAGGACAGGAAGTAGGGCAGTAATAGGGTTGCTCTGGATGCTGTTTATCTTTTGTTATCTTCGCCGGGAACGGAATAATGCTTATGCTGGAAGATTTATTAAAGGAAGTGAGGCAGTGTACTGTATGCGAACCCCATCTGCCCCTGGGAGCCAGGCCAGTCTTGTCTGCCCATCCGAAAAGTAAAATACTGGTAGTAGGGCAGGCTCCCGGTACCAGAGTACATGCCAGCGGCACTCCCTGGAATGATCAGAGCGGCAAGACCCTGAGAAACTGGCTGGGCGTAAGTGATGAGGCGTTTTATACACCCGAAAAATTCGCCATCCTACCTATGGGTTTCTGTTATCCGGGAAAGGGGAGGTCAGGGGATCTGCCTCCCCGTAAAGAATGCGCGCCCCTATGGCATGCCGCGCTACTGGAGCGTATGCCGGAGCTGCAAATGACCCTGCTGATTGGTCAATACGCCCAGAAGTATTATCTGAAAGATCATGGTAAGAAAAACCTGACGGAAACGGTCCGCAGCTTTGAAGATTACCTGCCCGCTTGTATTCCTCTGCCGCATCCTTCCCCCCGCAATCGCTTCTGGCTGAAGAAAAATCCCTGGTTTGAGGAAATCCTTATTCCGCAACTGCAGGATCGTGTGAAAAAGATTTTATATTGAGGCTCAGCTAAAGAAACACAACCCATAACAAGCTCATTAGTCAGTGAAAAACTTATGCTTACCTCATATTGTTTTGGCATGCCTGCTGATACTGGCTGCCTCCTGTAGTCCTAAGAAAGCGCAGAGCACCTACTTTCCTCAACAGCAGGTACTGGTGAAGCAAATGCCGGAGAAAGACAATCTATGGGTATTTATCATGGCTGGTCAATCCAATATGGCTGGTCGGGGACGCGTAGAGCCGGAAGATACTATTGCTCACCCCCGAATACTCACCATCAATCAGCAGAATGAGTGGATACTGGCCAAAGAACCGCTACACTTCTATGAGCCTGAGCTCACTGGTCTGGACTGCGGCTTAGCTTTTGGCAGAGAACTGATCAGGCATGTGCCCGATTCTGTCAGTATTGCGCTGATACCCTGTGCCGTAGGCGGCAGTGCCATACAGCAGTGGCTGGGAGATTCTACCTTCAGAGGCGTACAGCTCATGCATAATTTTGAAGAGAAAGTAGAGCTGGCCAAGCAGTCCGGTCATATCAAAGGCATACTCTGGCATCAGGGAGAGAGCGACGCTACCGATGAGCTGATTCCGCTGTATCCGGCACAACTCACTAAACTGGTAAATACTTTCAGAACGTATACAGGCGATGCTGATCTGCCAGTGATGATTGGAGAGTTGGGGCCTTACACCATTCCTAAGGAAAAACAGATGCGATGGAACAGTATCAATCAGCTGATTCATCAGTTTGCGGCTTCGGACCCAAAGGTTGGAGTAGTGAGTAGCCATGATCTGAAGCATAAGGGAGACCATGTGCATTTTGATTCGGAGTCGCAGAGAACTCTGGGCAAAAGATTCGCGGAAAAATACCTGGAAATAGCAGAGCCGCCTACGGGAGCTTACGGTAAGCCCTGAATTCAAAAAATATACATTAATGTATAGCCAAGAAGACCTTATACAGGATATAGAAAGTCTGGACATTGACGCCCAGGGTACATTGCTGATTCATTCCTCCATGAAAGCTATAGGTGAGGTAGAAGGTGGTGCAGAAACCGTACTGGATGCCTTTATTGCCTATATGCAAGACGGATTGCTGATTTTTCCTACCCATACCTGGCATGAAGACAATAACAAAGATGGGATCTACAATCCGCTGAGCGAGCCTTCCTGTGTTGGGATATTGAGCAACCTCTTTATGAAACGTCCGGGAGTGGTACGTTCTCTGCATCCTTCGCATTCGGTTGCTGCCCTGGGCAAAGATGCGGAATCCTATACCGAGGGCGAGGAAAAGAGCCGTACGCCCTGTCCAAGAGAAGGCTGCTGGGGCAAGCTCTACGACCGGGACGCGCAGATACTGTTTCTGGGTTGCAGCCCCAAGTCCAACACCTATATCCATAGTGTGGAAGAGTGGTGCGACGTGCCCGAACGACTAACGGAAGATTATCATCCTTATCAAATTATCAAGCCAGATGGTAGGGTGTTGGATTATGCGCAACGCAACCATAACAAAAAATACGGCGATGTTTCCAGGAATTATGACAAGCTGCTGAAGCCCTGTTTATATCATGGCATTGTACACGAAGGAAAGATAGGCGATGCACATTCTTATCTTTGCGAGGCCCGCCCTATGGCTGACCTTGCCCTGGCTTTTCTGGAAAGAGAGCCTCAGCTATTTCTGGATGATAGCCCTATCCCGGAGGATTGGTATAAGTAGGGGGTGTAAACCTGTGATAAGTTTATGGTTTCATAGATGGATGAATTGCACTATATTATAGCTGCTATCTGATATATTGAGCCTTTGGCTTCATTACTAATACAACGCAACTACCTATGACAACACGCAGGCAATTTTTGTCCAGCCTTAGCCAGGCTTCGGTGCTGGCTTATCTGCCACCATCCACGCTTTCGCTCTTTGCTGAACAGCAGGATAATAATGATACTTTGATAGAAGAAGTAGAAATTGTGAAAGTCAGTGGCCCTTACAGCAGCATGCGAGGAGTGAACCGTCAGTATCAGGTGCAGCCTGTACATATCTATCCTGATCAGCGCCCCCAGCCTTATCGCGATCAGCCTAACCCTACAGAATCCTCAGGGACTATTAGCCATCACTACCTTAGAATCAGGACAAGAGGCGGTATTGATGGTCTGTACGGTTATCTGGACCCAGAAACCATAAGCCCAATCTTGCAGCAATTCCGTGCTTTTATGATAGGCAAGGATGCACTGGCGGTAGAAACTTTATGGGATCAGCTGTATAGGCGCAATCGCCACTCCAGGGCGGGGCATTATATGATGGCTTTGAGTGCGGTAGATAATGCGCTCTGGGATGTTAGGGGTAAGTATTTTGATGCTCCGGTTTATCAGTTACTAGGTGGGCCTACCCGAGATGAGGTACAGGTATATGGAAGTTGTCTGGGGTATACGGTAGAAAAAGGTAAAGCTGGCCCCCGAGCTAAGCAGTTATATGATCAGGGGTTCTTATCCCAGAAGTGGTTTCTGGCTTATGGTCCGGGAGATGGTAATGAAGGTCTGAAGCGAAATATTGAGCTGGTAGAAGAACTGCGCGAAGCGCTGGGCTATGATGCCCAACTGATGTTTGATGCTTTTATGGGCTGGGATCTACCCTTTGCGGAAGCCTGGGCTAAAGCAGTAGAGCCTTATCGCCCTTACTGGATTGAAGAAGCATTTCCTCCTAACCGGTTGGATAGTTTCGTGCAGTTGAGTCAGAGCACCACAGTACCAGTAGCTACCGGAGAACATTTTTACAACCGCTGGGAAGTACTCAATTTCCTCAAAGCCCATGCGATACAGGTGGTGCAGGCAGACCCGGAATGGTGCGGAGGGGTGAGTGAACTGCTGAAGATATGTAACCTTGCCTCCTCTTTCGGAGCCAAGGTTTTCCCTCATGGGCATAACATACATGCTGCGCTGCAGGTGGTGGCAAGTCAGTCACCGGAAGTATGTCCGTTGGTAGAATATCTGATCAATCATGTAGGTTATAAACTACACTTTCAGAAAGATCCTTTGCTGACAGATAATGGCAAGCTTGCCCTACCCCAGAAAGCAGGCTTCGGCATTGAGCTGGATGAGTCTAAAATTGAAAGCGAAGAGATACTGACTGGCTAATACTACTCTGCTTTCTGCTTATTGGCGGATAGTGGGTTCCAGATAGAATTTACCTCCCAAATATCCAGTGACTTCAAGGTTACCGTGCCACCAATGGCATAAATTTCTACTCCATCCTGCGAAGGATCAGGAAAGATACGGTTGGTCATGGCTACGTATCCATCATTGCCAAATACTTCTACCACGGAGTGGTCTACATAAATGTGCAGGCTTACCGTGCCGTCGTCAGTAGGCATAAGGGCTACCGTACGCTCGCTAAAAGTATCATGAAAGCTGGTGTCACCGGATTGCGTCCTGTCCATGAAGAGTGACTGGGTAGCTACATCGTAGCTAATGGTGGTTTCCTGCCCTTCCCCTTTGAAAACCTTTACGCCAAACTCACCGGCGAGTGCTTCCGCTTCGCTTTGGGTATCAATGGCCTCGTAGGCAAACTCAGCGATAATTTCCAGTTGCTTTCCCTGAATATTTTCCAGTGATAAATAATTATCTCCTTCCTGTAGCTGCACATTTTCGTCATGCACATGCTGTTGGCGAAGCCTGGTGAGTTCTTCTACCGGAGTTTGCGTCAGCCGTGTGCCTTCGGGAAATTCGTGGAGGTCAAGTTCTCTTACCAGAGATTGTGCAGAGCGCCAGGGTGAGGTAGGTATCTCCTCACCGTATTGCCAGTTGTTGATCCAGCCTATCAGCAGTCGGCGTTCGCCAGGCACATTGTTCCAGGTGACACCCGCATAGAAATCACGGCCATAATCAAGGGTCAACATAAGATCATCGGTATTGGTATTGGTAAACTCTCTTCCGTTAAAGTCTCCCACAAAATACTGCATGGAAGAACCTATGCTATCTGTATTGTAAGAGACAATCAATACCCACTTTTCCTCTCCCGTTTCGGCTACTTGCAGCGGGAAAAGGTCGGGACATTCCCAGATACCATCTACAAAACCCTGGGGACCAAATTCACTCATCATCTCCCAGTCAGTGAGGTTCTGCGACTCATAGAAACGTATCTTCTGCTCCTGCGGAATAGCTACCGACATCACCCACTTTTGTCCTTCCTCGTACCAGAAAACTTTAGGATCGCGGAAGTCCTTCATGTTTTCATCCAGTACAGGATTACCTTCATATTTGGTCCAGGTACGCCCTCGGTCATTGCTGTAGGCGATGGCCTGGTTTTGCAGAGCATCGGTGTGAGCGGTGTAAATAGCAACTAAGCAACCCTCGGGAGATTCGCAAAGACCGCTGCTGTTATTTTGGTCCACCACCGCACTGCCGGAGAAGATCATGATGCCATCTTCCATTTCCAGAGCGATGGGCAGATGTTCCCAATGCACCAGGTCAGTAGATACAGCATGCCCCCAGCTCATATTACCCCATTGGATGCCCTGAGGATTGTACTGATAGAATAGGTGATATTCTCCATCAAAATAAACCAGTCCGTTAGGATCATTCATCCAGTTCTCTTGAGGGGAGAAGTGATAGGCAGGCCGATAAAGCTCCTGATAGTAAGCGCTGTCTATTGGGGAAGCTTGTACCTCTTGCTCTACAGCAGTCTCAGGCGGTTGGCTGCAACTCCATAGCGCGAGTGAAAGTAAAGTAATGCAGCCTATGTAAAAGTGTTTCATGGTCGGTAAGGTATCAGCGTATGCTTAACGAAAGCAGATGAATCTGCTAATTTAGAGTGAATATTTTGTTCATTAACAAATGAGGCTTAAAAAAGTAAGGGGATCTAAGAAGGATTTTGCTTAATTATCGTTCAATAAGTGATAAGCAAGCTTGTCTCAAGTAAAATAGATGTTTTTTGAAGTGATTGATATGATGATATTCCGACTTTTGTTATGTACACTGATGTTTAGTCAACCTGCCTGTAGCCAAAAGAGCGATAAGCCTGTACTGCTGATGAATCCCAGTGTGCATATTGGTAATGGGGAAGTAATAAAAAACGCCGTCCTGGCTTTTGATGATGGGAAAATCACTTTGCTGGCGGATGCTACCCGCATTCGTTTGGATATGAGTGCTTTTGAAGTGGTAGAAGCTTATGGTCTGGACGTATATCCTGCTGCTCTGCTGGATAGTTTACCTAGTGCTGTTGCAGAGGGAGACTCTCTGTTCTACACCGAACTTAATCAGGGGATTATGCTTGCAGCAGACCAAATTACCGCTGATTCTCCTGTGCATAAACTGGAAGAGGGAGCCGAAGCTACTTTTGTAGTTACTGAAAAGCCGTTGAAAGAAAGTGTCGCTCAAATCCGATATCTGGTGGTGAAAGGCAGGCTGAAGCGGGAAAATAGCGTATCTTTGCGCTTATTAAGCAGTGAACCCTAACAATCTGTCTGCTTATTTTTTATGAGTACAAAAGAAAGTATTAAATCTGTGGAACTCGCTTACCTGACTGAAGAAAACATCCGTAAATTTATCCAAAGTGCGCTGGAAGAAGACATAGGCGAAGGCGATCATTCTTCTCTGGCGGCCATTCCTGAAGAAGCCAAAAGCCGGGCAAGACTGCTCATCAAGGGAGAAGGCATACTAGCGGGCGTAGCGCTGGCGCAGCAAATCCTGAAAACAGTAGATGCTGCTCTGGAAGTTGAAACTTATCTTGAAGATGGACAGGCAGTGAAGCATGGGGATGTCGGTTTCGTAGTACGCGGAAGTGCACGTTCTATCCTTTCAGCTGAAAGACTACTGCTCAACTGTATGCAGCGCATGAGTGGTATTGCCACTTACACCCATTTGCTAAAAGAACTCATCAAGCATACCAATGCCAAGCTACTGGACACCCGCAAAACTACGCCCAACTTCAGACTACCTGAAAAGTGGGCAGTAGCTATTGGGGGAGGCACTAACCACCGTTTTGCTCTTTACGATATGATTATGCTCAAAGATAACCATGTGGATTTTGCCGGAGGCATAGCTCAGGCCATACAGCGTACGCAGGCTTACATGGAAAAACTAGGCAAACCTTTGAGAATTGAAATTGAGACTCGCAACCTGGATGAGGTCAAAGAAGTATTGGCTACGGGGGGCGTAGATATTATCATGCTGGACAATATGAGCCCGGAACTGATGCGGGAGGCAGTAAACCTGATTGGAGGCAAGTACGAGACGGAAGCTTCCGGTAATATCAATGAGCAAACTATCAAAGCAGTGGCGGAAAGCGGAGTAGATGCCATATCAGTTGGAGCGCTTACCCACTCTGTCAAAAGTATGGACATCAGCCTGAAAGCTTTTTAGCGAATTCTGGAAAAGTTATTGTTTAGGCTGTTCTATATTGATCCAATAGCCTCTCTATTCTGTCAGAAGTAAATTTTTTCGTAAGAAAAGTTTATACTTGCAACCTGATTCTAAAAAATTCAAATCGTTCTTGTAAAAATGATTGTAAAGACAAAAAAATATAAGCTGGAAACAGGAACTTATATCAAGCTGGCGATGCTCAACATTGTCAAAGAACAGTGGTGGGTATTTCTGATCGCAGTCGCCATTGCCTGCGGAGCATTTTTTATCTGGTCGTGGTGGTGGATTATCGGAGCGGGTATCGCTTTAGTGCTCTATTTCCTGTTTTGGCTGATTCAGTTTGCCGGAGTAACTCAATTGGAACAGAATAAAATCCTTTTTGAAAGATTGAGCTATGAGATCAATAGCCAGCAGGTGATGATCAAAGTGAATCCCAAGCAGGGGATGCCCTTGAAGTGGGAGATGATCAAGAAAGCTCAGATTGGTAAAGATTACTTTCTATTGATTGTCTCTAAAGCACAGTTGGTGCATTTACCTTTCCGTATTTTTAATACCGAAAACGAGAAAAAGTTTGTAGAGACTATATTAAAAAGAAAAGGTTACGTGAAGCAGTAGATTACAGATTGAAAATGTAAGATCACAAATTGCAGATTCAGGTCAGTTCTCTTTAGTTATTCTTAATACTTAGATATTAAAAAAGGGGCTTAGAATTTTCTAAGCCCCTTTATTTTATGCTGCTCTCAATGGAGCAAGTCGTTCAGCTTATACTTTTTGCTTCTTGTCAGCTGCAGCTACTGCTTTTCTTCTTCTTGAAGAAAGGTCAACCACTACAGGAGAAGCGATAAAGATAGATGAGTATGTACCCACCAGAATACCGACTAATAAGGCAAATGAGAATCCTCTCAATACCTCACCACCGAAAAGGAGTAGTATCAATACCACTACCAAAGTAGTCAGTGAGGTGATCAGTGTTCTGGACATTACATCATTTACCGACTGGTTAATTGCTTCTTTTGTATCCGCTTTGGGCTTAAGACCCAGTGTTTCACGGATACGGTCAAATACAATCACGGTATCGTTGATGGAGTAACCCACAATTGTCAGCATAGCCGCAATGAATACCTGATCCACTTCATAACTGATGCCTATTAATCCGGCAATGGCATAGGCAGAAAGTACGAACAATACATCGTGGAAAAGGGCGATTACTGCTCCCAGGCCATACTGCCACTTGCGGAAACGTACCAGGATGTACAGGAAAATAGCGATCAGCGCCACTACAATTGATTCCTGAGCGGCTTGTTTGATATCATCCGCGATGGTTGCACCTACTTTGGATGAACTGGAAATCGTAAATGCATTTTCGCCCAGGTCGGCTGCATTATCCTGAAAAGTACTTCCGGTAAACTCTTCAATTCCACTGATAAGCTGGGTTCTTACCGTATTGTCAGCCTCAGTAGATTCATCATCTACCAGGTAGCTGGTGGTTACCTTAAGCACATTGTTAGCGCCATAGGTTTTCACCTCCACACTAGCATTTTCAAACTCATCGTCAAATGAAGTTTGCAGATCGGATGGTACTACAGACTTATCAAAAGTAATGACATAAGAGCGTCCTCCCTTGAAGTCAACTCCTAAATTGAGTCCTCCTTGTGTTAAAAGTACCACCATACCCAGCACAATGAAGCTGCCTGAGAAAATATAGGCTAACCTTCTTTTTGACATAAAATCAAAGTTAAGGTTGGTAAGCATATTAGCTGAATAAGGCAGTGAGAAGGATACTTTGCTCTCATCACCCTTGCGAGTCATCCACTCCATGATCACACGGGTAATGAATACTGCGGAGAAGAATGAGCAGATAATACCGATCATCAAAGTCACTGCAAAACCTCTTACCGGTCCCTGTCCCATTACATATAAGATTACTGCCGTAATGAATGTAGTAGCGTTGGCGTCAATAATGGAGCTGTATGCCTTGCTATAACCAGCGCTGATGGCTGCTCTGAGTTTGGAACCAGCCCTGAGTTCTTCACGGATACGTTCAAAGATCAGTACGTTGGCGTCAATGGACATACCGATAGTCAGTACAATACCCGCAATACCAGGCAGTGTAAGCGCAGCGTTCAACTGAGCCAGAATACCCAGGATAAAGAAAATATTAAATACCAGCGCAATGTTAGCCACCAGACCCCCTTTAGCATAGTATGCCAGCATGAATAGTACAACAACTGCCAAACCGGCAAGGATAGAAGTAATTCCCTGCTGCTGAGCTTCTTTACCCAATGAGGGGCCAACGATAGCTTCTTCTACAATACGGGTAGGCGCAGGTAAAGCACCAGCCTCCAGAATGTTGGCTAAATCCTGTGCTTCAAGAATGGTGAAGTTTCCTGAAATGGAAGAGTTACCATTAGGAATCTCACCTTGTACTACCGGAGCGGAGTATACACGATTATCCAGGATAATAGCTACTCTACGTCCGATGTTGTTAGCAGTAAGGCGTTTCCATTTGCGAGCACCTTCAGCGTTCATGCGCATGCTCACGGCCGGGCGAGAAGCCTCATCATAGTCCTGACGGGCATCTATAATTACCTCACCTGTAAGTGGTGCCTGACCTCCACGTCCACGACGTACTGCATATAATTCTAATAATTCGGTATCTGTACCATCCTGTTGTCTAGGCTTTACTTCCCATACAAAATGAAGATCCGAAGGAAGGAGTGACTGTACATCGTCACGCTGAATAATATCGTTGATCTGAGCAGTGTCCTCTAAATTGTAAACTAATCCGTAGCTTAAAGGAGCTTGTAACAGACTAAATAGAGGAGATACTTGAGAATTAAGCAATGAATCTTCAGCAGTACCCTCTTCTCCTAATTGCTCTTCAAGATCAAGGCTATCTTGGGTGCTTTCTGTGGTATCAGTCTGAGTTTCATCTTCTTCGCCTTCAATAAGGGCAGAAAGTTCTTCCTCATCAGGTATTTCTCCACCTTCCTGCTCCAAAGCTTCCAGGTCATCAGTACCCGCTACCATACCTTCTGCTACCAGCATATTATTGATTTCCTGCAATGAGTTTACAAATTCTCCGGGTTCCAGTACTTCCACAAATTCCAGCTTGGCTACACCTTGCAAAAGATTTCTTACCCTTTCAGGATTATCTACGCCGGGCAGTTCAATCTGTATGCGACCCTGGTTCTGTAGGCGCTGGATGTTAGGCTGTGAAGTACCAAAGCGGTCTATACGCGTACGAAGAATGTTGAAAGAACGATCAATCGCGTTGTCTACCTCTTCATTGATCACTTCCAGCACTTCCTCATCTGTAGAACTGAAGCTGATACGGTTACGGGTGGCTGAGTTTACAAAAATACTGCTCAGCTGTTTATCAGGAGCTACTTCGTTAAATGCTTCGTAGAAAAGCGCAGTAAATCTTTCCTGACTATTGGCACGACGCTGTCTGGCAAGTTCCAGTGCCTGAAGAAAATCTTCATCTTTGCTGTCGCCCGATAGGTTTTTGATGATCTCAATTGGAGATACTTCCAGCACTACGTGCATTCCTCCCCGCAGGTCCAGCCCCAGGTTGAGTTCAGTTTCCTTTACTTCCTGATAAGTGAATTTGGCTCCTACCAGGTTATATACAGGCTCTTTCCAGATAGAGTCCAGGTATTCCTGTTTTTTAGCAAAGTCAATGTTACCTTCTGCTGTAGTAGCATACTCAGTAGCGTTTTCCTGTACGTTATTAGATACCAGGGTAAACGATAGGTAGTAAATGCATAACAGTGAGATAATCACCGTCAGAACAACTATTCCGGTCTTGTTACGCATGATTAAAATAAGTTAAATAGTAAATAGCTTGTTTATATATAAATAAGAGAGTAGGCTCATCTAATGCCTGATCAGGATAGATGAACAGTAGTTTTTCTAAGAAAGATGTGGGCTAGGGTGCGTTGGGAGAAATAAAGGTTCGAAAGAGAATCCTGAAATAACTGCTTTGAGGAAGCGGTAAATCTATGTCTACACTTTCAACGATTTCTTCAATCAACTCTAGCTTTAATATTGCAGAATAAATTACAGCAATCTGTATTTTATAGATGGGTACTATAGCTTCATAGGCTGCTGAAATGAAAGAGACTTGGTCGGAAGAAGATTCTTCTTCAGAAGACATATCCTGATAATGACTGACATCAGTATCAAAGCCCAAGCCCTGAATCATGAATGGCCGGTAAGTTGTAACCAACAGCATCATGATTGCCGTTAAAATAAATAGACGTTTCCCTCTGCCAGACAATATCGTTCGTAGCGTGCTCATAAAATTTGTGAGTGCAAAATTATGTATTCTTGTGTTAAACACAAAAACATAAAATGAATATCCATTAATAAAAAAAATATTAAAAATGTCTAAATAGATATTGTATATACTACAATTTTTAGTAAACAATGACGCTTAACCCTAAGATAATGGTGGACATGATTGGTTGCAGCTTTGTATAAAATCCGCTTTTTGACTATTTTTGGAAGTGGTAAAAAGCGTTGGATTGAAGAGAACAACTAAACCCTTTAAAGTGGAATCTACTAAGACATACCAAGAAGATATTACCCATAAACTTTCTATAGAAGAGATTCTTAACGACTATCGTATTGCCTGGGAAAGCCGGCATGCCAGCCTGATAGGTCGTAAGGAAGTGTTTATGGGAAAAGCTAAGTTTGGCGTATTTGGGGATGGTAAAGAAGTAGCACAGATTGCTATGGCTAAGGCATTCCGCAAAGGTGACTTTCGCTCTGGATACTATCGCGACCAGACATTTATGTTTGCGTTGGAAGAGATAACCATTCAACAGTTTTTTGCCCAGCTCTATGCCCATGCCACTCTGGAAGCAGATCCTTCTTCCGGTGGAAGGATGATGAACGCTCACTTTGGCTCTCGGATGGTTGATATGCAAAGTGGAGAATTTTACCGACAGACAGATAATTATAACTCAGGCTCTGATATTTCGCCTACGGCAGGACAGATTCCTCGTGCAGTAGGTTTTGCATACGCTTCCAAACTTTATCGGGAGAATCCTGCCCTTCAGGGAGAAGCATTTGAGGCTTTTTCCAATCATGGAGATGAAGTAACATTCGCTACTATCGGGGATGCTGCTACTTCCGAAGGTATGTTTCTGGAAACTGTCAATGCGGCAGGAGTACTTCAAATTCCTTTGATATTGTCTGTATGGGATGATGACTTTGGTATTTCTGTACCCAAAGAATATCATACTACCAAATTAAGTATCTCAGAAGCCCTTTCGGGTTTTCAAAGAACAGAAAATGAGCCTGGCCTGGAAATTTTCAGAGTAAAAGGATGGGATTATGAGAAATTGTGTGAAGCTTATCGCGTAGCGTCTAATATTGCCCGTAGTGAACATGTGCCGATTCTGATGCATGTGGAAGACCTGACACAACCACAGGGGCACTCCACTTCAGGCTCTCATGAGAGATACAAAACTAAAGAAAGGCTGGCCTGGGAGCGAGAGCATGACTGTAATGTGAAAATGCGGGAGTGGATACTGCAAAATGGTTTTGCAACAGATCAGGAGTTGGATGCTATTGAGCAGCGTGCGTTTGAAACTGTAAGAAAGGCCAAAAACGATGCCTGGAAAGCTTATCGCTCCGAATTGGATGCTGAACTTAAGCAGCTTTCAAATCTGGTGCTCAGGGTAGCTGAAAAGAGCCCACAAAAAGAGAAAATCAAAGAGGTGCATCAGGAGCTTAAGAAAACCTTGGCTCCTATCCGTCTGGATGAGGTGAAAGCAGCAAAAAGAACCCTTCGTCTTACTGCAGGCGAATCAAGCGAAGAGCGTCAGGAATTACTCAATTGGTTGAAAAAAAGCGAAGCGGATAATTACGATAGATTTAATGCCCATCTTTACAGTGAGACTGCTGCTTCTGCACTCAAGGTAGAAGAAGTAAAACCTGTATTTGATGAAAATGATAGTCCTGTGGACGGCCGGGAAGTCTTGCAGGCTTGCTTTGATCATATGCTTAAGCGTGACCCTCGTGTATTTGCCATTGGTGAGGATGTAGGTAAAATTGGTGATGTAAACCAGGGATTTGCTGGCCTGCAGGAGAAGCATGGTGAGATCAGAGTGACCGACACCGGTATTCGGGAGAGTACTATTATTGGCCAGGGCATAGGTACAGCGATCCGGGGGTTACGACCTATCACGGAAATTCAGTATCTGGATTATATTTTCTATGCCCTTGCTACGCTTACTGATGATTTGGCTTCGCTCAGATATAGAACACGGGGTGGGCAGGGAGCTCCCTTGATCATTCGTACCCGTGGGCATCGTCTGGAGGGTATATGGCATTCGGGTTCGCCTATAGGTTCAATTTTGCATAGCCTGAGAGGAATTTATCTGCTGGTGCCTAGGAATATGGTGCAGGCAGCAGGTTTTTACAATACTATGTTAAAAGCTGATGATCCGGCTATCATTGTTGAGTGCCTTAATGGTTATCGCCTAAAAGAAAGGATTCCTACGAATCTTGATGATTTTACTGTACCGCTCGGGCAACCAGAAGTAATTCGGGAAGGAGAAGATATCACCCTCGTTACGTATGGTTCTATGTGCAGAGTGGTAATGCAGGCTGCTGAGCAGTTAGACAAATTCGGCATTAGCTGTGAGGTAATAGATGTTCAAACCTTGCTTCCTTTTGATATCAACCACACTATCCTGGAATCTATAAAGAAGACCAATAGAGTGATTTTTGCCGATGAGGATGTACCGGGAGGTGCTTCAGCTTATATGATGCAGCAAGTACTGGAAGAACAAGGCGCTTATCGCTTCCTTGATTCTGCTCCCCAAACTATCAGCAGTGCGCCCAATCGTCCGGCCTATGGTTCTGATGGCGATTATTTTTCTAAACCTAATCAGGAAGATGTGTTTGATACGGCCTATGCTCTTATGGCTGAGTACGACCCCAATCGTTTTAAAGACCTCTATAAATGAGGAAAATATAGCCAAACTTACATGAAGAAGACCTTGGATAAAACTATAGGGTACTGTCTTTTGTTACTTTTTTATAGGATTGATTAAGGTTTTTCCTCGTTTAAGCTGCATTAGATAATTTGCAATGATTTGTTATTTTTTACTTTATCTAATAAAGTTACTTATGCCAATATAAATCCTTTTTGTAGGAACATCTTTTTTTGATGATAAACTATAAATTGCATTATTATTGCGATTTCTCTCGCTTGTAGAAATAATTTGAAAAATTTTTCTGTGTTATATGAAAATAGCTATTGTACTCAATACTTCCTGGAATGTATATAATTTCCGTCTAGGGCTTATCAATGCGTTGCGGGAAGATGGGCACGAAGTAGTTATTCTTGCTCCTCATGATAAATACAGTGACCGTATAGAAAGCCTGGGATATCAATTTCATTCTATCAAAATGGATAGTAGAGGAGTAAACCCTATCAAGGATGCAGGCTTGGTAGTGGAGTTATATAAATTGTATAAGCGAATATCTCCTGATATTATCCTGCACTATACTGTTAAACCTAACATTTATGGAAGTTTGGCTGCTCGTGCAGCAGGTATCCCTATGATCAATAATGTATGTGGCTTAGGTACTGTATTCTTGAAAAAAGGCTGGGTATCAGTAGTAGCTAAAACTTTATACAAAATCGCATTCCGTTTTCCTCATAAGGTGTTTTTTCAAAATCATGACGATTTCCAGCTTTTCGTAAAAGAGCACCTGATCAAAAGCAAAATTGCTGATACAGTTCCGGGGTCCGGAATTGACCTGAAGAAGTTTGAGCCCACTCCATTAGCAGAAGAAAATAGGGAGAAGAAGTTTACCTTTCTGGTAATTTCCAGGCTTATTTATGACAAAGGAATTATAGAATATGTTGAGGCGATTAAAAAGCTGAGGGACCTGGGGGTTGATGCTAAATTTCAGATACTGGGTGCCAAAGATCCTATCCATAAAAGAGGGATTCCGGTTGATATCGTTGACCACTGGATAGAGGAAGGTCTAGTGGATTATCTTGGTACTACTGATGATGTGAAATCCAAAATAGAGTTAGCAGATTGTGTAGTATTACCTTCTTATCGGGAAGGACTTCCCAGAACTTTGCTGGAAGCAGCAAGTTTGGGTAAGCCTATTATTACTACCAATACCGCTGGCTGTAAGCACGTAGTGGATGATAATGAGAATGGTTTTTTGTGCGAAGTACGTTCATCCGATGATCTGGCCAAGAAAATGCTGAAAATGTTGGAGCTAAGTCCTGCGGAAAGGAAAGTGATGGGAGAAAAAGGGAGAGTCAAAGTAAGAACCCAATTTGATGAAAGTATAGTGATCAGCAAGTATCAGGAGGCAATCAATCACCTGGTAGTAAATCAAAGTAAAAAGCTGATTGCTTAATCTACGTAAATCATTTTAAGGTAATTTCACCATCAGGCCAATGTTTTTTGCATTGGTTTTTTTGTTATAAATTTAAAGCTGAATTTTAGCAAATAGATTCAAATAAGACTATAAAGTATGCACTTAGAGACAACAAATATTGAGGGACTGGTTGAGATTATCCCAAATGTTTTTGGTGATGAGCGAGGCTATTTTCTGGAAACATATCATGTGGAGAAATTTAAATCGTTGGGTTTGGATTATAATTTCTTACAAGCAAATCAGTCATTTTCTGTGAAAGGAGTACTCCGAGGGCTGCATTTTCAAAATGCTCCATATCAGCAAGGTAAACTGGTAAGAGTAGTAAGCGGAAAGGTACTGGATGTTGCAGTAGATTTACGTCCCGGTTCCTCTACCTACGGGCAGTACAAAACCTTTGTACTTGATGGTAAGCGCAGCAATATGGTGTATGTACCTGAAGGTTTTGCCCACGGTTTTGTAACCCTGGAGGATGCAATATTTACTTATCAGTGTACTAATGTATATAACAAAGCTTCTGAATCGGGTATCATCTGGAATGATCCTGATCTGCTAATTGACTGGGAACTTAAAAAATATGGTATAAGTGAACCTATAGTTTCAGAAAAGGATTTAGCTTTACCATCGTTTAAACAAATTGCCCAGAAGTAAAACTAACTGATACTCTTGATTCAAACATTAATAGGGCCTTTCAAATACGTTGTATTGTTCCTGTGTGCTACAGGGCTGCTTAGCGGTTGCGGAATTTATAAGAATAGGATTCTCTTTCGTACTGAGACTGAGCTGATTCCTGAAAATGTACTTCTGGCAGTTGAGGATGCAAAGAGCAATTATACTTTGCAGGAAAACGATTATATTGAAGTAGAAGTCTATACCAATGAAGGTGAACTAATAATTGATCCTAATAATGAAATCAGACGTGAACTCAATTCAGGAGCTGGCAATCAACAATTCAGGACGCAGCAGCAACAGCCACAGTTTCTGATAAGAGAAGGTGGAATGGTAAAGTTACCGCTGATCGGTGATATTGAACTGGAAGGATTGACACTCTATGAAGCGGACAGTTTGCTGGAAACTGAGTACTCTGCTTACTATGAGGATGCTTTTGTGATTACTCGTTATGTTAATAAAAGAGTAGTGATATTAGGCTCAACAGGGGGGCAGGTAATTCCTTTACAAAATGAGAATACTAATTTGATTGAAATACTTGCACGAGCTGGAGGGGTCGGGACACAATCCAGAGTTGATAAAATCCGTTTGATTAGAGGTGATCTGAACGATCCAGAGGTCAGAATCATTAACTTATCAACGGTTGAGGGAATGAAAGAAGCTTCACTGAAAGTATTACCCAATGATATTATATATGTACAGCCAGTGCAGCGGGTGACGAGTGAGGCTGTACGAGATATTTCTCCGATTTTAA
Organism: Catalinimonas locisalis; assembly: GCF_038039535.1. Classification (NCBI taxonomy): domain Bacteria; kingdom Pseudomonadati; phylum Bacteroidota; class Cytophagia; order Cytophagales; family Catalimonadaceae; genus Catalinimonas; species Catalinimonas locisalis. The sequence continues at coordinate 63,215 of NZ_JBBPHP010000004.1, read as the reverse complement.
GTTTGATTACCAGCACTTTAACCTTGATTGTGCTGATTAATAACTTTAGCAATAATTAAGTATGAGGAATGATCAGTATGATATAGAAGAGTCTACTAATGAAAATAGTGTATTTGAAGGGCTTGACCTGAGCAAGATATTTCTGACTTTAAAGAAGAATATTATTTGGGTTTTGCTGATCATACTTTCTACAAACATACTTGCCTACCTCTACATAAGGTATACCCGCCCGGTATATGAGTCAACTTCTATCCTAAGACTGGACATTAAAAGTGAGGCGAATATTCTTGGTTTTGGAAATCTGAATCAAAATCTGGATAACCTTGCCGGGGAAATAGAGCTTCTGAAATCAAATCTTTTTTTCAGCAAAGTAGTGGAGGCCATTGATATGGATATCAGCTATTATGCTTATGGAAGAGTACTTTTTCAGGAACGTTATGGCAATTCCCCCTTTAGAGTTGAATATGAACTCAAAGACCGCTCGTTTTATGACAAGCCCATTGATATTGAAATTTTAAATGATGAGCAGTTTATACTTTCTTATCCTTTGGGAGGAGAAAGGTTTTCTCGCGCCTATGAATTTGGTGAAGAAATAGAACACCCCTCTTACCGCTTTGTAGTAACGCTTACCGAGCACTTTCGTCAGGAGTTTAAGGGAACAGCCTACTATTTTACAATCAATAGTGACCAGTCATTGGTCAATTATTTATCCAGTAACATGATCGTTGAGCCTGTGAATTTTAAGGCAAATACCATCAAAGTAGGTTTTCAGGGATATGATAAGCAGAAAATAAGGGATTTAGTTACAGTAATAGACTCTGTCTACCTGGAATATACTAAGGAGAAAAAAAATCAGGCTACCGAGCAGAAATTAAGCTTCCTGGATGAGCAGTTGGGAGCAATTGAAGACCGTCTTTCCAAATACGAGAACTACTTTGAAAACTTTACAATTGATAACAAAACTAACAATCTACAGTCTGAGATAGGAAAAGCAATAGTGAAAATGGAAGAACTGGATGCAAGGAAGTTCCAGATCCAAAACACATTAGAATCAATTGAAAAACTACGTCAGAAAGTAGAAAATGAAGAGTTGGTTCTCACTGAGCCTACCAGTTTTGTTAGCTATCCGGAAGATATATTAAAATATGTCCAGCAACTCAACACTCTGCTCAACGATAAAGAACTGACTTTAGCTTCTTATAAAGAGTCATCTATTGCTGTCAAGCTAAAAGACCAGAAAATAGATCTTATCAAAGAGGATATCCTCGGTCTCATACAAACCTATGATACTCAGCTTCACCTACAACTGGAAGAAATAGCAGAAAAGAAGCAGGAGATAGAGGAAGATTTTGTGCAGTTGCCATCCAAAGGCACACAGTATGGCAAAAATCAACGCTATTATAATCTTTATGAAAGCATCTTCCTTTCTTTAATTCAGAAGAAGAATGAACTGGAAATAGCAAAGGCAGGGACTGTTACTGACTTTGTGGTATTACTTCCGGCAACTATGCCTGGCAATCCTGTAGCGCCTGAAAAAATTACTATTCTCGGGGTAGGGGCGATAAGTGGAATTATTCTTAGCCTCATGTTTCTGGCGGTGGGTTATGTGCTGAATGATAAAATCAGCAGTCAGAGTGAACTGGAAAAACTGACACGTGCTTCAATATTGGGCAGTATTCCGCTCAATAAGAAAAATACTGCATCCGAGGGGCTTGTCATTGACAAAATGCCTAAGTCTGCTATCAGTGAAGCTTTCCGTTCGGTGCGAACCAATATGCAGTTTATGGGTTTGAGAAATGAAAAGAAAGTCATTTCTGTAACTTCCACTGTAGGATCTGAGGGAAAAACATTTGTAGCCTGTAATCTGGCTTATGTGATTGCTCTGTCTGGGCAAAAGGTGCTTATCGTGGATCTTGACCTCCGTAAACCCAAGGTTCACAAAGTCTTTTCTACCAAGAATGGAGAAAAAGGTGTTAGTACCCACTTGATAGGCAAGTATGCATTGGAAGAATGTATTACAGAAATAAAAGAGGGTAAGTTGGATATTATCCCTGCCGGCGCTATTCCGCCTAATCCTTCGGAACTGATCGTAAGCCAGGCGTTTGAACGTATGCTACATCAGCTTAAGGAAATATATGACGTGATTATCCTGGATAGCCCACCCGTAGGTTTGGTAACAGATGGTGTCTTGGTGATGGAGAAAGCCGATATTCCTCTCTATGTATTTCGGGCCGATTATTCCAGGAGAAATTTTGTGCGCACATTCAAGAAGCTTCACAATACCGAAAAGTTTTCTAAGCTAGCCATCATTCTGAATGGTCTCTCCTCCACCGGAGATAGAAGCTACGCCCACTCCCGCTATGGTTATGGGTATTTTGGTGAAGAGGAGAAAAAAGGAGTAGTAGAAAAAGTAAAGAGCCTCTTTAAAGGAGAAAAGGTTTAATATTGAAGGAGTCCTCTGGTAGAATAAAAAACGCTGTCCTTAAAAACCATCTTTTGTCTTCCCTGGGTTTCATATTCGGTAAGCCTTAAGTTTCCCTGTAACTGATCAAAGTGCAACGACATGCTTCTGTAAGTGCTGTAAAGAAGATTTTCTTCACGAAAAAGAGTTTCTACATAACAAGGGTTAGAAGTAGAGTCTTTGTAAACAACCTTCATATAGGGAATTTCTGCCTCTTTCTCATTCTTGGCCCGGTAAATCTTTGCTTGCAAATTCTCCTCTTCCAGTGTACTGTCGGTGATTGTATACTGTCCACGTAATACAGGCTTGTTAAGGTCCGCATCTACATATAACTGTAACGCTTCGGCCCAGGCAGCACTGTCTTTTTGCATTGTCTCTGTTTCTGTATTTTTGCCAATACTTGCAGTAATTTCAACCTGAGGATTCAGCCTGTCCAGGAGAGTAATTTGCTGATTGATCACCCCTTTTAAATCAAAATAAGGGGTAGCCTCAAGCATGCTTTCTACATCGCTTTCTTCAGACTGGCATCCTACGGTGATTAATAAAAGAATTATTCCGAGCTTGAACTTTAATTTATGCATATTGCGGAAGCTAATCGGCCATTGTTTTCGTACAACAAACCATGTGATATATATCAAATACTAACCTTAGCAGTTAGGGTTACAAATAAACAGTAAAAAAGCTAAATAATAAGGATTTGAAGATACTAGGCATTATTCCCGCCCGCTTAGCCTCTACGCGTTTTCCAGCCAAAGCCCTGGCTGATATCAAAGGTAAAAGTATGGTGCAGCGCACCTTTGAACAGGCTTCAGCAGCTAAAAAACTAGAGAAAGTAATTGTGGCCACCGATCATGACGATATCCGGAAGCACGTAGAAGATTTTGGTGGTGAAGCGGTAATGACCTCCGAACAGCATCCTTCCGGTACCGACCGCTGTCGCGAAGCGCTGGATAAGCAATCCACAGACTATGACTATGTGATCAACATACAGGGAGATGAGCCTTTTATCCACCCTGATACCATAGATGAACTGGCAGGCCTGCTGGATGGAGAAACACAACTGGCTACACTGGTCAATGAGGTGAAAGAAGCCCCGCTGCTTTTCAACCCCACTATCATGAAAGTCATCTTCAATAAGCATATGAACGCGATCTATTTCAGCAGGGAATGTATTCCTTACCTGAGAGGCTATGATAAAGCTGAATGGCTGGAGCACCATACGTATTACAAACATGTCTGTATCTATGCCTATCGTGCCGATATTTTGAGGGAAGTAACACAACTACCGATTTCCAGTCTGGAGAAAGCAGAATCACTGGAGCAGTTGCGCTGGATAGAAAATGGCTATCCCATCAAGATAGGGATTACAGCACACGAAAGCATCAGCATAGATACTCCGCAGGACCTGGAAAGGGCCTTAAAAGTCATGGGGATGCAGTAATAAATTTTAGCCTATTATGTATACTCAAAGCTTTTCATGTAAATTTATGAAGCTTGTAACTGATCAAACTCAAACAATCGTATGAAAGAAATAGCCTATACCCGCAAAGGAAGAGAAAACTTTATGAAACTACTGGATGCCCTGGATGAGCATGCGCTGAATCATATTCCTCCCGGATTCAACAACAATATCATCTGGAATTTTGGACATATCATCGCCACCCAGCAGATCATTTGTTATAAACTATCCGGTTTGGAGATGCATGTAGATCTGGAACTAATAGATTCCTACCGAAGAGGAACAAAACCCAACGGACATGTAAGTGGAGAAGAGATAGAAAAGCTCAAAGCACTGGCAATCTCTACTATTGAACAACTTCAACAGGATTTTGAGGCACAGCGTTTTCAGCAGTATCATGAGTACACAACCAGCTTTGGCGTAACTTTATCAGATATTCAGGAAGGTATTCGCTTCAATGCCATGCACGAATCTCTGCACCTGGGCTATGCCATGGCTCTGCGAAGGGTAATCATGAAAGAAATGAAACCAGCACAGTAATCTATGGCAGCCTGCCGCTATACAAATCAAGTAAGCTATCTCTGCCAGATTTTTGAAATCTGGCAGCGCTCCGCTGAAGCCTAGCCCGCTACTGGCAGTAGCATACTGAAGCTAGGGGGCTTTGGGTGACCCATGGAACAGGATACACTTCTTATAAAACGTCTGTTTCTTTTATATGGATAATGTGACCAGGGATGGTTTTAGTTAATGCAGTGTTAATTGAAGGCACTAAAGGTAGCAAGTCATCCAGATCATTGCTCACTGCTGACAATACAATGAGACAGAGACTGAGGCCACTTAGGTTTTGTTGATGCTCAATGCCACGGTCCATCGTCAGCATCACATCAAACTCTGCCGCGGCTTTCTGCAGCAACTCCCCGTTTTTAAAACCACCCCAACCACATTCAGGCACTGTAATGGTCTCAGCATTGAGCGACCGTTTGAGCTTGCGAGGTAAGTTTTCATCCAGCAATACCCGAATCATGAATCTGACGAATCGGAGTGAGCCATCAGTTCCTGACCTGCCAATTCAAGTAGTGCTTCGGCTTGTGCGAAGCTTACCGTAGGAAAATCATCACGAAAGTCTTCAATACGCTTACCTTTGCGCAGGTAAACCAGCAAAGTATTAATGGGTACGCGGGTGCCTGTAAACACCGGAGTGCCTCCTAAAATCTCCGGATCACTATGGTAAATCTCGTTTCGTTTCATGGTATGTTGATTAAGCATTGAAGTTTTTTTAAATTTTTATTTGTTATTCATCGGCCCGAACGCAACATATTTATATGCTACAAACCCAAAGGTTGCCACAGAGGCCGTTGCCACGGTGGCCATCTCCACAATTGCTAGTGCTATTAATATAATTTTCTTTGCATCCGTACTCCTAAGATAGTTATTTTAGAGATGCAGGTCATCGGGATACTTGCGACTGGCTTAAGTTTATTTCAACTTCCGAAATGGAATTGAAGTCTACAGATACCGTCAAATTAAAACTTGACTTGATTCAAACCTTCAGTTCCATTACGGCAGTAGCATACTGAGGATAGTGGGATTAGCACTAGTTTTTTACTTGACATTCGGGAAAAATACGCTCTGATCTGAGAAATTGATATCTGTAAAACTGGTAAAGGCTTCTCCATCATATCGGAATAAACCCGTATTCCTTGTGCCCACCCATAGATTTCCGGATTTATCCTCCAAAATTGACCAAACACCTTCATTGAGTAACCCATCTTTTGCTGTTAAACAGGTGAAAGTTTTTCCATCGTAACGACAAATTCCACGGCCTCCTCCTCCAAACCAAAGATTGCCTTTTTTATCTTCTACAATTTGGGTAGTAGGACCATAAGGTAATCCATTAATTCTTGTAAATGATTTTCCATCATAAACATAAGCACCATCCCAATTGCTGAACCAAATATCTCCTTTTTTGTCAACCAAAGCAGGCCAGGCCCAATCGTCACCGTTAAGTTTAAGATTGGTTATGGATTTGCCATCGTAACGAAATACACCGGAGTTAACCCGGCCACCAAACCAAATATTACCTGCTTTATCTTCTAAAATTCTTTCTACATTATGGTTACTGCTCATAAAGCCACCTCCATCTTCATTAATAATGAATGGAGTAAAGGATTTTCCATCGTAGACATACACACCATCAATCGTAGCAAACCATAGTTTCCCACTATTGTCTTGCATGATGTCAAATACATTATGAGTGGCGTGATACTTATTGGGCGGTAAATCAGGGGGTAAAGGGATTTGAATATGGTTAAATTTGTCACCATCGTAAAGACAAATTCCTGCGGCTGTGCCTATCCAAATCTTACCATCTTTATCTTCCAAAATACAGTGAATCGTATTACTATTGAGCCCATTTGTTGTGGTATATTGTATAAATGATTTTCCGTCATATTGATAAAGGCCTTCGCCTGTTGTGCCGAACCAAAGATTCCCTGCTTTGTCCTGAAGACTAGTGTTAACATTGTCACCTTTCTGTGAGCCTTGGGTTTTTATAAGTTTGGGCTGTCCAACAGATATTACTTTTGATTCACTTACCATCTCTTTGGGTAAGTCTTTTTTGATTTGTCCGTCACAGGAAGTGAGCTCAACTGCCAAGGAGAAAAAAAGAGTCAAGTTGAGTAGCTTTCGTGTCATGCTGTTACTTTTAAATTGATGCTATTAGCTATATAACCTCAACATACTGCCTTTACATACAATATATCAAATCAAGATAATACAATTTAATATACTTTTAGTGGGTGGTCGTATCAAAATGCGACTGGCAGTAGTATACTGAAGCTAATGAAATAGAGCAGAGAGAGTAATTAATTATCCTTTCAACCGATAGAATAATATTTTTGCGGTGCCAAAAGACATCGGACTAACTTTTAGCCATTTTAGGGTATGAAAAAATAACGTATCGCCGCGGTAAATAACAAATCATGAGAGAGGAATAACATACCCCTGTGTGTGATTAAATTTTTGTATGATTGAGGTAATAAAACAGATGTGGTATTCATTTGTAGCAGGCGCACAATAACATATTACTACGATAAGTTATTGCACGCTAACTTTTAGCCCTCAAAACCGAGTATGGAATAATAAAGAGCTAACGATAAGTTATTTGCTTCTACTTTTTACGCTGCTCAGAGTCACCTGCAAGCGGCCTCCGCTGTAGGGACTCTGAGGAAGCGTAGAAGAGAAATGACTACCAATCATTCCTCATTATTCATTAATCATCTAACATCATTTCTCCAGCCACACCGTCTTCTGGTTCACAAACTCACGTATACCCAGGTGAGAGAGCTCTCTGCCGTAGCCCGATTTCTTTACACCCCCAAAAGGAAGTGCCGGATGTGAGGCCGTCATTTTGTTGATGTACACTGCCCCGGATTCTACCTGACGTACAAAGTGTTTACCCTTCTCAATGTCTTTCGTCCATACACAGCCGCCTAGTCCGTAAGGAGAATCGTTGGCAATGAGTATGGCTTCTTCCTCGTCTTTTACCTTAAAGACTGAGGCTACCGGCCCAAACATTTCCTCATCATAGGCAGGCATTCCCGCTTTCAGATTACCTAAAATAGTTGCGTTGAAGAAAGCACCTTCTTTATCAGGTCGGTCGCCACCCAGTAGTACTTCCGCACCTTTTTCAACAGACTTTTTTGTCTGTTCCAATAGTTCGTTTGCCAGATCCTCACGGGCCATAGGTCCATAATCCACGCCATCTTCATTAGGGTCGCCCTGCTTAAGCGCTGACATCTTTTGTTTAAATATCTCTATAAACTGATCGTACACTTCCTGCACCACAATGAAGCGTTTGGCAGCAATACAGCTTTGTCCGCAGTTGATCATTCGGGCTTTGACAGCTGTAGTCGCAGCTTTTTCAATGTCCGCATCGGCCAGCACAATAAAGGGATCGCTACCCCCCAGTTCCAGTACTGTCTTCTTTAATTCTTTCCCGGCTTTGGCAGCTACTTTACTCCCTGCCCCTTCACTACCGGTCAGTGTAGCTGCTTTAATACGTTCGTCGGCCAGCAGATGGTCTACCTTTTTGCTGGGAATCAGCAGGGATTGAAAACAGCCCTGGGGGAAGCCCGCTTCACGGAAGACTTCTTCCAGCGCCAAAGCACACTGAGGAACATTAGAGGCATGTTTCAGTATACCCACATTGCCCGCCATCAGGGTAGGAGCGGCAAAGCGGATCACCTGCCAGTAAGGAAAATTCCAGGGCATGATCGCCAGGACAGTACCTATAGGATCATAGGCAATATAGGCTTCTCCTTGATCAATCTTCAGCGGTTCATCAGCCAGAAACTGAGCGGCATTATCGGCATAATAATCACAGCAGAGGGCGCATTTCTCTACCTCAGCTATGGCTTCTTTCTTGGTTTTGCCCATTTCATCAGTCATGATCTGGGCATACTTGTTTTTATTGGAGCGCAACACATCGGCTGCTTTATGCATGAGCTTGCTCCTTTCTTCAAAAGAAAACTTGCGCCATTTGCGGTAAGTACTGTCTGCGGTCTGCAGCACTTCTTCTATCTGTGCATCGCTATGTTCCTCAAATTCTTTGAGTAGTTTATTATTTAGAGGATTGATACTTTGTATTGACATAAAAAAATAAGTTTGTTGTTAAAAATGAGATGCTAAACAGTGAGCAATATATAATGTACAGAGAACAATGAACAAAGAACAATGTTGGAAGAGACTGTTATAGTTTCTGGTGTTATAGTTCTTTCGTTTTAAACCATAACACCATAACACCATAACACCATAACACCATAACCCTAAAACACAAAGAACTCTTAAACTCCGAACTTTGAACTTACAACTTTGAACTAATATCTTTGAGCATGCAATTAAAGAACGACTTATTACTCAGAACCATCCGGGGAGAGCAAACGGAGCGCACGCCGGTATGGCTGATGCGGCAGGCTGGAAGAATATTGCCGGAATACAGAGCTGTCAGAGAAAAGATGAATGGCTTTGTAGAACTGGTCAAAAACCCGGAACGTGCCGCGGAAGTGACCATACAACCGGTAGATATTCTGGGGGTAGATGCTGCGATCATCTTCTCGGATATACTCGTGATTCCTGAAGCGATGGGGCTTCCTTATGAAATGGTGGAGAAAAGAGGTCCCTACTTTCCTAAAACTGTGAACTCCGCTGCGGATATTGATCGCCTTAAGGTAGCTGATATTTCCGGCGACCTGGCTTATACACCAGAAGCCATTAAAGTGACCAAGCGTGAGCTGGATGGGCGGGTGCCTATCATTGGCTTTGCCGGTGCACCCTGGACGATTTTTGCCTATATGGTAGAAGGCTCAGGAAGCAAAACTTTTTCCCAGCCCAGGGCCATGCTGTACAAAGAACCGGAACTGGCCCATCGTCTCTTGCAGATGATTACCGATAGTACCATTGCCTACCTCAAAGCTCAGATAGAAGCGGGAGCTAACCTGGTGCAGGTATTTGATTCCTGGGCAGGTATTCTTTCTACCCGACAATATGCAGACTTTTCACTATCTTATATCTCTCAGATTTGCGACGCGATTACTGAAGTGCCGGTAACCGTTTTTGCCAAAGGCGCATTTACCAGTATGCCCGCCATGCCCCGGCTATCCTGTGAGACGATAGGTCTGGACTGGAATATGGATATAATGCAAATGCGTTCTCTCTTTGGTGAGACAAAAGTGTTACAGGGCAATCTTGATCCGGCTACGCTCTACGCAGATTATGCAGTGATTGAGCAGGAAACAAAGAGGATGCTGGATGCTTTTGGCCCTTATCGCCATATCGCAAACCTGGGGCATGGAGTATATCCTGATATTGACCCTGAAAAGGTAAAACACTTTATAGAGGTAGTCAAAGAATACAGCACCCATATGCGCAGCTAATATTTACGCTAATGACTGTCTGATATGCAAAAGAAAGAAGTAAGTACACTGACTAGCTGGCCTGGGTTTTTGGATCAACCATTCCCTGCTGGCATGAGGCAAATACAAATTATGCGCTTATTTCTTTATTTGATCTTTCCCTTTTTCCTGGCTTGTGAAAGTGTATCCCAGCACTACCTGGGAGATAAGATTAACGGGGTATGTTTTGTGGCTCCCCGAGATTCAGTGGGGGAGCAGACGATGGTTTCAGTGAAGTCTATCAGTGCGGGCTGGGTGGCTATCGTACCCTACGCATTTTCTCTGGAAGAAGATCCTATAGTCAACTACCGACTGGAAGGTAAATGGTGGGGTGAAACCAAAGAGGGTGTAGAGCATACCGTCCGTTATGCCAAGAGCCTGGGGCTTAAAGTGATGCTCAAACCTCACGTATGGATCAGGCGTCAGGGCTGGCCGGGAGATTTTAACCTCAAGACCGAGGAAGAGTGGCAGCAGTGGGAGCAATCCTACACCGAATACCTGGATATCATGACGGATATTGCTGTCAGTGAAAATGTGGAGATGATATGCATAGGGACAGAGTATCGCATACCTGCTCGTGAGCGGCCTGACTTCTGGCGAAAACTGAGTAAGAGAATCAGAGAGCGATATGCGGGAAAGCTAACCTATGCCGCCAACTGGGATAATTTTGAGTACATCACCTTTTGGGATGAGCTGGACTTTATAGGCATAGATGCTTACTTCCCCCTTTCTGACAAGAAAAACCCTTCTGTCAAAGAACTTCTGAATCATTGGGAAGAACCTCTGGAACTTATAGAAGAAGTGAGAGAAGAGTATAATAAGCCCATATTATTTACAGAATACGGGTATCGTAGTGCGGACTTTGCTTCACGCGGCCACTGGCATAACGAGGAAGAAGGCTTGGTGAAAAACATGGAAGCACAAAAAACAGCCTATGAAGCACTATATCAGACTTTCTGGCATCAGCCCTGGTTTGCCGGAGGCTTCCTCTGGAAATGGTACCCCTTTGTGAACCGTGAGAGCCGCTGGGATCGCTGGGAAACAGATTTCACTCCCCAGGAGAAATCAACGGAAGAAGTAATCAAACACTATTATTCACGATAGCCTGATATACTTAAAAATTGCTTTCTCTGTAAAAAATTGAACATTTTTGTGATCATCCTCCTTACCTAACTAGTAGTATTTACTTTTTAAACTTAATCCAGGAAAACATGAAGAAGTCGGTGAATATTTATTCTATAGCATTGGTCGTTGTATTGGTTGGTATTTTTGCTTTCACCATGATACCCGAGGCTACAATAAGTGGTAAAGTGACCTCTGGAGGAGATCCTCTGCCGGGGGTAGATGTGAGCGTACAAGGCTCCAACCAGGGAACTGTTACCAATATGCAGGGTAATTATAGCCTGGAAGTGGGAGGAGAGGCTGATACGCTTGTCTTCTCTAGTCTGGGATACAGAACCCAAAAGATTGGTATCGGAGGGCAAAGCACAATTAATGTTCAGCTACAGGAAGAATAAGGCAGTAGTTAATATTTAGCAAAATAAATAGCTGTGAAGTAGAAGTTTTTCTACTTCACTTTTTTTTGTCTACTCCACAGTGATGAAAGTGAGTAGCGGAAAGGAGCAAAGTAGAAGTGAAGAAAAAAGTCGGTTGATAATAATTTCATTTTCTGAAAGAATATTTGACAAATATTCTTCTATAAAAGTAAGTAAATGAAAGAAATAATGGCGTTCTGACAAAATTTTGTATATACATCTCATATCCCATTTTAAAAGCTGTGCTCTACCTTTTTCGTGTAATACAAAAAAAATTAAGCGAATTAATAACAATTTGCTTAGATAGCTAGATACAAAGTATATGTTTTGCATTCTGACATCAAATGCTAAGGCATCCAGTATGTCACATTTCTTTTTAAAAACTTGGAAAGTACATAAATATTGATTAAAAAGTAATTCTTGATTTTTTATTGATAAATATGGCGCAGTAGTTTTACTGATTTTTGATCTGCCACCATGCTTTTTTTGTAGTTCAATAATTTTTTGCTGCCCTCAACTTAGGATTCATTTCTATTTTTTTACAGATAAATTGTGTTGTTATGGGAATTAATTGTACCAGTTTTGTCACTACCCACACCCAAAGAATATTCGTGGTGGTAGTGGCATTTTTATTTTTATGCTCGTCGGCGCAGGCGCAGCAGGTGATTACCGGACAAGTAAGTTCGGAAGAAGGTGAACCCTTACCAGGGGTTAATGTGATTGTAAAAGGAACTACACAGGGAACAGTGACAGATCTGGATGGAAACTACCGGGTCAATGCTTCGGAAGGCGCTGATTCACTTTCTTTTTCATTCATCGGATATCGTACCCAGAGTGTAGCCATTGGCAATCGCTCTAATATTGACATTCAGCTCACACCAGATACACAGCAGTTATCTGAAGTAGTGGTTACCGCTTTGGGTATTGAGCGTGATGAGCGTGCTCTGGGTTATTCAGTACAGGAGATTGAAGGAGAAAGCATTACCAAAGCCCGAGAGGTAAACGTAGTAAACTCTCTCTCCGGTCGTATTGCCGGGGTGCAGGTGAATGGTGCTTCCGGTAATATGGGAGGTTCTTCCCGTATCCTTATTCGTGGAATCAACTCCGTAGCAGGTAACAACCAGCCTTTGTTTGTGGTAGATGGAGTGCCTATAGATAATTCAAACTTCACCTCTACCGATCAGGCCAGAGGTAGCGGTGGTTATGACTACGGTAACATGGCTCAGGATATTAACCCCGATGATATCAAGTCTATTTCTGTATTGAAAGGCCCCAGTGCAGCGGCGCTTTATGGTACCCGTGCTGCTAATGGGGTAATACTGATCACCACCAAGAAGGGTGAAAATCAGCAAGGAATAGGGGTAAGTGTCAACTCAAGTGTCACCCTAGACGAAGTATTTGTATTACCTGACTACCAGAACGAATATGGAGGAGGTAATGGCCCTTTCACGCAATTTGAGGGAGAAGATGTAGCCTATTTTGCCTTTGACGAAAGCTGGGGTCCTCGTCTGGATGGACGTCCCGTAAGACAATGGTATAGCTTTTACGAAGGTGATCCTGACTATGGTTTGAGAACCCCCTGGGTGGCACATCCTGATAATATTGAAAACTTTTTCAACACTGGGGTTACATTAAATAACAATATTGCTTTCTCCGGTGGTAATGATGTTACCACATTCAGACTATCCTATACAAATGTGAACCAGGATTTTGTATTGCCCAACAGTGAGCTGAAGAGAAATACACTTAGCTTTTCTGGTTCTGCCAAACTCACGGACAAACTAACCGCATCTGTTTCAGCCAACTATGTTGTAAACAGTGCCTTGGGTAGACCGGGAACAGGTTATGATGGTAACAATGTGATGCAGCAGTTTAATCAGTGGAGTCATCGGCAGATGAGTATGGATAAGCTGAGGACCTACAAGACATCCGAGGGTATCCAAAGAACCTGGAACATTACTAGTCCTACAGATCTTACTCCCAAGTACTCTGATAACCCTTACTGGACGCGCTATGAAAACTACCAGAATGACAATCGTGAGCGTTTATTCGGTAACTTTTCAATGAGCTACGATTTTACAGATTGGCTTAACCTAACCGGTAGGTTGATGACAGACTACTATACTGACAGAAGAGAAGAGCGAATAGCGGTAGGTTCACAGGCAATACCCGAATATTCAGAAGGTATCCGTGAGGTAAAAGAAACCAATGCAGACCTTATACTGACTTTTGACAAGAGAATAAATGAAGTATTTACCTTAAATGCCTTTGTTGGAGGAAATATCAGGTATAATACCTATAACCGAAATGTAGGAACTACCCAGGGCGGACTGAACGTGCCAGACTTTTATAGCCTGATCAACTCGGTAGGTTCTGTATTGGTAGATGACTATTTTGAAGAAAGGCAAATCAATAGTGTTTTTGGTAATGCTTCAGTAGGCTTTAGAGATATGTTGTACGCTGATTTCACACTGCGTAACGACTGGTCTTCTACCTTACCGGTGGATAATAATTCTTACCTCTACCCCTCAGTATCAGGTAGCTTTGTATTCTCCGAGCTTGAGCCGTTGGTAAACAGTAGCATTCTTTCTTATGGTAAACTGAGAGCCGGCTGGGCACAAGTAGGTAATGATACCGATCCCTATCGTCTGGCCTTGACTTATGCGCCTAAAGAAAGTTTCGGGACCAATCCCAGGTTTACCGTGCCAAATGCACTTAATAACCCTCTTTTGAAGCCTGAGATAACCCGCTCATGGGAAGTAGGAACTGATCTCCGCTTTTTTAATAATAGGGTAGGGCTTGACGTAACATACTACAGTTCAGTAAGTACTGACCAGATATTTACAGTAGATGTTTCTGGGGCTACCGGTTACGGATCACAGATTATTAACGCTGGTGAGGTTACTAACAAAGGAGTGGAATTACAACTAAGAGCAACACCGGTGGAGACAGAAAACTTCCAGTGGGACCTGATTGTGAACTGGGCCAGAAACAGAAACAAGATTGTGGAACTGGCTGAAGGAATTGATACCTATACACTGGCCAATGCCCCTTTCTCAGTAAGTGTGGTAGCCCGTGAAGGTGAGCCTTATGGAGCAATCATGGGTTTTGACTTTATGTATGACGATGAAGGAAACAAGATCATCAACTCCAGCGGGACTTATGCGGTAACCAGTGAGCAGGTGCCTTTGGGTAATGCTATGCCCGACTGGACAGGCGGTATTACTAATAGGTTTAGTTTCAAAGGTATCAGTGCAAGCGTGCTGGTAGATGGAAGAAAAGGCTCCGATATATTCTCAATTACCAATATGTTTGGAAAATATAGCGGGATGCTGCAGGAAACAGTAGACGGAAATGTCAGAGAGTTAGGAGTAGTCGCTGAAGGGGTAGTCAATGTAGGTACCGCAGAAAACCCTGAGTACGAACCTAACACTACCCGTTTGCCTGCGATCAACTTTTTCCAGGGCTTGTACGGTAGAGATGCAGCGCATGTGTATGATGGCAGTTTCATTAAGCTTCGCGAAGTTACGTTGGGCTATACCTTACCCAACAGTGTATTGGAAAACAGTCCTTTCAAAAACATCACACTGTCTCTGGTAGGGCGTAACCTTGCGATTCTGTACAAAAAAATACCACATCTGGACCCCGAATCTACCCTTAGCTCCAATAACATTCAGGGTATAGAAGGTGCTCAGTTACCTTCCATCAGATCCTGGGGATTCAACTTAAGCTTTGATCTTTAATAATGCTTACCATGATGAAATATATAGTAAATCATATTAAAATATTTGTTCTTGCTACGCTCATGCTCAGCATAAGTGCCTGCGAGGATTTTGAGGAAATGAATACTGATCCCAATCAGCCGCCGGTAGTACCCACTACCTCCCTGCTGACTTCTGCGCAAAAGCAATTGATGGACCATATTTGGGATGAGTGGCATAATGGACGTTTCGGAATGCTCTACGCTCAGTACTGGGCTGCCAATGAATATACTGATGAAAGCCGTTATCAACTTCGTCAGGGGGTCAATAATAACTATTGGCTGTATTACTATGCCGGAAGAGATGCTGCCCTGGCAGGTGACCCTAATGGTGGAGGAATCCGCGATTTGCAGGAGATAATCCGCCTTAATGAGGAGCGCCCTACCGATTTTTCGGCTTATGGTGATACTGAAAATCAGATCGCAGTTGCTAAAATCATGAAAGCCTGGATGTTTCAGATCATCACGGATATATGGGGTGATGTACCTTATGAAGAAGCCTTACAGGGTTCTGATCAGGTAAGCCCGGCCTATACGCCACAGTCAGAAATTTATGCTGACCTCCTGGCAGAGCTAACTGAAGCAAGCAGTATGATCAATGTAACTGAGCCAGGCTTTGTGACCGGTGACCTGATTTATGATGGGGATATGGAGAAGTGGAAAAAATTTGCCAATTCTCTGAAGATGAGAGTTGCCATCAGGATGGCTGATGTAGCCCCTGATATGGCATCTGCTGCAATCAATGAAGCTATGCAGGCAGGCGTATTTGAGGAAAATGACGATAATGCATTGCTGCGTTACATGACCTCAGTACCCAATAATAATCCTTTGAATGAGGATCGTAAAACAAGAGCGGATTTTGCTACAAGTGAGCCTCTCATTGATTATTTAAAAGAAACCAATGACCCTCGCATTGATTATTACGCAGCGCCTAATGCCAGTGGTGAGTATGTAGGGCTTACTTATGGACTTACTCAGGCTCAGGCAGGTGCTATACCAAACAGTGCGGTTTCACAACCCAGTGAAGAAGTATTAAGTGCGGAGGCGCCTGGTGTATACATGGATTATGCCGAAGTACTGTTTACCATGTCCGAAGCAGCCGCCAGAGGATTCATAGGCGGTGATGCTGAAAGTCTTTACAACCAGGCGATTACTGCCTCTATGGAATATTGGGCTGCCCAAGGTGGCGATGCGCTTGATGCTGCCGCTATAGAAGACTACTATACCAATCAGGCTCCTTATGATCCGGCAAACTGGAGACAATCCATCGGCGAACAGAAGTGGCTTGCGCTATATATGCAGGGCATACAGGGCTGGACCGAATGGAGAAGACTGGACTTTACAGGCATACTGGAGCCACCAGCTGCCGGTGCTTTAGTAGGAGACGGAATTCCACTACGGGTAACTTATCCAGTAGATGAGCAAAACCTTAATCGGGAGAGCTATCAGGAAGCCATTGACAGACAAGGGCCTGATTTACTGAGTACCCGGCTTTGGTGGGATGTAAACTAACAATCATTAAAACTGAAAAATAGCAGATTATGAAAATGTATAAAATATTATCAGCCCTACTGTTGAGTACTCTCTTTGTGTTTTCATCCTGTGATGAAGCAGAAGAAAATATTGACTGGAGAGCAGGTGATTCATTGATCATACAAGGTAGTGGCGAAGTGGCAGTGGGTGCTTCCGAGGAACCTTATTATGTAGAAGGTTTTACGATTGATAAATCTTATAACTGGACACTGAACGGAGATCCGATAGAAGCAGCTGACGAGGGGCAGTACATATACGCAGATTTCCCTACTGCTGGCACCTATACCATCATGGTGTCAGATGGAACATACGAAGGAGAAATGACAGTGATGGCTGAATAAATAACATACACCAATATTGAAGGAAAGCCTCCGCATATGTTGTGGAGGTTTTTTTATGAAAAAGCTAAATTTTTCATGGATTTTAATATCCTCTAAAACATTCTGAAAGCATTAAAGTTAAAACCTGAAACAGATAAAGTTTAAATTATACCCTGTAAAAATTAAACTTTGATCACACAAAGTGTAGTCATTATTCTATAAGTAAATATTCTGTGTAACTTACTATTAATGAAAAAAAGCTACTTTTCCTTAGGTATTTTGCGTAATCATTAAAATAATAAAGAGTTTTTATGATTATTCAAAAATTAATTATTCTGCATGCATACTTGTTTTTTTGAATCATAACTATAAGTTTGCAAATATTTTACATAAAAACTTAACCTTTATTTCTCCATATATATAAGTAAAATAAACTAGACTTATAATTTTCTTTGTGGTAATGATATATGAATACTGCTTTGTAATGAGCATCTCGTAGAGCCTGGATTTAAGCAGATGCATCCTGAATAAAGCACACCAGATTTGCTTTTTTTTCTTTCAACATAAATCATATCAATATGCGTTTAAACACTACCAAACGCGTATCATCAGTAAAAACACATCTCTTAAGGAGTAGTGTGTTAAGTCTGATGATCGCCCTTTTTAGCCTGACTACTGCATGGGCACAAAACACTGTATCCGGTACGGTGAGTTCTGCAGAAACAGGAGAAGCCTTACCAGGCGTTAATGTTATTGTAAAAGGTACTACAGTAGGTACTGTCACAGACATTGATGGAAACTATAGACTGAACGTGTCGGATGATGCTACCACGCTTGTTTTCTCATTTATCGGTTTAAGAGAGCAGGAAGTGGCTATTGGAGATCGCTCTACTATCAATGTAGAAATGGCAGAAGATGCCCGTCAGTTGAGTGAAGTAGTTGTAGTAGCTTACGGTGAACAGTCCAAAAGAAAACTGACTAGTTCTATTGGTGAGATTGACAACACTACTATAGAAAGTCAACAGTTGGTTTCTGTGGGTACAGCTTTACAAGGAACGGTACCGGGAGTAAATATTATCAGTGGTTCCGGCCAACCTGGTGAAAATCCTACCATTCGTATTAGGGGTATTTCTTCCATCAACTCCAGTTCTGACCCTCTCATTGTGCTGGATGGCTCAGTCTATAATGGTAATCTCAACACGATTGACCCTAATGATATTGCGTCCATGTCGGTACTTAAAGATGCTGCCGCTGCCGCGCTGTATGGTTCCAGAGCAGCTTCTGGAGTTATATTAATTAATACCAAAAGGGGAAAAGCAGGAGAAACGAGAATAAATTTGCGGGCTTCTACCGGTGTTTCCAGTAGGGCAGTTGCTGAATATCCTTTTATCACTGCTGAACAACAGATGCTTCTGGAGTGGGAAACTTTGTACAATGATGCTAATATAGCAGGTAATCCTAATCCGGGACAAGCTGCTTCTGACGGCTTACTGGGCCGTATTGGATACAATCCTTATGGAGGTCTTGATGCACCTATAGGACCTGATGGGCAGGTTTTGGCTGGAAAGTCGTTGCAGTGGGCAACTGATTGGGAAGATGCCTTACTTCAGCAGGGTAGTCGTCAGGATATAAGCTTAAATATCTCAGGAGGTTCCGAAAAAACACAATTTTACTTTAGTGGGAGCTATCTCAAGCAAGACGGTATAGTAATTAATTCAGACTTTGAACGCTTCAATGGTAGAATAAACCTTGATACTGAATTAAACGATTGGTTGAAGGCTGGCTTAAGACAATCTGTTTCCACTTCAACGCAAAATTTTCCTGTACAATCTGGTAGTTCATTTTCCAGTAACATACAGTATATCCGAACTATGGCCAGCATCTATCCTATCTATCGTAGAGATGTAGATGGCAGTCTATTGTTGGATGCCAGTGGTGAACCTATATTTGATGACGGTCAGAACTCAGGGCTACCGATCAATGTATCCAGACCTGTACTGCAGCCTTCCAATGCGGTAGCACAAACCACTCTGGATCAGGATGAATCAGAACGTTTCTTTAGTACAACCTCCGCGTTCTTGGAAGCTAGCTTCTTAAACAACTTCAAGGCAAGAACCAATTTTGCATTCAATAAATATTTCTATGATCAACGTGAATATACCAATCCTGAAATTGGCTCTGCCCGTACCGTAAACGGACGTCTTCAGCGCGCCAGAGATATTACTACTGAGTGGACACTGACCAATAGTCTAAATTACAATAAGCAATTTGGTGGAGGTGATCACAGTGTAGATGTGTTATTGTTGCAAGAGGCGTATAGCTTTAGACTCAATGAACTGGATGTGGGGAAAACAGGAATTCCTTTTGGAGGGCTTTACCAACTTGGGTCTGCTGCTACGCTGGAAACTATTGATGGCGTGCAAAACAGAGAGAGAATCGGTAGTTTGATGGCACGTGCTGAGTATGACTATAAAAGTAAATACTTTGTTCAAGGTTCCATTAGAAGAGATATTTCATCCAGGTTTGCTCCTGAATCAAGAGAAGGTGTTTTCTATTCCCTTTCTGGTTCATGGGTCATCAGTGATGAAGCCTTTATGGATGACTTGGACTTCTTCAGCTTTCTTAAATTTAGAGCTTCTTATGGTGAAGTAGGTAACTCTTTCATACAAGACAGCGATGATAATCAAGTGTACTTCCCGGCAGAAAACATTTTTCAGACAGGCTTTGATCAGCTAAGTACTCCTGGGATTTATTTAGGCCCCTTAAGAAATAACCAGATTACCTGGGAGACTTCTGCAATTACCAACTTAGGACTTGATTTCGGCTTGTTTCGCGATAAAGTTAGTGGTAGTGTAGATGCCTACCTTAAAGATACTCGCGGCTTAATATTTGCTCGTCCATTGGCCAACTCATTAGGGGTAATCGGAGGTGAGATACTTGAAAACGTAGGAAATCTACAAAACCGTGGCATTGAGGTAAGCTTAAACTGGGATGTGATCAATAATGAAGAGCTTTCCTGGTCACTGGGTGGTAACATCGCTTTTGAAAGAAACGAAATTACCAGCTTACCTCAGGAAGAAATTATTAGCGGTAGTTTTATCCGCAGAGAGGGTAATTCAGTATATGACTTTTATATACGCGAATGGGCAGGTGTAAATTCTGCTACTGGTGAACCTCAGTGGTATATAGATTCCTTGAATACTGAAGGTGATGTAGTGGGTAAAGCGCTTACCACCGATATCAATGAAGCGGTAGCTAATAGAATTAATGCTGGTACCGCCTTGCCCTGGGGACGCGGGGGACTGAATACTCGTTTGAGCTATAAAGGATTTGACCTAAGCGCACTTTTCAACTTCAGCTTAGGCGGTAAAATCCTGGATCTGGATTATGCTGGCCTGATGGAAGGGGGACTAAGACCTGGAAACCAAAAACATGAGGATATCCTGAACAGATGGCAGAATCCGGGAGACGAAACTGATGTGCCCAGACTCAACTCAAGTGATCAGGGTGCAGTGAGTTCTACCAGATTCTTGTTTGATGCTACCTACGGACGTCTCCGTAATGTGACTTTGGGATATTCACTTCCTGAAAGTGTTATCGCTAATACTGGTTTCCTCAGAGGACTGAGAGTATATGTGAAGGGAGATAATCTGTTGACGTTTTTCTCAAGGGAAGGACTTGACCCTGAGCAAAGTATTAGTGGAGAGACTGACAACCAGTCTTCTATCTACAGAATTATGTCAGCAGGTATAGAAATAGATTTATGATATTAATCAATAGTGAAATGAAAAATATATTCATATTTACCTTACTCTTCAGCACTACCTTGCTGATGTCTTGTGAAGAATGGGTGGATGAGCCCCAACCTGAAGCAGAAGTAGGTGCAGATGCCGCGTTTTCTTCCGTAGAAGGGGTTGATGCTTTTCTGGCTGGTACTTATCGTACACTACGAGGATTTAATGACGAACTCGTAGGAACTACGGGTAGTAATGACGACTCTGAAGGCTTCGGTTCAATCATGAATACCCGCACCGTGAAGGGTAATGATTTTGTGCAGCCTGCTTTTCAGTGGATGGCTTTTGAATACAGATATTTGGAAAGAGGCAGCCCACAAAGCCGAAAGGTTAATATGATATGGGACATGAGTTATGAACTGATCAACAGCATGAATTTGCTGTTAGAAGGTTTGGAAGGTTCACCAATCAGTGATATAGAAAAGACACAACTTGCGGCCGAAGCCCGGGCAATTCGTGGATTTGCTTATTTTCAGGCGATCAAAGAATATGCACTTCCTTATCAGGCAGGCAGGAATAATGTAGGGATTCCAATATATACTGAGCCTACTACTGTTTCTACTGTAGGTAAAGCCCGTAGCTCAGTAGGAGATGTTTATGACCTGCTGCTCAGCGACCTGGAATATGCTTCTGATAACCTTGATCTGGAGAGAGAATTTAACTGGAAAATCAACAAAGCTGTTGCCGATGGCATATTGGCACGTGTTTACCTGGAAATGGGTATGTATGCCGAAGCTGCAGAAGCAGCTAACCGTGCGCGTACTTCTTTCGGTGGCTCCTTAGATGCTGCTAGTTATACCACTGGCTTTCGTGATGTAGATACTCCTGAGTGGATGTGGGGTATGCCTTACTCCAACGATCAGACAGCTTACTTTGGTAGCTTTGCTTCTTTCTGGGATGGTACTCGTTATACGCCTGCTATCAGAGCAAATCCTACCTTTGTGGAGACTTTCTCTGATACTGATATCAGGAACTTATTTACGTTGGAAGATGATAGCTTGTACAGCACCAGCAAATTTGTGGCAGACGCTGATTTTGGAGAAGATGTAGTACTCATGAGGGTTGCTGAAATGTATCTTATTGAAGCGGAAGCACTGGCGCGTCAGGGTAATTTTGGACCTGCTGCCGATTTGCTTTATCAGCTACAGAGTAATCGTGATCCAGCCTTGACTGCACCTTCGGGAAATACTGGGCAGACTCTGATTGATGAGATTATGCTGGAGCGCAGAAAAGAACTTTATGCCGAAGGTCTGGCTGATTTTCCTGATAAGAGGAGACTACAGCAGGCATGGCAACGAGATGAAAACCATCCTGAAGCCTTTAGATTTGCATTTGAGCAGAATGACTTTAAGTTTTTTATGCTACTGCCGCTTAGCGAAATTGATGCCAATGAGGCTATTGACCAAGAAGATCAAAATCCTAACAGTAATGAAGCTCCCTGGCCTCAGCCAGAAAGTAGTGATAATTAATGAACATGTAATTGACTAACAAAAAAAGCCGTTTCATCTGATTGAAACGGCTTTTTTTGTTTTGGACTGGTACTATATATGAAATATTCTAGGATAAACTTCCCCAAACCTACCCCTGTAAGTTTATCTGCTTTCGCTGCTGCTGTTTAAGCGGAGACTTGCAGTAAATTCATTTTGTTAAAATGATTTTCCACTAAAACATGGACGAATGAAAAGTAACAGTAACGTGGTATCCGTGCAGATACCGGACAAGGATATGGAAGCCATCCTGAAAAAGGCTGAAGAATTGCAAAACTTGCTGGCGCCTTATCTGATCGCGCTTAGCCCTGCCGATCGTAAAAAGGGACTCAAAATGAGCGACAAATCGCTTCCCTTCGTAGAGAAAGCAGCGGAGTACGCCGTATCCAAGCCCGCCTTTACCCCGCCCTTTATGGAAGTGGAAGAACTGGCCGTAGACCTGAAGGCTTTCAACGACCTTACAGTAGTGTATCGTGAAATTGACCAGATTTGTAAAGGGCTGAGCGATACCATTATGCAATCGGGTAGCGAAGCCTTCGGCGAAGCACTGGCCTACTACAATGCCGTAAAGCAGGCCGCCAAGATGAACCGTCCTCAGGCCAAAGCAGTGTACGAAGATCTGAAGAAGCGCTTTGAACACAATGGTTGAGCATCATTGTACATATATTGACCACTATCTTACAGCCTGGTAATTTATTCCAGGCTTTTTTTATGTCCAGCTAGTTCCTCTTCCATCCTGTACTCAGATATAATGAGTTCAATTGTGGGCTTCATCAGGCATAATGAGCATTGACAAAGGTCTCCCATGGCTAACTGAAGGCCTCATTGGCTGTTCATCAGGCCTAAAGAGCCCAGAAAAAGATCAATTAACCCCTAACTTAGGGCCTGCGACCCCTGATTCAGGCCTCATGACCCCTAACTTAGGCCCTGCAAGGCCTTCATCAGGCCTAAGAGCCCCTAAGTCAGGCCCCCAATGGCCTACTTCAGGCCTTTATCACCCTGAGTCAGGGCCCTTTTGCCCTGACTAAGCCCTCTCATCATCTTTTTTGCCTGTTTATGCTACTAAGCACTGCTGTTGAAGAGTTGAAAGACTTGCGCTTCAGGCTCAGTATGATGCTTAATGTCCTTGCCAGGAAAAGATGTTTTTGCGGAAAGCATACAAAAGAAGGCCGTTTGCTTCGCCAGATACATATGGAGTTGTAAAGTTTAGAAATCCCAATGATTGACCCCTACAGATCTATGGATGCTTAATTTATCTGATAAAACCTTACCTATTGAAGAAGAGAAAAAGATAAAAAATTGACAAAATTTTATCTAAGCATTTAGTAATGGGATTAAAAAATATTTTAAAAATTTAAATTATAACAAAATTTTATTTCAAATAATAAATTATATATCCAATAATGTTGTCTATTAATTAATATTTGTAAAATTAAATATATTGTAAATTACCTTAAAAAACTTACTTTTGTAGCATGCAGATTTGAGTAGAGGCAAAAATGCGACAGAAATACTCATATAATTTCTTTTTGAGCTTTTCCTCATAATGGAGAAGCTCATTTTAGCAGATCTGCTGTAGAACGGATACTCGGAACAAACTGCTAAAATAGCAGAATATTCGGTTGTAATTTTCTGTAAAGGGATGTCATCTCTGCAATAGGTAATTCGGAAGAAGATAGAATTGGATAAGATATATTAAACGTTCAAAGCTATTGGTTTTATTATCTTCTCTGAATCTTGGCAAGTTTTCCAAATCATTGGCATAAACACTAGTGCATTGAAAGCAATTTGTCCAAAATATTTCTTATTAAGTATGCTGAAAACACTTACCCTTCAGGAAGAAGAAGTTTGAGTAATATCCACTATTGGGCTTGAGTCTATAGGGACTGAAAAATTTAAATACTTCAAAGTAAGGTTTTTAATAATTCTAAGAAGTAAGCAAAAACAAAAGAATCATTTTTATTAAGAAATTGATCTTATATAAGTTCAGCATAAAAAGACAGCTTATAGAAATCTTTAAAATATCATTAATACTTGCGTAAATTTTAAAAATTACTGTAGATTAAGACTTGTTTTAAAAAATATATAATTTGTATAATGTAATTTTATCAATGAATTTGTGGTATAGCCGATATATTGATAAATGTCGTTATTTATTTTCCTCCAATTAATTTTAGTTTTTGCTTTAAAAGTAAAATTAAATACCAAAATAATTGGTGTGTAAGATTGAATTTTAAAATTTAAAATTTACTTTTACGATGTTTTTTTTAGGCATGTAAGATTTATCTATTTCTGACTAAACTATACTCAATATTTGAACTTTTGCTTTAGAGTATAAATCAGTAAGTAGAATAGTCTAGTCCGCATTAGTATAACTTACCTGTCCCTTATTCATCTGGAATTTCGTGGTATGTTTAATTTTAACTAAATGTCAGTTTTATGAGAGGTAATTCTACTAGCCTCCCCGCATGGGGAAACCTCATCAGAAAGTTGGGAAGCCTGATGCTTGCATTAGTAATTGCGCAAACTGTATATGCGCAGGAAAGTGCAGTTTCAGGTACCGTAACTTCTGCTGAAGATGGAACACCGCTACCCGGTGTGAACGTAATTGTGAAAGGTACTACTAAAGGTACTGTAACAGACATTGATGGTAACTATCGTATTAGCGTGCCTAATGATGCAGAGGTTTTAGCATTCAGCTTCATTGGCCTGCTTCAACAGGAGATTGAGATCAATGGTCGCTCAGTGATTAACGTAGTAATGGAGTCAGATGCACAGCAGCTTTCTGAAGTAGTAGTTACTGCCATTGGTATTGAGCGTGAAAAGAAAGCCTTAGGGTACTCAGTAGCCAGTGTAGACAACGAGCAGATTGCCCAGGTTTCTGAGCCTGACCCCTTAAGAGCAGTGCAAGGAAAGCTCCCCGGCGTAAACATTACCGGTGGTGGTGGTGCTCCCGGTCAGTCTACCAAGATTAACATTCGTGGTATATCATCCCTTACAGGTAATACCCAGCCACTCTTTGTAGTAGATGGTATTCCTTTTGATAACTCTACCAACGCATTTGATCCTACCGACCCAGGTGCCAGTGCCGCAGTAGATAACTCTGCTTTCTCTAACAGAGCTTTTGACCTTGATCCTAACAACATTGAGTCCATGACTGTATTGAAAGGTGCTGCTGCCGCTGCCCTTTATGGATCAAGAGCTACCAATGGTGTGGTGGTAATTACTACCAAAGCTGCTAAGAAAAATACTAAGAAAGGATTGGAAGTGACGTATAGCGGTTCTTATAACGTAGAAAACGTTTCTAACCTTCCTGATTATCAGGATGTATATGCGCAAGGTTCTAACCAGTTATATAACGCAGGTTTTATCGGTAACTGGGGTGCGCCCTTCCCTAATCATGTGGACCGCTTGAATGAGCAATATGGAACCAACTATTCTCAGATCATTTATGGTGGTGAAGAAGGCGTAGTACCAGCGACTCCTGCCGGCTTTATCCCTCATCCCCTGATCATGACTTCAGTGGGTAGAGATCAGGGATACGATTTGCTTTTCCCTGAACTGGTAAAAGGATATATCGTGGATGGCGGTTTCGTTACTGACCCCAATGACCCTCTGTGGGGAACAGGTACGCCCGTAGGTATAGATGTGCCTTTTCAGCCTTATGATATTGTTGGAGGCTTCTTTGATCAGGGCCGTGTAATTGAAAATAGTGTGAACATCACTTCAGGAGGAGAGAATGCCAGCCTTACCGGAAATATTTCGCACATGAGCAATCAGGGTATCGTACCTAATTCTGAAGCTAATCGTACCAGTTTGAGTTTTGGTGGTAACGGACAGTTGGAGAACGGACTTTTTATCTCGGGTAATGTAACTTATGTAAACACTACCCAGCAGACACCCCAGTCCGGAGGTAGCTTCTACGCTGATTATACTACGGCTACTTCTACTTCATTATTCCAGCGTCTGTATTACCTGCCTCGTAACTATGACCTGAATGGTTATCCCTTTGAAAGTCCTATTGATGGATCAAACGTATTTTATCGTGCACTTGACAACCCGCTGTGGATTGCCAAGTACAACAGCTACAGCAGTGATGTGAACCGTGTATATGGTAACATGACTTTATCTTACGATATCGGTGACTGGCTAAACCTGACCGCCAAAGGTGGTATCAATACATACGGTGATGCACGTAGAGACATCGTAAGAAGTGGTGGAGCTTCTCTTCCCGCAGGTAGAATATATACAGAAGATGTAACCTATACTGAGCAGGATTATAACATGATTGCCACTGTTACCAAAGATATCAATGAGTCTTTTGGTTTCCGTGGTATCGTAGGTTTCAATGTGAACCAACGGGAAAGAGGCCGTAGAAAAGTAACCGGTTCAGGTATTATCTCGGATGGTTTGGAAGGCTTATACAGAGTGGATGCCACTACCCAGACTACTGTTAACTGGGATTATAACGAATTGCGCCGCTATTATGCAGCTTATGCAGACTTGCAGTTCTCTTATAATGATTACCTGTTCCTGAACGTAGTAGGAAGAAATGACTGGTCATCTACCCTACCGGTAAACAATAGAAGTTACTTCTATCCTGGTGTAAGTGCTTCATTTGTAGTGACTGATGCATTTGACATAGGGGGTAATATCCTGAACTTTGCTAAAGTACGTGCTGCCAGAACTCAGGTGGGTAACGAACCTAATCCATACCTGACAGCTACTTACTACAGCATATTGCAACCTGCTACCATTGGTTCTACCGACTATAACCGGGCTACCTTACAGGATGCATTGGGTAACGTTAACCTGAAGCCTGAGTTTACAACCGAAACTGAGTTAGGTGTAGAAGCTCAACTCTTTGACGGTCGTGTTGGATTGGATGTAACCTGGTTCAACCGTAGTTCAACCGATCAGATTGCCCAGGCCAAATTACCTGCTACCAGTGGTTTTGATACTGAGTGGGTAAATATTGGTGAACTACAGAACCGTGGATGGGAAATTGGTTTAGATCTTACGCCTGTACGTACTTCCGGTGGCTTTACCTGGAACATCTATTCTGCATTTACCAAAATCAAGACAGAAGTTATTGATGCAGGACCTGCCGGTGAAATATTCGTAGGTGGACCTCTTACTACTTTAGGTACACTGCATAGAGCAGGCTTACCTTATGGACAGATTTATGGTAGTGTGAATGCTCGCGATGATGAAGGCAATCTGCTGATTAACAAAAATACAGGATTACCTTTCGCTCTTCCTACCAATGATGTAATTGGCGATCCTAACCCTGATTTCTTACTGGGTATCACTAATACCTTTACTTATAAAGGCTTCACCTTGAGAGCTTTATTAGACTGGAAGCAGGGAGGAGATATTTACTCTGCTACGGCCGCTTCATTATTACTTAGAGGTCAGTTGCAAATCTCTGAAGACCGTGAAGGTTTGAGAGTAGTACCAGGCGTGTACGGTAGCCCTCAGACCTTTGAGCCTGTGTTGGATGAGAACGGTGACAAAATCGTAAACACTACTCCGGTTACCGCATTTGACTACCACTTCACCAACGGATGGGGTGCTTACGGACAGGATGAGGTAAACGTATATGATGGTACTACCATTCGTTTGAGAGAAGTTGGCTTGGGTTATACACTCCCTGCCAGCATATTAGAAACTACACCTTTCGGTTCTGTAAGAGTGATGTTTACCGGACGTAACCTCTGGTTCAGAGCACCTAACTTCTTAGAAGGGCTAAACTTTGACCCTGAAATACTGGCAGAACCTGCGGGTTCTAACGTACAGGGCTTTGACTACGGTGCTTACCCTACTACCCAGCGTTACGGTGTTAACTTAACTGTTACATTCTAATAACCGACACAATTCAAAGCTGGCAGTGAATGCTGCCAGCGATGTAAAACTTTCTTCTCTATGAAAATAAATTATATAAAATACACACTTTTGTTGGTGTTGTCTCTAGGGATCGGTAGCTGCGAGCTGACCGACCTTGACATCAATGAAGATCCAAACAATCCGACTGAAGCTTCATTAAATCTGTTGCTTTCCAATGCACTGCTTACAGGGTCGGAGGAGTTTAGTCATGACATCAATTCTAACCTGCATAGTTTTGTAGGTATTTTAGCTGAGCAGGGTGATGATGGTTTTGATTTGACCAATAACACCTATAATCCGGAGTGGCAGGAACTGTATTTTGGTCCTCTTAAGGATGTACAGCAGATTGTTAATATTGCTGAAGAGCAGGGGAATAACCCTTATTACCTGGGTGTAGGCCAGTTACTAAAAGCTTATTATTTTAGCCTGATGGTAGAGCTTTGGGGAGATATTCCTTACTCTGAAGCTTTAAGAGCTGATGCGGAAGAGGTGATTAAGTATCCTGCTTATGATGATGATGCAGCTATCTATCAGAACCTGATGGAACTTGTTGATGCAGGTATTGCTAATTTACAGGAAAATAGTGTGGTAGATGTTAGTGGGGACCCTATCTACAATGGTGATATTGATAGCTGGATCACAATGGGCAAATCGTTAAAGCTTCGTTTGCTGATGAATACCCGCCTGGTGCAGGATAATAGTGCGGCCATTTCCGCACTGATTGAAGAAGGAGATTTGATATTGGATGGTACTGATGACTTTACTTTCCAGTTCAGTAGCATTAATAACCCAGAGAACGAAAATCGTCATCCCTGGTATGTTGATGGCTATACGACCAGTACTTATAACTTTACGTATATAGGCCATCAGTTTATGGTAGAGATGCTGGACTTTGAAGACCCTCGTCGTCCTTTCTACATCAAGCGTCAGACTACTACTATTTTGGATCAAAATGATGCTTCTGATCGTCAGACTACACCCTGCTCACAGATTACCGGTTGTGTCTATGGCTACCTGGTACTTAACCCTACTATGATAGACAGACTGTATACTGATAAAGGAAAGTTCTTTGATGCCGATGCTGAAGACTTTTTGGCAGGAATTTTTGGGCGTGACCGTTCTGATCCATCCGGTATTCCATTAGATGGAGCTATTAGATCAGCCATTGGTGTTTATCCTGCAGCAGGTCTTTATGATGATAGTCCTGAAGGTGCAGCCAACAACCGAGGAACCGGTGCAGGTCTTTTTCCGATGATTACCAGCGAGATGGTGAAATTCTACATCATGGAAGCTATACTTACCGGAAACCATGCAGGTACAGAAGCAGAAGTACGTGAGATGCTGGAGGAAGTAATTCGTGAGCACATCAATAAAGTGTATGCTTTTGGTGTGGAAAATGATCCCAGTGGAGTGCCTGCTCCAGATGCAGCACTTGACCCTTACATTAATAAGCCCATTGAGGAAGCCACTGATGCATACGTAGACCTTTGGTTGGCAAGGTTTGATAATGCGCCTACTACTAACGCTAAACTGAATGTAGTACTTAAGCAGGCCTGGTTTACCAACTTCGGCAGTGGAATTGAAATTTACAACGCTTTCCGTAGAACTGGTTTCCCTAATGACTTGCAGATTCCTCTACAGCCGCAGCGTGATTTCGCTCTTAGGTTACCTTATGCTCAGGATGATTTGAACTTCAACCAAAGCGTTACTGCTGAGCAGGAAGGGGTAGTATTTGATCTTGATAAAATTTTCTTAGACGAAGTTGACGGAGAGGGAGAATAAACAATAATTACTATGAAGAAAAATTCAATAATATACATAATGATGGTGGTTATGGGTTTGGTGCTTTTTAGCACTGCCTGTGAGGAACCTGAGCTTAATCCGTATGTGGAGCCTCTTCCTGGAGTACATGCTTTCGGGCAGTTTGCTGAAGGTTCGCCAACAAATTTTATCGTAGAACAAACTGATACGGATCTCAATATAAACCTTCAATGGATCTCTGTAGATAGAGAATTGGAAGTGGAAAAAATTGATGTGTTCGTGCTTTTTGATGAAAGCTATGTGGATGAAGATGGTAACCCATTGGTTGCTGAACATGGCGGTAATGAAGGTGTATTTTATACCACTATAGAGGGTGGAGAACTGCCTGCGAATCGTGAAAATACTACTGTTTCAATCTCACAGGATGATGTGTTAAGCCTTTACCAAGGAACCACATATGACTATGATGAGGATGGTACGGCTGAAGATGTTTTTAATAATGAATTCAAGCCTTCCAGAAGTGAGGATGCACCATTTATTTCAGGAGACAGCTTCTCTATACGCTGGATACTCTATACTACTGATGGGCTGGTATTTGACTCATGGTCACCCTCAGTATGTACTGAGCTTCCCGGAGCCAACTGTTCAGTGAACTGGATTCTGGAATGTGGTCAGGTAATCAAAGAACCAGCACAGGATTATACCATTACCTTTAATGACTCTTATGGTGATGGCTGGAATGGAGCTGCAATTAGTGTTATTGTAGATGGTACTGCTACTAACTATACCTTAGAAAGTGGTTCAACAGGTACTCAGGTGGTTACAGTACCTGAGGGCACTACTTCATTATCATTTGAGTTTGTATCTGGTGATTTTGACTCTGAAGTTAGCTATTCTATTGTAACTGAAAAAGGTAATTCAATAGCTGCTGGTGGCCCTTCTCCTCCGGTAGGAGCAATAACTTTAGACTTATGCGTAGAAAATGAATAAATAGAAAACACAAGCTTATTTATCAGGAAGGTACCCCAAAAGGGTACCTTCTTTTTTTAGTATTTAGTGTTTCAAGACTGAATTAAAGCATAAAGAGTTTACAGTTTCAGAAGTAACAGCCTGACAGAGAAAGTTCTCATCCAGAATACTCGGCTATTTCTTTACTGTATTATTAACCTCAGCCTCCACATAATAAATGATGAAGTTCATCATCTCATCCGTAGTGTTCCAGCCGTAAGTGACATCTTTGGGGGGGTAGTTGGGGTTTTCAGGATTATTGATGGTGTTGTCATAAGTTGCTTCCGCATAAATTACTGAGCCAGCGGGTACGTTCAGTAATTCTTCAAAAACATAGGTAGACTGCCAGTTAAAATCCCAGTCATCAATCTTAACGAAGGGTACCAGGTCACCGGCAGGAGTAATAGCAAAAGCACGGAAGGATTTACCCAAGGTGTGCATATGCGGCAGTACCGAAATCACATTTATGGGTTGCTCTAGTGGCGCAGTGCGCATATAAAACGTAGGTTGGGTTTCTGCTTCCAGATAGAAAGGCTGATTGGTAATGTCATTTTCACGCAGGGTCATGATTTTAACCTCTTTCTCAATCGGTTCATCTGTGAAATATAGGTTGATACTAGACTGATCCTGTGCTTCTTTTCCTGAAGGAGCATAATGAATATTAAGGATCAGGTCACTATTTTTCTTCAGTAACTTACCGGTATTTTCAGGATAGATGAAAGGCATGTTGCCTGGTACCCAGCCGTACAAAAACTCTTCGGCCAAAGGAATTTTGTAAAATTCCTGTACTTTAGGGTCAAGTTCAGAAAGACCATCAATACCTCTGATGAGATTAGTAGTATCCAGCATTATGCGGCTGTGATGTACATATTGCCGATTACCAGGACGAAATTCAATAGCTTTGAGGTACACATCTTCCGGCAAATTGGTAGGCAGTGAAAAGAAGCGGAATTCTTCGGTAGCAGTTGGCGGAATATCAAAGGGTTCATGCATAGTGAGGACCAGATCTGGGTCGGCTCTCATCTGGGAATTCTGCTGAAACTCAGGAGGGGAAGGCTTATTTCTTTTCTTACCTTCAGGAGCACCAGCATCAATCCAACTGGCAATCAGGTCTATTTCCTGTTGTGTGAGTAAGCGTTCATTTTGAAAATGCTGAAACTCAGGGTCAGCCTTCCAGGGTGGCATATAGCGGGTTTGTGTGACATGCCTGATAAACTTAGAACGTTTGGCTACATCTTCATAAGTAATCAGGCTGAATGGACCTACCTCTCCTGGCCGATGGCAGGGCGTACAGTTGGTATGAATTATAGGAGCAATATCTTTATTGAAAGTGAGATCCTGAGCTAAGCTTACGTACGATAGGCAAAATAACAACCCGAAAAAACTTACTCTTTTCATGTCAAATATTGACTTTTTGTCGTTCCAAAAACTTAAGTGAAATATTTGGCAATCAGTGGTTTGACACCAATATTAATTTGTAATATATTAAAAAAATGAAAGATTTCCTGAAGAGTAAAAAACATATGCATAAAAGTGTTTCTGCCAGTATTTACTTCCCAATTTGGCTTTGCATGATATTGTCAATTTCCGTACAGGCTCAAACCAACTCATGGATTGATATAAACTTACAGTCAGCCCAGGGAGATGAAGCCTCTGTAAGCAAACTTTTAGGAGATCAGGGGGCTGTCCTTTTGTTTCTTGACCCCGACTGTCCCGTCTCTCAGAAGTATGGGGCTACCATCAGAAAGTTATCCCGTAAGTTTGAAGAAAAAGGTATACAAACCATTGCCATCTATCCGGTGGTCAATATTGATGAAGATAAAGTAAATACTTTTGCCAATGAATATCAGTATGAGTTTACCCACCTCCTGGACCCTCAGATGGAACTAACCAAAAGTATACAAGCCAGTGTTACCCCTGAAGCTTATCTTTTGGACAGTAAAGGAGAGGTTATTTATCATGGGGCGATTGATAACTGGTACTATGCGTTGGGGCGTTATAGAAGAGTGGTTACCCGGCACTTTTTAAAAGATGCGGTAAGCGCATACTTACAGCATGAGCCCATAACGCAAAAAGAAACTGAAGCCATTGGTTGTATGATTGGTACCGGAATGAACAAAGGAGATAAAGGCATGCATCATTGAGCCGCCAATGTTGTAAATAAAAGATTGGTTAATCAATCCATCGGTTGGAGTTATATCTGTCTCTCTCTGCTCAGTTTTTCATAGCTTGCTCGTAAATAAAGCTGAGTAATTCCCTTCAATTTGAAAAAAAAATTTATAAAAAAATAGGTAAAATTTATTCACATATTTCTTACTTCTGCGCTGTTAAAAATCATTTATAAAAAAACAGTTTTTTTTTAATAAAAGGCTGCTTTTCCACAGCATTCATGCGATAGTTTTTATTAAGCGGGCTGAATAAAAATTAAATCAGCAAATATGAATATGAAGCCATAAGTTGAATATTTGGAATCAAAATTTGCTTTTTGTTAAAAGCATGGCAATAAAATTAACTTGAAATTGTCATTTTTAAAACTACATTTATCCCCCAATATGAAGGATAAAGCAACTGGAAAAGCCAAGCCTATACGTCTCAGCGCTTTCATTTCTTAGTATTCTTACCCTCCGGCTTAAATTTCCTGATGCTCTCTTCTTCAAGGAATTTTTTACCTAAACACTAAATCTATGAGCTGGAACTTTACTCATCTATCCTTTGAGGATAAGCCGGGCAGATGCCTGTGCAGTTTGCTATTGGTAATGCTTTGCTGTATAAATGGATTTGCGCAAAGTCTGACTGTTTCCGGTCAGGTAACAGAGGCTGATGATGGTGCCCCTCTACCAGGGGTAAACGTAATTGTGAAAGGAACGACTACTGGTACGGTCACAGATATTGATGGAAATTACAGAATCAATGTACCCGAGGAAGGGGAAGTGCTCACCTTCAGTTTTATTGGTTATATCAGCAAAGAGGTTGAAATTAACGGACGCAACACCGTAGATGTAAACCTGGAATCTGATACCCGCCAGCTTTCTGAAGTAGTAGTGACAGCAGCAGGTATAGAAGCCAACAAACGTGAATTAGGCTACTCAATCCAGAATGTAGATGCTGAAGAGATTACCAGATCCCGGGAAACCAACTTCGTCTCGGCTCTCAGCGGCAAAGTGGCCGGTGTGCAGGTTACCAGTTCAGGTGGGGCGCCGGGTTCAGCTGCCCAGATCAGGATCAGAGGTAATAAATCTGTTCAGGGCAGCAATAGTCCTCTCTTCGTTATTGATGGCGTACCTATTGATAACTCCACATTCAATACCGCAGACTCACCGGAAGATGCAGTGTCCAATTTAGGATCAGGAGGGGTTACAAATTCCAACCGGGCCATTGATATTAACCCGGATGATGTAGCCAATATTACTGTACTGAAAGGGCCTGCTGCTACAGTTTTGTATGGTATCAGGGCTGCCAACGGAGCGGTAGTAATTACCACCAAAAAGGGGCAAAGGAATACCGGAGCTAAAATTGATTACTCTTTTGGTTATACAATTGATCAGGTAAATAAACTGCCCGACCTGCAAACTACCTATGCTCAAGGTTCGGTGGTAGATGGTGTTCCTACTTTTGAGTCGCCAATGAACGGTTCCACCCAGTCTAAGAGTTGGGGACCCAGAATAGA
This sequence comes from Catalinimonas locisalis, assembly GCF_038039535.1. Taxonomy (NCBI): domain Bacteria; kingdom Pseudomonadati; phylum Bacteroidota; class Cytophagia; order Cytophagales; family Catalimonadaceae; genus Catalinimonas; species Catalinimonas locisalis. The sequence continues at coordinate 28,593 of NZ_JBBPHP010000004.1, read as the reverse complement.
CGACTTACGCTATGCTGACGAAGCTACCATCTGGGACCCTTATGGTTTGATTGTACCTGCTGGTGACCCAAGCGCTACCAATAGAGTGGCACGTGCTTACAACAATGCTGAGTTATTTTTTGAGAATGGCTCAAATGCTTCCCATAACCTGAGTGTATCCGGAGGAACAGAAAAAACAAGTTATTTCTTTTCTATGGGTAGGCTGGATCAGACGGGGGTAATGCCTAATAGCTTCTTTGACAGAACTAGTTTTAGGGCAACTACCAGCGCCGAGATTTTTGAGAACTTTACTGCTACTTTATCCGCTAACTATATCAACTCCGGAGGCAAGAGAGTCCAGAATGGTTCAAATACTTCGGGGGTAATGCTGGGCTTATTGCGTACTGCACCCTCATTTGACAATAGTGCGGGCTACCTTTTTGAAGATGGAACGCAGCGGGCTTATCGTGGAGGAAGCATTTATGACAATCCTTTCTTCACCGTTAATAAAAACTATTCTACTGATGAGGTGAACCGTATCATTGGGTATACCCAATTGGCTTACGATGTATTGCCCTGGCTAAATATCACCTATCGTCTCGGGGTTGATACCTATGGTGACGATCGTATTTTCAGAAATGACATCAATTCTTCCAGCGTGCAGGTGGGCCAGGTAATCAACCAGACCATTCGGAGCAAGGATCTAAACTCAGATCTGCTACTTACCGTCAATAAGGATTTTGAGAAATTGAGCCTGAGTGCTACCATTGGTCATAATTACTTTAACAAAGATGTGCATATCAACCGGATAGATGGTCAGGGGCTGGCTTCTCCGGGTTTCTTCAATATGGCCAGTGCTACTTCGGTCAATGTGTCGGAAGGAGTGACCCGACGGAAACTTGTAGGGGTATTTGGTACAGTCACCTTGAACTATCTGGACGAACTGTTTATCAACCTGAGCGGACGAAATGACTGGTCTTCTACATTGCCTAAAGAAAATAACTCCTTTTTCTACCCGGCAACCAGTGTGGGTTGGGATTTCTCCCAGACTTTTGGCATCAACAGCAGCATCTTTTCTTATGGTAAGTTAAGAGCTTCCTGGGGGCAGGTAGGTAATGATGCACCCTTTGCGGTGACTAACAACGGCTTTGTACAATCCCGGGTAAGAGATGGATGGACGACTCCTCAGGGAGTAATATTCCCGGCTTTAGGCTTAAATGCGTTCAATGCAAACTCATTGTTAGGCAATGATCAGCTAAAGGCAGAAACTACAACCACCATTGAGTTTGGCGGAGACTTCCAGTTTTTTGATGGCAGAATTGGTTTAGACATCACCTACTTTGATGCGAGGACTACCGACGCTATTCTAAACGTAGATATACCCAGTGCCAGTGGGTGGCAGCAGCGGGCAGTAAACTCCGCTGAGTTGAGTAACAAAGGTATAGAAGCCGCCCTTACTGCCAATATTATCAATAGAGAAAATTTCACCTACGATGTTAATCTGAACTTCACCCGTATTCGTAATAAGGTGATCAAACTGGCTGAAGGTATTCCTTTCATCACCATTGATCCCTTTGGCACACAGCGCATCGCTGAAGGCGAGCCCTTCGGTATCTTCTACGGCACGCGCTTCCTGCGGGATAATGAAGGTAATATGGTGATCAACCCTGCCAACGGTCTGCCTTTTGAAGATCCTACTGAAGGTATCGTGGGAGATCCCAACCCGGATTTTCTCTTAGGGTTCAGAAACTCCTTCAATTTTAGAGGAGTCAATCTCAGCTTCCTGCTGGATATCCGCAAAGGAGGAGATGTGTACAATGGTACCAAAGGTGTACTGAACAACTTTGGGGTAGGCGCTGAAACACTGGATCGTAATGAGGTGGTTGTGTTTCCCGGAGTCTTGGGCGAAGTGGCTGAGGATGGTAGTGTGAGCCCAACTTCTGAGCAAAATAATATTGAGGTAGTAAAAGGGGGGACTGACGGTGGCGCCAACTACTACGAAAACTATGGCTTTGTAAACCTGACCGAGTTGACTATTGAAGATGGTTCATGGGTACGTCTGCGGGATGTTACGCTGAGCTATGACCTGCCAAGTAGTCTGTTAGATAACACCTTTTTCAGAGGAATTAACATCGGACTTACTGCTCGTAATTTGTTCTTATTCACTGACTACACAGGTATAGATCCGGAAACCAACCTTACCGGTGATTCCAGTAATGTGATTGGGTACGACTATTTCAACAACCCTAACACACGTAGCTACGGTGTAAGTGTCAATCTTTCTTTCTGATCAACCTTTGAAATTAAATGCTGAATACGATGAAAAATACGCTATATAAAAGATTTTTGATGGGCTGCCTCACACTGAGTTTCTCTGTAAGCTCCTGCGAGTTTGGCGATACCAATGTTGACCCTTCAGTACCTACCGATGTCTCTATGGCTGCGCTCTTGCCTTCCGGGCAAACGGCGATCTCCTGGGTAATCGGCGGTGAAGTGGTGCGCTTTAGTGGGCTGCTTACCCAGCAGTTTCGTGGCATCAACGCACAGCAACTAGACAACTGGAAATACCTCATTCGTGAGGCTGATACCGATGGCCTGTGGCAGCGCATGTACCACAATTCTTTAAATACCATCAATATCGTGATTGAGAAGGCGCAGGAGCAGAATGCACCCCACTATGAAGGTGTAGCCAAAGTATTGATGGCAGCGGGTATTGGCACATTTACCGATGCCTTTGGGGATATCCCTTATTCAAGCGCCTTTCAGGGTGATGAGGGAGAGTTTACCGTTGCCTATGACAGCCAGCAGGAGTTGTACAATACCACCATCCCTCAGCTTTTGGATGATGCAATCGCTAAGCTAAGTGCTGAAGAGAGCGCAGGAGGAAGTCCCGGAGCTGATGACCTTATCTTTGGTGGTGACCTTGAGCTGTGGATAGCGGCTGCCGAGTCCCTGAAGCTGCGCTATACATTCCAGGCAGCCAAGCAGGACCCTAATGCTTATGAAGAGGCATTGGCGATGCTACCCGACGTAATTTCTTCTAATGAAGATGATTTTGAAATGTATTTTGGTACGCTTGCCAACGAGCCCAATCCCCAGTACCAGTTTACCCAGAGTCGTTCGGGTAATATGCGTATGGACGATTATTTTGTCAATGCGTTTACAGAAAATGATACGCGTAAGCCTTTATTCGTGGGAGGAATCAATGATTTTGAGTTTAATGGGTATTATACTTCTATCAATTCACCGGTAGTGCTAATGAGTTATGTAGAGATAAAATTCATTGAGGCAGAATCACAATTGATGAAAGCTTCACCTGATGTAGCAGCAGCCAAAGCAGCGCTGGACGAAGCTGTATCAGCCTCATTTAGTAAAATTACAGGTGTGGCTACTTCAGCTGAATATCAGGCGAATCTGGATGAGCGCTGGAATGCTGCAACAGATAAGTTACAGATACTGATCAACGAAAAGTATATTGCCTGCTATTCTCAGAGCATCCTTGCATGGAATGATTACCGGAGAACCGGCTATCCTGAACTGGAGTTTATTGAAGGCGGAACCAATGCCTTTAATGCTAATGGTGAGATTCCTCGCCGATTGCCATATCCGCAGGAAGAACGCTTGCTAAATCTGGAGAATCTGCCTATCAAGACGCCTAATTTACAAACCCGCTTTTGGTGGGATCAACAGTAGACGAAAAGGAGAGAGGCTGATGAATTTCAGCCTCTTTTTTTATTTACTGGCAGTTACATTGGTTTCGTTGATAAAATACTCAGGATGCTGTTCATCATGTTCAGTGGTTTCCTGAAAAGCTTTGGCTACTTCCAGTATGGTAGCTTCATCATAGAGTTTACCCACAAAAGTGATGCTTTGCGGATGCCCTTTATCGTCAAAACCATTGGGCACTACTACTACCGGATGACCAGTCATATTAGTGATCTGCAGTTGTCTGAAGCCTTGGGTAGGTGCTACAATCACATCTACTTCTTCCATCAGTTTCTCCATCTCCTGAATCAGCTGATAACGATAGCGGTTGGCCATGATATACTCTACTGCTGGAATAAACCTGGACTGTCTCAGGGCATTGGGCCTGGCACCTTCATCTTGCCTTACCATAGCATCGTCCAGATTGTAGCGGGTAAGATCGTCAAAAGCAGCTCCGGCTTCAGCATACATGATCAGAGAAAGCACTTTTACTGGAAGCGCAGTGCTATCAGGCATGCTTACCGCCTTCATATTTGCACCCAGGCTACGAAGTTTCTCCAGGCTGGCGTCATTATTAAAGTTGACAGTATCTTCCTCAAAGTAATCTTCCAGGAAACCAAACCTGACATTGGAGAAATCAACCTCACCATCGTAGTTAAAGGGCAAAGTACGGGTAGTTACATCCAAATCATCTTTCCCATGAATAGCATCAAACACTATGGCACAGTCTTCGGCAGTACGACAAATTGGCCCTACCTTGTCCAGACTCCAGCTCAAAGTCATGACGCCATTTCGGCTAACTCGTCCGAAGGTAGGGCGTAAGCCGGAAGCCCCACAACGGGTAGAGGGTGAAACGATAGAACCCATCGTTTCGGTACCGATAGAAAAGCCTACCAGTCCGGCAACCGTGGCAGAGGCTGATCCTGCGGAAGATCCACTCGCTCCCTGCTCCAGATCCCAGGGGTTTTTGGTGGTACCGCCAAACCAGACATCTCCTCTGGCAAGTGCCCCGGATGTAGTTTTGGCAATCAAAACCGCACCCGCTTCTTCCAGTTTTTTTACGACAGTAGCCGTGTAGTCTAGTGTCTGATCTTTGTGAGTGGCGGAACCCCAGGTGGTTTTATAGCCTTCTACTGCCAGCAGGTCTTTTACACCATAAGGAATACCGTGTAGGGGTCCTCTATAATTACCCTGACTGATTTCTTCATCTGCTTTGGCTGCCTGTTGCATCGCCAGATCTTCTGTAATTGTAATCACACTCTGTAGCGTGTCATCATATTTTTTGATACGATCAATGTAGAGTTTAGTAAGCTCGGTAGAAGTGATTTTCTGATTTTTGATCAGCGAAGCCAACTGCATGATACTGTAGAAGGCAATTTCTTCACGGCTTGCCGGAAGTGCCACATCATCAGGTATATTCCACTGATGTAATACAACATTACTATCAGGTACAAACCCCTGGGGAAGAGGGTTGAATAGCAAGGCAGGAGGTACTTCATTCTTCAAACGGTATTCATGCATGAACTTATAACGCTCTACATTATTGTTAATATCTTCAAGCATAGTGTCTATCTCCTGCTCTTCAAAATCTAAGGCAATAAGCTTTTGAGCCGCTTTGATATCAGCTTTTGTTACCGACTCAGATTGTTCGGGAACCATGATGATATAGCAGAGTGTAGCTGTGATAGCCGCAGTAAGTAGGGTAGTGATAAAATATTTCATAGGAGGAATCTAAATGGCTGTATGATTAAATGACCGTACCGCTAAGGCTATCTCAGCGATACAGTCATTCATCATTTAGAGTTGGCTTATTCGCTTTCAGAAACAGCAGGCTCTACCTGAACAGTAGGCATGCTATCAATCGTACCGCTGTAGATGGCATTGAAGATCAGCTTATAGGTTCCTCGGGGCTGCCCTCTGAACTGGGGGCGGAAGCCGAAAAGTACTACATTCCCTTCTCCATGCTGAACTCTGAGCGCAGCGCCTTTGCCACCGATAGCTTTTTTCTCGCCCAAAGCCCAGCCGCTCATCAGCAAATCATCTTTGGCATAGCTTACCAGGGTTTCAACCAGCGGTTCGGGAGCTTTCTCAATATCTTCTTTTCCACCCTCTCCTTCACGTGACTGTCTTACAATCTCAAAGGCCCTGCTGCGAGAGAATGAAGCCGCTACTGTATCCTGCATACCATAAGTGAGTGGATGTCCGCTTTTGACCACAGCTTTGATCAGGGAGCCGGGAATAAAGAAGCTTTTGCTATCCAATCCGGAAGTTACATTCTTTACCGGCAAGCCAAATTGCTGGATAGCAAAGTCACTGGCCTCGTCAAAGGTAATGAGTGTACCGCCTTTCTCTACATAATTCTGCAAAGCAAGCGTGCCTGCCAGTCCCATTCCTCCGGTGTATTCTTCAGGCATAGTATTGGGTGCATGACCATGTAAAATTTCTCCAGGACTCTGATCCGGAATGATGATGGCATGATATTGTGATAAATCTGCGTTTCGCATTTCTTCATCGTGCAGGGTGTCGTAGTCAAATTCATACTGATCCAGCAACCAGCGGGTCCAGCCTTCGTCCATGTTGGCATCCCACGACTTGTACAAACCTATCTTAGGTTTTTGTAAGGAGTAAAGGCTGGCACTGGGCTCTGAGTTTACCGCCATGAAATCCAGGCCCAACTCTTCCGCTAAAGTATTGAGCTGCACCTCAGTATTGCTTTGCTTTTCTATGATGATAGTACCGGCTTCCATGTCATTGGAAGCTTCGCTCAGCCAGTACACTTTTTCTCCTTCAGCTAACAGTTTATTCACTGCCAGAGCACTGCTGTTATCCCGGTGAGAAAGGGCATAGCCGTAGCTTCCGCTATTCACCTCACCCTGAGGGAGGCTTACAAATTCATCTAGCTCGTCAGTTCTGGCTTCAAACTCATCCTCTACTTTCACGGCTTCCACGCCCATCTGAAGCGGTAGCGTCCATCCGGCAAGATCATAAGGAGTTTTAGGAGGGCCACCAGGATAAAGACGCAGATCAGGGTATTCCTGCTTCTCCAAAAGGTCTTTCACATAAGGACGAAATGGCTGTGCTCCGTACAATACAAAGTCACCTTTCTTGAAGGATTGTCCTCCTGCCTCAAAATCCCGGCTGGCCTGATGAACTTCTACGCCTCCCTGCATCAGGATATTCACCAGATTGTAAGCTTCACCGCTGTCCCACTGCTCGGCAGGGATAACATAGGCAAAAGCATCTTCTTCATTTTCAATGGCATCTCTTCCCATTTTGTACATATCGTACAGCCACTTTTCTTTTCGGTCGGCACCAATGCTCAGGGTAGCCATACCCGCGGTAAGCATATACTCCACGGCATCGCGGAAGTGTGATTCTCCACCTTTCCAGGGGTCAGGATAATTGATGGCTGTACCATCGGTAGGGATGCCATTGCCCACTGTTTTGGGCAAAGAGTCGGGCGGGTAAAAACGAGGAGTTGGGGTAGTATGAGAAGTTTCGGTAAGTATGCCTATCTGATTATGGTAATAAGGTGCCGTACGCAATCCCCCATTCCACCACATGGTAAAGGTAACATCTGATACCACGCCCGGCATATTTTCACGGGCAAAGCGGCTGGCCATTTCGTTGCCTACCATATTAACACCATGTACTACATTGGGGTGTATGTTCGGATTCACAGGTTTTGAGAAAGGAGGAATAAAGATACGGGTCCAGCGGGGTGAACTCTGGTGCTGATTATGGATGATCTGAGGATACCACTCACGAAACAACATATTCGTTACGGCACGGGTCTCTGGCTGGGTATTCATAAACCAGTCGCGGTTGTCATCATGCCCTACATAATAATGATAGAGCACTGGTGGGTTGGTAGTTTCATAAGGAGTATCCAGGTTCTTCTTATACCAGTCAGCGACAATATCCAGGCCATCAGGGTTGATGTTGGGCATCAGCATAAAGATGACATTCTCTCTGATCTTCTGCATCTCGGGCGTTTCTTCAGTCACGACCATATAGGCCAGCTCAGGAGGAAACTGAGTGGCGGCTTTCTCGGTTGAATGTATACCTCCATCTATCCAGACAATCGCTTTACCTTCCTGAGCGAGCTTTTGCGCCTCTTCGTCAGAAATACGGGCACGTGCCATTTTGGTGCTGATCTCTTTCCAGCGGTCCAGTTGTTGCAGGTTTTCCTCGCTGGAGATAAACATCACGTACATCGGTTTGCCCAGCACAGAAGTGCCAATCTCCTGCATCATGGCGCGATCACTGCGCTCATCCAGAAGCTTAAGATAATCGGTGATTTGTGTATAATCGGCAATTTTATAATCTGCTCCCATCTGGAAGCCAATTTCCTCTTCGGGTGAGGGAATATTTTGTGCATAGGCCGTAAAAAAGGATGTGAGCCAAATGCATAAAAAAGTTAAATAATGTATCTGTTTTTTCATAGAGCAGTAGTATATGATTTTACTTTTTTACAGAAAACATGAATTAAACAAATTCTCAATATAGATAAAAATATATCTTTGCAGCAGTGGTATTTTGTCGGGTTTTGTGAAGAGTAATCATGCAATAGTACTAAGTGGAAAGCGTTTAAGTTTAAACTATTCTTAATTCTTTGGATAAGTTTACAGTCATAATTAATGTTATCATCATAAAAGACAGTGTCATATCTTTCAAATCTTATAATTGGGAGTATATTAATTTAAAATAGTGATATAAGAGTGAAGTGGGTGATTTTACCCACGATGGTATAAAATTTGGTGTCTATACAACAAATAATCTGATATTGGAGAAGAAACGTCAAGGATTTTCATTTCTTACGATAAGCAAAGAGGAGAGGCAAAAGTTTTTGCAGTATAATTATACTGAAGACAAGTATAATTTCAGCAGAGGCGCACTTGTAGGAGGGCTTATCAATCTATGTATGCTTCCGGTTGAGTTTATAAGGGTGGCTGATTTCAGTATTACCTTCTGGTTCAGGCTCTCAACTACTGCTTTTTTTCTGGTAGTTTATTTTCTTGTGAAAAACTTTCGGGGTTCTGCCCAGAGCTTTCAGTGGCTTTCTCTATCCATGATCCTGCTGGCTGTTTTATCAGGAATTCTCAATGATTACTTCACTGAGGTCTATGATCTTTTCCTCTCCAATTTCCTGACAGGGGCGATTTTCTTTCTGCATGTGCTGAGTGGATTGTACTTTAGAAAAGGACTGGCACTGAATGTAATCATTCTGCTATTATACACTGCGTATGCCCTCAGCCTGGGGCAGTTCAATGGGCAGCTGATCACCGAACTGCCTGACCTGATTAGTATTTCGTTGTTTGCTGCTTTCTTTGGCTATCTGGTACAGAAAAACAAGTATGAACGTTACCAGCAATCGCTGATCATTGAGCAGCAGTATGAGGAGATTCGTAAAGAACACGATGAATACCAGAAGCTGAACACCGTCAAGGATCGTTTGCTGTCTATCTTATCTCATGATGTACGCTCCCCCCTGGATTCCCTGCAGGGCTTTGTACATCTGCTGGAAAACAAGCTCCTGAACCGGGAAGAGGTGGACGAACTATTGCCCAGCCTGAAGGCTAAGCTCAGCCGTACTACCGAGTTTGTAGGACATACCCTGCTCTGGACAAAAAACCAGATCGGGGGATTTACGCCCAAGCTCACACTGATGAACGTAAAGGATCTGCTGCAGAAAACAGTAGACCTGTATGAACATCATCTTAAGGAAAAAGAAATTCAGGTGAAGATTGACTGTGCCGATGAGCTTTACATAGAGGCTGATGAAGAGATGGCGTATATCGTAGCCAGAAACCTGCTCAACAATGCCATCAAGTTTACGCCCCGTTCCAAAACCATTGTGCTGGCGGCCCATGAGGAAGAGCAGCATATCGTGATCAGTGTGATAGATGAGGGAATAGGGATTTCTGAGGAGCAGATAGAACATATCTTCAGCGTTATTCAGCAGCCCTCCCTGGGTACAAGAGGCGAAAAAGGAACCGGGCTGGGCCTGAGCTTGAGCAAGGAGTTTATGGAAAAGATAGGAGGCGATCTCACCATTGAATCCAATAACCCCAAGGCCGGCGCTACCAGTCGCATGTATTTTCCCAAGGCAGAAGATTAGTGCGTTGATGAATCACTCCTTTTTGTTGCTCTTCTGTTGAGAATACTATTGAGTCCCCCACCGGCCCTGCCAAAGCATATTTCCTTCTGATAAGTTTTTATACCTTTGCAGGAGAATTCTCTAATCATCTTTCTCATGCATAGTATATCGTTTACATTTAAACTGTTTGCCCTCTGTTTCATCCTCTATAGTGCTGCCTGCACTTCCGAAACTCAGCATACTACTGTCAGTTCTGCTGAAGATGTGGAAGCCATCACCGCAGTGAGTGCCGCCCGGGCGGAAGCCTTCAACAACAGCAATTCTGCGGGTATTGCCGAGCATTTTACCGAAGATGCGATACTTATGGCTCCCGGAGAAGCTGCCAGGACAGGCAGGGCAGCAGTGCAGGACTATTACCAGTCTATTTTTGATGACTACGAAGTGACGCTGGACAGCCATTACGAAGAAGTGGAAGTCTCGGGAGATATGGCTTATGGCAGGGGAGAGGCTACCGTTACGCTGACGCCCCAAGGCGGAGGAGAAACTACTTCCTCCACCTCCAAATACCTGAACATCCTTAAGCGACAGCCCGACGGAAGCTGGAAAACTACCCACGACGTCTGGAATGCCAATGAATAGCTTCTGAGAGCTGGTAAATCTTTGAGATTTGCCAGGTCTGTAAATTATTTGTTCCTCACCAGTACTTAGCTTCTGGGGCTAGCTTTGTCAAAGCTCAAAGCTTTGACAAAGCTGCTTAACCCTGATTACTTACTCCTTACCAGCAGGCCTAAACCTTCCAGCAACTGGTCGTGCTCGTCCAGAGCGAGGCGGGCGGCTTTGGTAAAGCGGCGCACCCACTCATCCATTTCTTTCAGCGCGATGTTACGCAATTGGGTAGCCATCTGTGCTTCACCCTGCAAGCCTTTACAGCTTCTGTGGGTATCAGCGATAGCTTCCATCATGGCCTGTGCCTGCGCCAGTTCCTCCGCAGTGACTCCCATAGCCACAAAGCTGTCGGGCAATAGCTGTATTTCTTTATAGAAATAACGGGCCTGCTCCATCCATCCGGCAAGGTTACGCTTGCGGGGCACATCCAGTTGCAGATGTCTCTGTTTGCCCACATCATTACGTAAGGCCAGCTTAGCCGACTTCACATGATAGGTGTATATCTCCCAGGCGTCTGCCTGATCCTTCTTGAACTGCTCCGAAGCACTAAGTTGTAAGCCGTGTTTGGAGTTTTTGTCTGTCTGAAGGGCCACCACATTATCTATCATAGTATTGGCCCGCTGCAATTCCTTGAGGGGGTAACCTACCTTTGCCAGTTCCTGGCTTACGGTCGGCATGCTCATCGCTCCGCGGATAAGCAACCGGGCATCTTCTATCCGCTGAGGGATAGCTTTGGATTTCATCTTTACCATTGTGGTTTTTATTTGTTTAGAGAGGCTGAAGATCAGTAGATTAAGCGAATTTTGATCGGCCAAAGAGCCATAAAACTTACCTGTACAGAAAATCACTGTCAATGCAATGCTGCATCCTGACTGAAACCTTCAGACCAGAGGTGATGCAGTGCTGCAAGTCCACTAAAACAGTTGGATGAGGGGTGATGTAGTGCTGCATGGGCATTGAGACAGTTGGATCAGTGGAGAAACAGTGCTGCAACAGCATTGAGACGCATGGATCATAGGACAAACGACGCTGCAGATGTACTGAGCATGTAAGTTCAGTGGACATGCAGCACTGCAGGTGTACTGAATCTGTAATTTCAATGGGCATGTAGCGCTGTTTTGCCATTTTTTCTACCTGACCAAAGGAAAAACGACAGGCTTCTTACACTCCATGAAAAGGTGGAATGTAGAAAAAGCAAAAAGGGTAAAAATACCCTTTCCGCTAAATTGTTAAAATTTCAGAAATGCTTTATCTTTTTGGGGATGGAAGGTACATATAGATGTAATTATGCAAGAACAAAATCTATTTAGCCCAATGAAGACAATAATGTTTAAATTTGACAAATGAGGATACGACAGTCGCAAGTAAAAGATGAAATAGAAACGTTCAAAATAAGGAAAGAAGCCTTACATAATATTTTAGCTCCTTGGTTTAGTTTGGTTGAAGCCTCTGAGCTTTCTGATTCTGATAAAAAAAAGACCAATGACGAGCTTTTCATTTTAGCAAAGTTTATTTGTGAGTTTAAAGAACCATTAAGAATTATAGAAGGAGTTAGGGAGTGCCCTGATTTTATTGTTTCATCAGAGAGAAAGAAAATAGGTATAGAATTAAGTCAAATAATCTTAGACTTTGAAGACAAACAAAGAAGAGGAAAGATAGAAAATATATTTAAACGCACAGAGGAATTACTCAACACAAACAAATACAATGCAATATATGGTGGAATATATGAAATTGAATTCACCTCAATAAAAATTAAAAGGAAAGACTCTTTAAAAATTGTAGAAGAACTAAAGTTATTGTTTGAAAATCATCACCCTGCAAATCTTAAATTTATTAAAGCAGTTAGAAAGACATCTCCACATGATTTAATAACAATTTCATACGGGGAACCATGGATTGTAGGTGAGTTTGATCAAGAAATCTTAGATAAAGCAATTGCGAAAAAGGAAAATAAACTGAAATACTATGAAGATAAGACAATACAAGAACAATGGCTTCTATTATTCACCTCAGGTATCGGAAAGGCAGGAGATTTTTCTTTTATTAACGATAAAACATTATCTAAAAACTATAATACTAGTTTCCATAGAATTTTCTTATTTGATTCCATGAGTGGAACAATCCAAAAATTGAATGAGGAATCTCATTAGAAAAACTGATTTTACCTTTCTACCTCAAACTTAGCCCATTATGAAAGGTGAAGTGTTAATGTAGATAAACTTGTAATTCACCACAAGTTTCCGCTGCGCTCAAACTTGCGGTAGGGTAGGGAAGGGTAAAATACTTTCTCTCAAATTCAGTAAACCGTAGCTGGCCCCATTTCAATACGAAATAACATGCGTATGCAATCTGTTTTATTCATAACACTTAGCCTATTACTAACCGCTACTTCTCTCTTTGCGCAGGATACGGTCTATTGTGTAGACCTGGAGCGTCCTGTTTTTGAACATTATGATCTCTTCAACGAAGATATTCAGGATAAAAAGATCATCATGTTCGGGGAGATGCACTATTTAGAGGCTAACTATATCATGCAGGCTGAACTACTGATGTATTTGAACAAAAACTTTGGGGTAAGACATCTACTGATTGAGTTTGGTCGTGCCGAGGCTTATCTGTATAACCAATATTTACAGACCGGAGATGAATGGTATCTTGGGTTTACTTCTCCTGGATTTAGCAATTATGAGGAGTTTTATTTGAACATGAAAAAGTTGTATGACTACAATCTGGGGCTGGATAGCCATAAAAAATTACAGGTGCATGGGCTTGATTTAGAAAGAGAACCGGGAGTTTCAGCTACACTGTATTCTCTTTTATCCAATTATTCAGATCATCCTCAGCTGGCAGCGTTTCGGGATTCAGTGAAGACCCGCTTAGATACCATTGGGGTGGAAAGGGATATCAAAACATATATTTATGCTCTCAGAGCAAGCATATCTAGGCTACCTCTACCGGATGATAAAAACAAGGAAGTGATTGACAAAATCCTTGCTAACAATTCCTTTATTTCCGGCATGGAGAAGCGGGATCGCCTGATGGCGCAGACATTTATGGAATTAGATACGACCAATGAGGTCTATTTAGGACAGTTTGGTTTTGGACATACTATGCTTAATAGCAGGAGCGGAGGTCTGGCTAATATATTGAACAGTCTGGAAGCATATCAAGATAAGATACTGGTCATTAATTCTTATCCTACCAATACCGACTCTCCTTTTGATGATTTGAGTGATTGTCCGGTATTCCTGTACAGGTTTGATCCTTCGGATGAAAAATTAGGAGGGTTTGCGAAGAGAGGACCATGGGCATTGGTGCTTAAAGACCCATCAAGATATAAGCGGATAGAATGAAATCGCTCTCCCTAAAGCGCATTTGCCATGCTTTCTTTTATGAAGATTGTATATTTCACCCTATGTTTCCGCTACCCTCATAATACAGTAGGGTGATAATTAAGTCAATTAGGATATTATCAGAGAAAAGATATGCTACACAGAATTGTATTGATTTCAGTTTTACTCCTCATAAGTTTCAATCTTGTAGGACAACCTACCATTGAAGGTATCATCAAAGATGGTAAATCTATGAAAGGATTGGCCTATGTCAATGTCGGAGTAGTGGGAAAAAATGTAGGAACAGTAACAGATAGTAATGGTAAATTTCAGCTTATTATTGATGAAAAATATGATGATAACGAGCTAAGAATCTCCATGGTTGGGTATGAAAGCAAGACATTTAAGGTCGCGGAATTCAAACAACTTATGGGTAATGAATCTGAAATAACTTTAGATGAAGCAGCTTATCAAATGGATGAGGTTTTTGTTTATGGGGAAAAATTTAAGGGACGAAAGCTAAGAGAAAGAATACTGGGTAATGAGACTGAATCTAGAAATAACAAAACTGGGTTTGACGCTAATTTACTGGGCAATGAAATGGGCATTGTTATTAAAACCAAAAGAAGACCTACATTCATCAAAGATTTTAGCATTTATATCACTGATAATGATTACAATACTTTTAAGTTTAGAATCAACTTTTATAACCTCAGGAATGGATTACCCGATCAGAATATTCTGAAAGAAAATATTATTGTAACCAGCAGTATGAAAGAAGGTAAATTAACAGTTGATCTAAGCCAGTACAACATTGTGGTAGAAGATGATTTTTTTGTTTCCATGGAATGGATTGAAGATATGGGAGATCATGGCCTGTTCTTTTCTACAGATATTTCAGGTGCTGCAAGTCCTACTATAACCAGAACAACAAGTCAGGGAAAATGGAGGGAAGTAGGTAAAATGGCATTTGGGACAGGTATAGGCATTACAACTACTGTGCAGTATTGATAAAATGGTTTTTTAACATTGAAACAAACACTACAGCTAGTAAATGAGCAGGCTGCACCATCAAGGGAACCAGCAAGAAAAATTTTGTTGGGAAGAAAATAAATTATCTTCTCTTAATCTCAATTAGTAAACCGGTAAAGTCTGTGATTACATTTAACCATAACCTATCATGAAAAGATGGCAAATTTCAATTGCTTTGTGCTGCCTATTCTTTACAGTTAAACATACTGTTTTTGGGCAGGAGGGAGCTTCCCATCCTGAAGAGGCAAGAATCATTACCTCAGATATCAGCAACTTCTGGACAATGTATGATCAGTTGCCCGAGGCAGAGAGCAAAGAAGATACTATACAAATGCTCCATGATTTGTATATCAGTAAGGCCAGTAGTGCTTTGCAAGAATATTTTGAAGCCGAACAAAGAGAAAATAAAAAAAATATAGAAGAAGAATACCTGGCAGTGCTCAGGCAGTATCCAAAGTTTCTGGCATCCATCCGAAACAATACCGAAAGCATTGAGAAGAACAAAGACAGCATCTACAAGTATTTCAGACAGGCTAAAGCGCTTTATCCTGACTTTGAGTTTCATGATACCTACTTTTGTATCGGTTTCTTCAATTCTGCCGGAAGATCTATGCCTAAAGGTGGATTGTACATAGGAACTGAAATGTTCGCTTTGTCAGATGAAGCCGTATTGGATGAGTGGGATAATAGCCCCTGGTTACGATTCTTTCAACCCATTAGCCACATTCATAATATAGTGCTTCATGAACAGGCACATTTTCAGCAGTTGCCTCCGGTAGATAATGACTATAATTTACTTTATAATGCTATCAATGAAGGGGCTGCTGTATTTCTGGTAGATATCGTTACCCATGGTAAAGGAGTTACCAACGGTGGGGCTGTGAGTGAGGCTGCATTAAACTATGGAGATGCAAACGAACAGGAAGTATGGAGGCGGTTCAAAGCAAATATGTATGCATATGACCAATCGGATTGGTTTTACAATGCTGATTCCGAAGCGTGGCCGAAGGATATGGGATATTATGTAGGTTACAAGATTTGCCGGTCTTACTATGATCACGCAAAAGATAAGCCGCTGGCGATAAAAGAAATCCTTGAAGTAACTGATCCGGCCACATTTCTGGAAAAGAGCAAGTACACAACTAAATTTGAATAAGGTCTATGCCAAATTCCTCTCCTTCAAGTTTTGCCCAGTATGGAGGGCGAATTGTAAATGTAGATGGGCTTATAATTCACCACATTTACCGCTGCACTCAAAATGCAGTAAGGGGGAAACCGTTACTATAAATAAAGAAAAGATGGATGATAAAATTAGGTTGGAATTGACAGACTTTAACGTGCTTTCAACTGGTGCAGATGGGGGGCATTATTATGTGACTTCCAATATTCAATATAAAAACCAGAGTCGTAAGATTGTGATTTTCTTCGCCAGTAAGTCTGACGAAAAAAGGCTTAATAATTTAAATAAAGTTAAAATTGAAGGGACTTTAGTTGATGAAGGTGTACATAATTCACTGAATCTATTAGAAAGTAAACTAATTGATTAAGGATAAAAAAAATATACTCTACATCAAGTTTAGCCCGGTATGGAATACGAAGCGTAACTTGGAGTTAAACATGCCATTCACCACAAGTTTACGCTGCGCTCGAAATGCGGTAGGGAAGGGTACTGATTAACTATGTTAAAAATTATATGAAGAAAACGAGAGCAGGCATTACACTATTATCCACTTTATTGTTCATCATATGTACATGGCAAACAGTATTGGGACAAAATAACGTAATTATAGGAAGAGCATTTGTTTTGCCAGTTTCCTTTTTACCTTACTCGCTGTGCATTGGCTACGAAAGAATAATCCGTCAGGATGTGGGGGTACAATTACTGCTTAACAATTTTGGTTCTGATGGAAGAAGTACCGATGCGGACGCTGATTTTTTTACAACCATAGTTCCAGAAGTTAAATATTACTTCAATGCTGAAAAAAGATCATCTTCATTCTACAGCGCTTTCTTTGTAGAACTGCTCAGGAGAAAGATAATTCCCTCGGGAGAAAACTATAATGCCCCCGAAATTACCAGTAAACAGATAAGTCCTGGTATACTGGTGGGAAAAAATGCAGAGATTAGCCAGAAGTGGCATTTAGAGTTGTATGCCGGAGCGAAATACAGATTTGGCAGCGAAGAAGAAGACTATTCGCCTTCAGTGAAAGTATCTTCCAAGATCCGTGAATGGGGAGTACGCATGGGGGTTAATATAGCCCGTAGTTTTTAGATATTACCCTCTGGCTTTAGCATGCTGTTCTGCAATGGAATTAAAGCATTTAGATCAAGTCAAGTTTCAAACTTTATACGTATCTGTAAACTTCAATTCCAGGGCGAAAGCTGAAATAAATTTGAGCTAGTCGCGAGGGTGAAACAGAGACTTGCAGAAAGATGGGGAGTTTGCTATGCCTGGTAAGGCATGATTAATGCTGCCAAAAGACTAGGACATAATCTCAGTGAGTGTAGCAAGATGAACAGAAGAAGTTTTTTGAAAGGAACGGTAGCAATGGGAGGGCTGGGCCTGAGTACAGGTTTGTATACCTGGCAGGTAGAGCCTTTCTGGCTGGAGTTTGTGCAGCTAAAGATGCCCATCAGACATCTGCCGGATACTTTAGAAGGTAAGCGACTGATGCAGATCAGCGATATCCACGTGGGCAACCGCTTTGACCGCAACTACCTCATTGATTCCTTCAGGGAAGCCCAGAAGCTGGCTCCCGATTATGTGGTGTACACCGGAGATTTCGTCAGCTACGAATCAGAAGAGCAACTGGAGCAGTTGAAAGAGGTATTTGCCCATGCTGTACGTGGGAAGGAAGCCACGCTGGGCATATTGGGCAATCATGATTATGGTTATAATTGGTCGGAACCTGAGGTGGCAGAAAAGATCGTGAATATTCTGCATAATCAGGGCATTGAAATTCTGCGCAATGCTCAGGCTTCTCGTGCGGGTCTCAATTTCATTGGTCTGGATGATTACTGGGGGACTAACTTCAACCCCAGTCAGGTAATGGAGAAGGTAAACCCTAACCAGGCCAATATTGTGCTCTGTCACAATCCCGATGTAGCCGATGAGCCGGTATGGAATAATTACCAGAGCTGGATATTGTCGGGACATACGCACGGTGGGCAGTGTAAGCCTCCCTTTCTGGAGCCTCCTATGTTGCCGGTAAAGAACAGAAGATATACCGCAGGAAAAATTGGATTGGAAGATGGCAGAACTTTGTATATCAACCGGGCCTTAGGACATCTGTGGCAGGTTAGGTTTAATGTAAGGCCGGAAATCACACTCTTCACCCTGGAGAAAGCGTAAAGTCAATGTGTGGCTGTTTTGTAGCGTAAAATCTTTTATCTTCATGCGAAGAAATTCTATAAACGCATGAAAGTCACCATCACATCTATTGAGCTAAAAAGTCCTTTTAAGTTTTTTGTGCTTTCCAAAAACGCTATGTACATTCTTCGGCAGCTTCGGGCTACGAATTGTGTGCAGATGAAGAAGAGGGGCTTCTGGATGAAACACTACACCATGACCTTGTGGAACAATGAGCAGGAGCTGAAAGAATTTGCCGGAAGCGGTGCCCATCTGCAAGCGATGAAAGCCAGTAAAAGCATAGCCAGGGAGATTCGTACCCTCACGATTGATGCTGATGTGCTCCCGGATTGGAAGACCGCCATAAGCCTGCTGGCTTCCGCTAAGCCCATTCGGTATGTGTAATACCTGAAGCCATATGCTTCCTATTGATATGTTGAGTATGATAACTATAAGCCTTACTTATGCTGCTTTGCCATCGACACGATCCAAAGCACCCATTATGCCATTGATTCCATCACCCGGATAACCATAAATGCGGGAAATACCCCATTCGTGGATTCGGTCTATTAAAAAATCACCTACTTGCTTGCTCATAGAAAAATGTATTTAAAACAAGATTTAAAATTTAAAAAATGGCTTTCAGAGTATACAAGGTTATAAAATGCTTTTTGTTTATTAATGAAATTGAGAAATGATAGTTATTGCTCATGTAAATAAGATAAAGGATCTATACGGCTAGGGATTTCATCCTGGTTAATTTCACTTAAGATGAATTCGGTATATTTCAGGTAAATGGTTACTATAATGGCTGCATGGCCTTGGCTTTGTGAAAGAAAATGAATCCCTTCTTAAATTTAATTGTCAATATGTCAGTCTGGCTATTTTTTGAGTAAGAAATAATTCTAAAGGGTACACATTGTTAATTTGAGAACCTCCGGATTTATGGAGTCAAAGCAGGAATAGTTATAATTGGCTACGAACTTATACACCCTACTCACAATGCAGAACTAAGTGCAACATGTAACTTAACAGTTCAGGCTGATACTGTATGAGCTCATTTGTGGAAATCTGAAAGAAAAGAGGGTCTTTTCTAGAATACTCATACAAAATCATAATTTTACTGCTAAAGAAATTTTTATCACAACGTACTATGAGGAACTATAGCTTAATGAAATACCCAAACAGTTTAATAACCCTATTATTGATTTTATTGTCATTTGCTTCCTATGCACAACATGACTACTATTTTCCTGAAGGGGAGCAGTTTGACTCCAATATTCCTAGTCCGGAGTCATTTTTAGGCTATCCCATAGGTGAGCGTCATACGCGCTACGATCTGGCTATCGCGTATTTGAAAGAACTGGCCAGCGCATCAGAGCGGGTGACTTTCCAAAAGATAGGGCAAACCAATGAACTACGCCCCCTGGCGATTGTCACCATCACTACACCTCAAAACCATGCTAATCTTGAAGAAATAAGGCAGAATCATCTACAATTGGCTGATCCTGCTCAGCCTTTGCCTGATTTGGAGGAACAACCTATATTCATCCATCTGGCATATAATGTGCACGGAAATGAAGCATCAGGACTGGAAACTTCTTTGCTTACTGCCTATTATTATGCAGCTAGTCAGGAGGAAGAGGTTAGTTCTTACTTGGAAGAAGCAGTGATCTTCATAGATCCTGCACAAAACCCGGACGGGCGCGATCGTTTTGCCAATTGGGTAAATATGCATCGGGCGAATCCGCCGGTAGCGGATCCACAAGACCGGGAGCACAACGAAGTATGGCCGGGGGGGAGAGGTAACCATTATTGGTTTGACCTGAACCGCGACTGGCTTCCTGCTGCGCATGTAGAGAGTCGCGCCCGACTGGATTTTTATCATCAGTGGCTGCCCAATGTGGTCATAGATTTTCATGAAATGGGAACCAACTCTACCTATTATTTTGAACCCAGCCCTCCACTGGGCTCAGAAAACCCCTTGGTACCTCGTCGACAGTATGAAGAATTGAATGTGTTATTGGCCCGCTATCAAGCTGAAGCACTAGATAGTTTAGGTTCACTGTACTTTACCAAAGAAATATTTGATAACTTTTATCCCGGTTATGGCTCTACTTATCCGGATTTTCAAGGAGGAGTAGGAGCCACCTTTGAGCAGGCTAGCTCACGGGGGAACCGACAGGAGAGCACGACCGGAATCCTCACTTTTCCTTTTACCGTTAGAAATCATTTGGTAACCGGTCTGGCTACTGTAAGGGGCGCAGTGGAAAATAAGCAAACCCTGCTGGAATACCAGAGGGAGTTCTATAACTCTGCTCTGACCGAAGCCGGGAAAAATCCCGTAAAAGCCTATGTCTATGGAGAACCTGACGATGCCAACCGTCTGAACAGGTTTACAGAACTTTTGCTCAGACACAAAATCAAAGTTTATGCACTTGAAGAGGAAGTTAGCCTCAACGGACAGCAGTTTGTACCTGGTAATGCTTATGTAGTACCCACTGAGCAGGCACAATATAGACTAGTTGCCTCTATTTTTGAACGCCGGACCGAATTTGTAGACAGTGTATTTTATGATGCTTCAGCCTGGACCATGGTGCTGTCCTATGGACTTCCGCATGCAGAGATCCGGACTGGCAACTTACCCCTGGGTAGGCAGTTGGAGAGTGTTCCTGAAATTAATATTCCTGCCATTCAGAAAAGTAGCTATGCTTATTTGATGGATTGGACAGACTACAATGCCCCGGCCGCTTTGCAATATTTATTGGATCATGAAGTACTTGCCCAGGTGGCTATGAAACCGTTTCGTGCTCAAAGTGCCAATGGTACAAGGCAATTTAACAGAGGCGCTATTTCTATTCCTTTGCAGGTGCAGTCAATGTCAACTGACTCCGTCTACGCACTGATCCGCACTGCCGCAGAACGTTTTGAAGTTCCTTTTTATACTACTGCTACGGGATTTAGCTCGGAAGGCATTGATCTGGGAAGCAACAATTTGCAGACCATAGAAGAACCTAAGGTGTTGATCCTGACCGGTGAAGGTATTCAATCTACCGAAGTGGGTGAAGTGTGGTTCTTACTAGACCAGGTGGGGCTGCCGCTGACCAAAGTTGAGGCCAGTAACTTGTCTACCCTCTCACTGTATGATTATTCAGCAGTGGTCATGGTAAATGGAAACTACAGTAGATTGGCTAAATCAGAGGTGGAAAAGCTTTCAAGGTGGGTTAATGATGGAGGAACTTTAATCACTTTCAAAGGAGCAGCCGAGTGGGCTATTGACCAGCAACTTTCTGATGCCAAATTACTTGAAGATACAACTGAAGCTCCTGCACAGCGCTTCAACTACGAAGACGCCAGAGAAAGAGAAGGGGCTAAAGCCATTCGGGGCTCTATTTATATGGCTGACCTGGACATTACCCATCCCTTAGGCTACGGCTACACTCGCCGGGCTATACCCGTGTATAAAAATAGTGATGCCCTGTTTGCTTTGAGCAAAGTGCCTTACAATACAGTTGCGCAATATGTTTCTCAGCCCCTGTTAAGTGGTTATATTTCCGCTGAGAACCTCGGCAAACTCTCAAACACTGCCTCTTTACTGGTCAGTAATCAAGGGAAAGGAAGGGTAATACTTTTTGCTGATAACCCTAACTTTCGAGGGATGTGGCTGGGCACCAATAAACTGTTTTTGAATGCGCTGTATTTTGGAAATTTAATTGATTAGTAAATTATATCTGAAGGTCATTTTGATTGAATTAAGTTACTTTGCATAGTATATTAACTGATAATGCGATAATACATCGTGTTTTCTATGATAAAGCGTGAGGCTCCTAAGTCATTGATTTTCTCTTCAATTAAGCCAAAGTATCTTCTCAATGGTACTTTGGCTTATCTTTCTACAGAATGGAGTTATTAAAACTTACCTCCTAAAATTTACTTTACACTAAGAGGTTTTTGCATAAGCTTAAACAATCTCCCCCTCATTATTCTTTCCCCAAAAGGTAGTGACTTATTACGACTCTTGTCGGAAATACCTTATATTGAATAACATTAAGGCTATCCTAAAATTTTAAGAAATTATTCCATAAAAATTCTGGAGGAAAGGCAAATTTATTAAATATTATTGTGTTTAATTAAATTATAAAAACTTTAAACAATATATTTAACGTTCCGTTTTTAAATGTCTCAGTGTTTAGGTTAAAATTTTGTATTTAATAAAATGAGTGATGATTCTGCTGGTAACTTAAGGCAAAAGACTAAAGATGAGCTTGCTTCAATTATTCTTCAATTGCGTAAGCAAAACAGTGACAGTGAGAAAATAAAATCTGAAGAAAATTGGGCAAAGTTGTTTTTAAATAAAATGCACTTGCCCATATTATTAGTCAACCCACAGACCCGGGAAATTGTCTATCAAAATGAAGCCTTAAGCAAAAGTAATATCGTCGGTGAACAATTATTGAACAATGCTTTTTTTATAGAAAAATTTAAACAGTCCCCTGTTTTCTTTCAATGGAAATATTGTCAGTTTGAAAAGGAAGATTGCGAGCTACAGGTTTATGTTCAGGAGATTGAGGTGGAGCATAAGAAGTATTTTCTGCTAAAATTCTGGCCGGTTTCTGAAGAAAACAAAAAGCACCCTGTTAATCTGGAGGATAAACATTTTCTGGTCAATGCCTTAAAAATTCAAAATGTAGGCATCTGGTACTTTGATCTGAAGAATAATGTTTGCTACATGAATGAAAGCAACCATATTAAGTTGGAATTGCCGTACAGAGACAAGCCCTATTCACTTGAAGAATTACGCACGCTAATTTATCCGGAAGATCTGGACGTTTTTTATAGCCTGGAGAATTCCATTTATTCTATCAGAGGAATGATAGAATTTGAAGGGCGTCTGGTCTCATTTGTCCACAAAAAGGTGTCTCACAACTCCTTCAAGTTCTTTCCGATCATAAAAAACGATGAGGTGATCGCAATCTGGGGGACTGTATCAGAAGTGAGTAAAAGGAACTCAGGTGAAAATCACGTACGCGTGGATGCTACTTTTACCCAGCAGATGGACCAGAGCCTGAAGAAGAAAAACAATATCTTAAATGTACTGGAAAAGAATGTAAAGGTTGCCTGGTGGTATCTGAACCATGAAAAGAGCTTTATGGAGTTTTCTGATAACTGGGAAGAGGTTGCGTATCTGAGCAGAGACCGTTTTCATAAAGTTGAAGATTTTCTTAGTACTGTACATCCCGAGGATAAAAAGCACTTAGAAGGCGTAGTACGTAGAATATTCTCGGGAGAGCCTAATACTCAATGTACCTATAGGTTGATACATCCGGAAAAGCCGGTTAAGCATATTTATGCTGCCAATGTTATTATTAACCAGGAGGTGTATGGTATACTGCATGACATTACTGACCTTAGAGTCTCGCAGTTCAACCTGATTGCTGCTGAAGCAAATTA
Source organism: Catalinimonas locisalis (assembly GCF_038039535.1). NCBI lineage: Bacteria > Pseudomonadati > Bacteroidota > Cytophagia > Cytophagales > Catalimonadaceae > Catalinimonas > Catalinimonas locisalis. Next base: position 4,976 of record NZ_JBBPHP010000004.1, on the reverse strand, counting down.
CAGAGAGGTGTTAGACTCATTGGATGAAATGATTATTCGCTTCAAACCTGACACTACACTTACCTTTGTAAATGCGGCATACGCAAGATTTTTTAAGAAGAAAGGAGAAGAACTCATTGGGACTAAATTCTTAGATATAATTCCCGAGTACGTTCGTAATGAAGTAAAGGTAAAGCTTGAAAAAATAACTAAACATAAGAAAACGCTATCAGACATTCATAAGATTTATGATGACGGTATCAATTCAGTTTGGCATCGTATTACCGATTATCCAATACTGGATGAAAATGGAGAGCTCAAAGAAATTCAGACCATAGGGATTGATATTACCGATAAGGTAATAGCAAATAATAAGCTGCGCGAAAGTGAGCAGATGTACCGCATGCTGGCAGAGGGATCTAGTGATATTATTTTTTTGCTGGACAAAGAACTTAAGCTTTCCTACATAAACCCTGCTGTGTATGATGTAATGGGGTATAAGGAAGAAGAAATCTTATCAGTACCGCTGGATAAGATAGTCACGCAAGAAACTATCAAAGAAGCACAGATGATTTATGGGATTAGCCTGCAGGAGAATGTTAAACAGAAATTTAATCCTGCAGTGAGAACCTGGAAAACACCATTGATCAGGAAAGATGGTAAAAAAATCTGGGGAGAAATTGCGATTACACCCCTCACAGATGGAATAGATAATTTTACAGGGCTATTGGGCATTATCCGGGATATAAGCGACAGAAAACAATATGAAGATCAGCTTCTAAGTGCTAACAAAGAACTGGCGGACCTGATTGAGGAAAAAAACAAGTTTCTTTCTATGGTGAGCCATGATATCAAAACACCTCTTAACTCATTGATGGGAATGGTTTATCTGCTCAAAAACCAGTTGAATCCTATTCCTCAGGCTGAGATTCTGGAAACGCTGGATTTTTCAGCTAACCATCTCAAGTCTCTTGTTAATAATCTATTGGATTTATCAAGTCTTCAACAGCGGAAAATTAAATTAGAGGAGCGTACTTTCATGCTTTCCTGGCTACTAAAAAATTGTATAAATGCTTTTCATTTCCACGCCTCTGATAAAAACATTGAACTCAGACATGAATTTTTAAATATAGATGATGTCAAAGTAATTGGAGATCCGGATCGCTTATACCAAATCATCAACAATCTTTTGTCTAATGCTATCAAATTTACTGAGCAGGGAAGTGTGGATCTGATCGTTGCTCTAAGTGCTCTGAATAATAATAGGTACTCCATATCTGTGGTAGTAAAAGATACAGGACCCGGTATAGAGAAAAAATATTTATCCAGAATTTTTGAGCCTTTTGTAAGAGTACATACCGATACCAAGGATGGAAGTGGTTGTGGCTTAGCCATCGTTAAAGAATTGGTAGACCTTTTTGATGGTACTATCAAAGTAGAAAGCGAGGTGCAGAGAGGAACCAAATTTAAAGTAGATCTTGAACTGCGCTCCGCTTCCGGTAATGAAAGCCACGGTTTCTTACAGAGCGATCTTGCTGTGGCTGAAGCTTCACTGGAAGGGGTGAGTATTCTTTATGTTGAAGATCTGGAATTCAATCAGAAATTACTTTCCACATACGCAAAGCTATGGAAGTTTGATCTGCACATTGTAGACAATGCGCTGGAAGCTATTAAGATACTTTACAAAAGGAAGTTTGACATTATTCTAATGGACATTTTTTTACCCAGTTTACAGGGCGATGAAGCTACCAGGATGATCAGGAAAGCTGAAAAGCAGGGGGAAATTGATGCTAAAAATATCATACTCGCAGTTACTGCTCTGGAGGATATTTCTAATCCTGAATGGTTAGGCAAAAATGGTTTTAATGATATCATACCTAAACCTATAGACCCTTCACTTTTGTATCAAAAACTCAAGTGGTGGTCCAGGAAACAGTCACCGGATTTGGACACATATGCGGAGCAAAATTCCCCCCAGACTAAGCTTTTTCACAATCTCAAATCTACCTTTAATGCTGAACCAAAACATTTAAAAAGCTTACTGAAATCTTTTAAGGACGATTTGGATACCCAGATGGAGTCTTTAAGTCTATCAATACAGACTGATGACCAATCCTCCTACAGTAAAACAAGACATAATCTATCGGCAATGTTAGCGATGCTTAATGAAATAGAACTGAAGCAGTACCTTATAAATAACAAAAACATTCCGAAAACCATAGCGGAAAAAGAAGAAGCTCAGCACATAATCAAAGATCATATTACCCGAATCCAGACTTTAATAGCTTTAGAAATTGAGAAGTAAGCTGGCTGCATGATATACTTACATTTCACTTGTGGTTTTTGCTTATTTACATAGCATATTTTCACTTATTACTTAAATCCATTATTTTAAATAAATGCTTACGCAGGAAATGCAATCAAATCAAAAACGCATATTGATAGTGGATGATCACCAGATCATCGGAGAACTGATTACTCTACTAGCAAAAACAGAATCAGAAATTGGCCAGGTAGATTATACCACAAATATTGTGGAAGCTAAAAATGCGCTAAAGAACAATCATTTTGACTTAGCGATTGTGGATCTGACTTTAGAAGGAGAAAATGGGCTCGCCCTTATAGATTTTATCAAAGAAAAATACCCGCAGACAAAAATCATGGTATTTTCCATGCATCTGACCAGTTATTTAGTAACAGAATCTCTTACCAGAGGAGTGGATGGTTATGTGCCTAAGTCAAGCTCCCTGGAAGAGTTCAAAGCTGGTCTGAAAGCTATTTTCAATGGAGAGCGTTATGTAAACAATATGGTCACTGAGTCACTGATCAGTGGTTTATCAGAATTAAAGCGAGAAAAAGAGCTGGATGGTAGAGCTACTAAACTTACCACCAGAGAAAATGAAATACTTCAGGAAGTACTGAAAGGAAATAACAATAAAGAGATTTCCAGCAAACTGCATATTAGCCTGCGTACCGTTGAAAATCATCGGGCGAATATCCTGAGAAAAATGAATGTAAGTAATTTCTATGAGCTATCACATCTGAAAAAAGTATAGGTGAATAGTTGTTAACAATACCCTCAAAGGCCTTTAAAATTTAAATTTTTTTGAAGGCTTTTGAGTGGGTGTTCAAGTAAAAAAAATGCTTCCAAAAGGATTTATCTAATCTGTTCCCTCATATTATTGTTTTAGAGACCAGTTCTTACCCGACAATCTTCCTGCTTAGCTTTCCCATGCTTAGAAATACCTGAATTTTTTAACTATTTATAGGTAAGGGATATTACTTACCATAGCACATTAATATAATTATTTAAACTATTATTATAATTAATCTACTTATACCTCTTTCACTTTTTCAAACTTTACGCTCGGTGTTAGTATCCCTGCTTGTTTAACTAATTTTTTAAATGCTTGCACTCTACTTTTACGATAATTGATTTTATAACTATTAATACTTCAAATTGAAACACGAGATCAGGCAAATTATAAACAAAATAAAGAGCACTATACAGAATACTCATGATAGCGCTATTTTTTCAATTGTGTTCAAGGGCTGCAATAGAGAATAACAAGTTGAGTATTACCATCAGTAAATATTATACAGGGAGATAAAGAGGTCATTTTACCTCTCTTACACCTGATACAAACCAGAATTCCAAATAGATTTATCGGATACTAATCATTTATCAATATGAAATCTGAAACTAAACAAGGCTCCCAAGCAAAAAAGCCTTTGACTAAAAAGAAAATTACTTCTCAGAAAAAGACCATAAATCGTCAATCCACTTCCCCTACGATTAAAGAATTAAAAGCGCAGAAAGAAACGTTGGAGCAACGTCTACAGGAAATGACAGCGCTGCATGAGCAGGTGAAGGTAGCTCAGGAAGAAATTGAAAATACCATCCGGCAAAAAGATGAGGTACTGGAGCAGGTTTTAGATTCAGTAGTGTCTATCAGTACTGACAAAATTATTACTTTCTACAATGCAGCAGCTGAGCGCATGTTTGGCTACAGCAAGGAAGAAGTGATAGGTCAGGATATGAAAATGGTCTTGCCAATAGCGTATAAAAATGCTCACGACCAGTATGTGGACTCAAATGTCAAATCCGAAGAAAGCAAAGTAGTAGGCAAAGGCCATGATCTGGAAATGGTGCGTAAGGACGGGAGTAAGTTTTGGGGAAGTCTATCTTTGACCAAGGTAAAAATAGGAGATGAACTGCAATATACTGCATTTATAAGAGATATTACCGAGGAAAAAGAAAACAAAGAAAAAGCGGATCACATACAGGCTGCTGTCAATACTGGTTTTGCTGCTATTGAGTTTTTACCTGATGGTACTATCCTCACTGCCAATGATAATTTCTGTAAGTTCATGGGTTATAAGGATGAAAGCGAAATTATTGGTAAGCACCATCGTATTTTTTGTGAACCCGAGTATGCTAACTCAGCCAGCTATAAAAACCATTGGGCTAATTTACAAAAGGGGGAAGTCAGTACAGGTGAGTTTGACCGTCTCACCAAAGATAGTGAGCGTGTTTGGTTAAGTGCCTCATATACCCCCATACAGGATGAAAATGGAAAGGTGATAAAAGTCGTCAAGATCGCTACTGGTATCACAGATATGGTAAGTGCACGCCAGCAGGGAGAAAATATACAGGCAGCAGTGGATACAGGTTGGGCCTATATAGAATTTGAGCCCGATGGGACTATCGTATCGGCAAATCAGAATTTCCTAAATACCATGGGTTTTGAAAATCTGGCTGATATTAAGGGAGAGCATCATCAGATTTTTTGCGAACCACGGTATGCGGCGAGTAATGAATATAAAAAATTCTGGCAGGACCTTGCCAATGGAGAGGTTCAGAATGGAGAGTATTCTCGTCTGAGAAGTGATGGAAAGCAAGTCTGGCTCCAGGCAGCTTACACCCCGGTACGGGATTCTGTTGGCAATATTGTGAAAGTGATCAAGATCGCAACGGATATCACAGCGATTAAGGG